>JAAERL010000921.1 GCA_024230435.1 Desulfobacteraceae bacterium
ATACCAGATTGAGCTTCGATTTTTTTTCGTATTCAAGGCGCGCCAAAGATTGATGATCAGTTTGCATACTTAACGTATTCGCACCTTTGGCATAACGCAGAAGACGGGAAAAAAGACATACAAGATGGTATATTCTTTAACTGCAAATCGCCTAAGAAGCTGGCTACGTCCACATCGTGGCATCTTTCAGGAAAAACTTCCTTTTTATCCCAGATTTTTTGAGTATGTTCATAATGTGGGTAAACGAGCAAAAGCCTTATTGCATTCCGCAATTGAGGTGCTTTGAAATAAGACCCTGAAACACAACATGCGCCTTTACCATTTGTACTTAAAGAAAAGATTGATTTACCTCGCCTCCGACCAACAAGCAATAGCCGATAAAATTTGTTATTGACACGTAAGATTTATTTCAATAAACTCGCTGCTGTATATCATTCAGTTTCTATATTTCATTTTTTAAAATATTTTTTTCATGCGCGGGCGTAAAACAAACAAAAAAGCAAAAGCTTACCGGCAAAAACGCCGTTGGTTTGAGAATGCCTTCCTGCGCCTTTACCATTATTATTTGCTGTTTCGTGTGCACCGGCACAGCGGCTATTTCGTCGATGCAGGACAGGCAACAGGTGTTTTGCCGCTTTCAGGTTCATAAGACCCGCTACACACCATGCGCCAAATTATAAACCATTCATACTGGAGGCAAACCGTGTTAAAGACGGCCAAAAATATCAAAGCACATGTACATACTCTTATCCTGGGTACAGGGAATCTGCTTTTAAGGGATGAAGGCGTAGGTGTTCATGCTGTCCGCGAACTGAGCCGGACAACTTTGCCCAAAGGCATTAAAGTGCTCAGTATCGGCACGGCCTTTCTCGATGCTTTACCGGCCATGGAAAATTCAAAGCGGCTCATCGTCATCGATGCCATGAAAGCCAGTGGCAAACCAGGCACTGTTTATCGTGTTGCATTAGATAGCGTCATCGGGCCGGACCGGATGTATTCCATGCATGGTTTCGATATTTTTCGCATGCTGGTAATCGCTAAGCGCAGCACTCCATTAGAGACGGTTGTTTTTGGGGTTGAACCCGATATTATCGGATGGGGAACTCAACTATCGCCCCGAGTGCATAAATCTATGCCTGTTTTGCTTGATGCCGTTTATAAGGAAATTGAATCGGTTCATGCCTTTGATAGGCTAAACTCTCAATAAACCCTATCGATAGAGTAAAGGCAGAACCTTTGCGGTTTGGGCCCTGTCAGCTCTAGAGATTCAACCGGCTTTGCACCGTTTTGCTGGAACTGGCCAAAACCATCCGGAACATACTGAATTACGAAGGTAAGGTGTTAACAGTCTAAAACGATTTGTGTTAAAGCATATACCATCTTGCATGTCTTTTTCCCGTCTTGTGTGTTATGGCCAAAGGTGCGAATACGTTAAGTATGCAAACTTTGGCATGCTTTGAAGGCGAAAAAAAATCAAAGCCCAATATGGTATCAGTTAAGATGTTATGTTTTTTTCCGCCAATCGCCTTAAGATATCAGGTAAATAAGCAAATTATGGATGGACGCCAGGTAATCAAACCGGAGCGCCAGGGCCTGGAAGCTGCAAATGTAGTGTTGCGCTTAGATTTGGATTCGTTTTAATGGCGCATCAAAGGGTGCATATTCAAAGTCGTTGCCCAGTAGAGCAACACAAGAAAGCGGATTCAAAAGGCCATATAGATCAAGACAAGCAAGAGTGGAATATTTACAGCTTCCAAGATCATTACATATTTACCGGCGCTTCGCTCATGGGAATCGCCAGCGCAGCCGCAACGGCTTTACCATATTCAGGATCGGCCTTGAGACAATTTCTGATGTGGCGAATCTTGATCTGCATGGGCGCATCCCCCATAGCCCGGGCGGTATTTTCAAAGAGCACCTTTTGCTGTGCGGAATTCATCAGACGGAACAAATTTCCGGGTTGCGTGTAATAATCGTCATTATCCTCGCGGTGATTCCAATGTGCGGCCGAATCTTCGATTTTCAGCTCAGGCTCGCAAAACTCGGGCTGCTCACGCCATTGTTCATAGCTATTGGGTTCATAGCCAAGGGTACCGCCGTAGTTAGTGTCCACGCGCATGACCCCGTCGCGGTGGTAGCCGTGAACCGGGCAGCGGGCCTGGTTAACAGGAATCAGGTGATGGTTAACACCAAGGCGGTAACGCTGGGCGTCACCATAAGAAAAAAGCCGCCCCTGAAGCATTTTGTCAGGTGAAAACCCGATACCGGGCACGATATTAGCCGGATTAAACGCCGCTTGCTCAACCTGTGCAAAATAGTTCTCGGGGTTTTTGTTCAACTCAAGCACACCCACATCTGTGAGCGGGTAGTCTTTGTGGGGCCAGACCTTGGTCAGATCAAAGGGGTTGAAAGCGAATTTTGAGGTATCTTTTTCCGGCGCCACCTGAATTTTCAGGTCCCATTTAGGAAATTCGCCTTTTTCAATACTTTCGAAAAGATCGCGCTGGTGGCTTTCACGATCCTTTCCAATGATTGTCTCGGCCTGCTCGTCAGAGAGATTCTTGATTCCCTGCTGTGTTTTTAAATGAAATTTCACCCAAAAGCGTTCGTTATCCGCGTTGATCAGGCTGAATGTGTGGCTGCCGTATCCGTTCATGTGGCGGTAGGAATAAGGGATGCCCCGTTCGCTCATGGTGATGGTAATCTGGTGAAGAGCCTCGGGAAGGCTGGTCCAGAAATCCCAGTTGTTGAGATCGCTGCGCATATTGGTTTTAGGGTCCCGTTTTACGGCATGATTGAGATCGGGAAATTTTAAAGGATCTTTCAGGAAAAACACCGGGGTGTTGTTGCCCACCAGATCCCAATTACCTTCCTCGGTGTAAAATTTGATTGCAAAACCGCGGATATCGCGTTCGGCATCGGCAGCACCGCGCTCACCGGCCACTGTTGAAAAACGCACAAAAAGTTCTGTTTTTTTGCCTACTTTGGAAAAAATCTTCGCCTTGGTGTATTCGGTGATATCATGGGTTACAGTAAAGGCTCCAAACGCTCCGGAGCCTTTGGCATGCATGCGGCGCTCAGGAATCACCTCGCGGTCGAAATGAGCCAGCTTTTCCAAAAACCATACATCCTGAAGCAGCATCGGACCGCGTGGCCCCGCGGTCAGCACGTTCTGATTATCGGCGACAGGAGCGCCAACATTGTTGGTCAGTTTCTTGGTCATGATGTTACCTCCTTTTTTATTGATTCAAAACCATGAGATCCTAAATTCTGGCCCCGGCCTGCAATGCAAATGCGCAAAGTTTTGATAAGAACTGAAGATTGAACGGAAAACGAATTTGTTCAAGGCGGTTATTTACGTTTTGGCAAGATGAAAACAAATGAAAACAATTGAGCAGTCAGAAAGTGCGGTAAAAGGAATAAATCAACAAATAACCCGCAAAGTCAAGGAGTAATACGTGAAAAATAAACTTTGGAAACAAAAATGGGCCGCTATTTTTGCAATGATGTTCATACTCAGCCTCATGTACATTAAAACCTTTTCTCCGGAGGCTTTGGAAATGGTAGAAAAAAAAACAAAGACGAACCAGCGGTGCGCAATGTGCACGGTACCTTTAGCCGGGCATGAAAATACCAGGTTCAGCATTGTGACTAAAAGGAAAAAAAAAATTATCACCTGTTGCGCCCGCTGCGGATTATTTATGCTCCATAAGCTCAAGGGCCGGTATGAGAGGGCACAAATACGTGACTGGCCGTCAAATAAAGATATTGACGCAAAAACAGCTTTTTATGTGACAGGCGGCGGAAACATTCCCTGCTGTGTTCCCAGCACCATTTCATTTGCGAAACGCCTTGAAGCCGAGGCATTTCAAAAAAAATACGGCGGACAAATCTACACGTTTGATCAAACGCTACAAAACATTGAAAAAATAATAAAAAAATACTGAAAAAAGTTTGTTCGTACTAAATTTCCGGACCGGGTTAAACATCATCCTATCCCACAATGAACAGTTTGCGTTCGCCGTTTAGTCCGCCAATCGCCTTAGGCTATATTTCTCAACAAATATAAAATCTTAACAAATAACATCTTGTTTGTCTTTTTTGCATCTGATTAAGTTGTGCCAAAGCTGCGAATACGACAAATATGCAAACTTTGGTACGCCTTGAAAATGAAAAAATCTACCAGCTTAATGTTTTATCAGCCCCTGTGCTTTCCGGCTTTGGAAAAAGAAAACACATCGCCATTAGCAATCCGGATATAGTCTTGCCGTTTCATAATGATTGAATGAGTTAAACTTCCGGCATTAAATGCTATTTTTTCATTATGCAGTATTGATGGATCGATATTAAGTTCAAAGGCAAGGATTGGATATCCAAAAGGCGGAGCGGCGCCTTTTGGCAAACCGGTCATTTTTATCAATTCGCTCTGAGTTGCAAAACGAACTTTTTTTGCCTTGAAATGCTGTCTGATTTTTTTCGAATCGATAGTCAACTCAGCACTTAATACAAATAATTTGAAAGTATTATCTACTTTGATCAGAATCGCTTTTCCGCCGATTTTTATATCTTCCCCCCTTATCCGGGCCGACTCCTGTGAGGTAAACGTTTGAATATGACTCAGTTCAAGAAATTCAATTGAATTCGCCAATAAGAGTTCTTTAATTTTTTCAAATGTTTTCATTTATTACTCCTGAAAACCAGTGTCTACCCTGGGCTGTTGCGGACAGGTAAAAGTTAAATTTATTTCAAGGCTTTTCTTGTCAGTGCTTATATTATATTCTCCTTAAAGTCAAATTTTATCATTAAAATAAGGCAATTAAGTTGAATCAATACCGTTTTCTTTTTCTTTTATTTGCTTGTCGGTCATATTGTGTTACATTGTCCCCACTTTGCTTTTAAATTTGGGTTGAATTCGTAATATGAAATGAGGGGTGGCACACCATGAATAAAACTACCAAATTTGCCGATTTTCTAATCTTTTCTATTATGATTTTGATTTTCATTCTATCATGCAGCGGTGATTTAGGCAGCGGCAGTAGCTTAAGCTTAACTGCTTCAATGGATGAAGACGCCAATGTTATTTTTCTTCATCGCAGCGTTGGCCAACAAGTCTATGACGGCGGCGTTCAAGCCTGGATTGCCAATTATAATTCAAACCATTCAACCAGTTATTCTATAACAGAACGGGACTATCCCTCGGGAACTGGTTACGGTACGGATAATTACCCGTATGATTATTGGAATATTTGGGTCAATCACGATAATTATGATCCCTACTTATCTCAGACTAATTTGGAATCCTTGACCAGCGAGTATGATGTCATCGTTTGGAAACATTGTTTTACAGCAAGCAATATGATCGCGGATAATGGACCAGCCTCAGTCTCATCCAGTGAGCAGACAAGAGCTAATTACATTCTTCAATACGAAGCATTAAGAATTAAGATGCGCAGTTATCCCGGCACCCGTTTCATCGTATGGACAGGACCGGCTATCGTTGAAAGTCAAACGGATGCGGTAACCGCGCAGCGCTCTAATGCCTTTTATGACTGGGTCACCACCGAATGGGACGATTGGGGGGACAACATCTATGTGTGGGATTTCAGGGAGTTGGAGATCGGCAGCAATATTTACCTGCCGGTAAGCAATGCGCAAAGCAGCTCGGATTCTCATCCAAACGCTTCGTTTGCAAGTAGTGTCGCCCCCTATCTAGGCCAAAGAATAGTTGATGTCATCGAGGGACGCGGAGACACCGGCAGTTTAACCGGTGAATAATTTTTTTTAACTGACTGCAAATTTATTTGTTCGATGTATTGTTATGAAAATATGGCAGCTATGTGTTTTTTTACGGTTCGTAAAATGAACCGGTGAAAAAGGATGCTCCGATGACACATTCTGCCGCAAAGCCAGTAAATACAAAGATTCCGGTTCAACTCAACGAAAATGAGTTTGCGCAATGGTAGTGCTCCGAATGTAAGGATGAAAAATAATAAAATATTAGTGGGTTAGAAGATATATGTCTTTTTCATGATCGCATATTTTTTACTTTTTAACCGAGTTAGAATTTATGAAACCCTTTATGAAACCCTTATAGATAAAGGGCTCGAACACTTTGTTTGGCAATTTATCTTATTGAAATCAACTGGCATAAATATGGCCAAATATCCTATGTATACAAATATTTACGCCATCCTTACGTATGGAGCACTACCCAGAAATAATTGCATCCTTTTGCCCGATAGCCTTGATAATCTTTTCCAGATCGCTCGTACCCATGGCTTCCCGTTAAAGGGGGCGATATTTAATCTTGATGGTGTGTTTGATTCGAAAAAGAACCGGAAACAAGCGCAACCGCAAGAACGCCAAACGTGGCATCGAAAAGACTGTTTGATCAAGCTGTTCATGCTTCGCATAATGGTGGAAAGGGCATTTGCCTGGAAGGATAAGTTTAAACGGTTACTGTTTCGTTTTGAGAAAATTCAATCCCGGCATTTTACCTTCAAATTGCTGGCCTATACCATGGTAAACATGCGCCAGTTCCGCCAACCGTAGCATATTCAAGTGATAGCCCTGCAATTTGAGAAAAATCCTTGTGGATAGATACGTTTTTCTAATTTCTACGACTGTGTTAAGTGTTTCACGTCAGACCGTCTAAATTTTTAAATTGAGTGTTCAGAAAATACTACTTTTTAATAAATTGATGATTCGCAATCGGCTTTTGCCGTTTTTTTGAATCAAAAAACTTGCAACCAGTCAAATAACATACTTGATCGTAAGTTTAGGCGATGCCCTCAAAAAGGTTTTGGCCACCGGTATCAGCCCAAGCAGGTATAATAGAATAGATCTTCATTCCAGGTAAATCACCATTATGAAGTTCCATATATCTGTGCAATTACGATAGTGATATTATCTTTTCCGCCGGCTTTTTTTGCCAGTTCTACAAGGTTTGAAATGTTATTTTCCATATCGCTATTTTGGCTCAGCATCGTGCAAATGGTATCGTCATCCACTAAGTCGGTTAATCCATCCGAGCACAACAAGAAAAGATCGCTCTTATAAACAGGACCTCTCAAGGTATCCAATGCAAGCGATGGACGCACCCCCACGGCTCGCAGGATCACATTGCGCATACTGTGTGACCGCGCCTGTTCTTTGGTTATCAATCCTTGGTCTAACTGATCCTGGACAAGAGAATGATCTTTTGTAAGCTGCTTGAACACTCCCTGACGCAGGCGATAGGTCCGGCTGTCTCCCATGTGGCCTATGACAAAGCCCAATGTTGTAAAGACAAGCAATTCAGCTGTACATCCCATTCCCTCATGCTCCGGATGATCAGCCACATGCTCTAATATTCTTTCATTGGCCATACGGAAGGTTTTTTGGACACGATTGACTGCTTCTTGTTCTGAAGCAGCGCTTTGCCCCGCGAAAATTTCGTCTGCGGATTGGGCAAAAATCTGACTGGCAGTTTCACCGGCGGCGGCGCCGCCCATTCCATCCGCTACCAGGCAATATTTTGCGTCTGGATTAACAAGAAACGTATCTTCATTGTTTTTCCGGACCAGCCCTACATCTGTTTTTCCCCAAAATTGGATATTATTCATGATCAAAAGTCGTTCTCAAATAAGTAGATAAATTAGATTCATCATATGGACTCTGAAGCCGGCTTTTTAGTTTAACTAAGTCGTCATGCAGCATCATAGCGTCCAGATAACGAAGTTTTTTATCCTTTTCCAAACATTTCATTACAATATCATTCAGCGCATCAGGAACATCGTTCCGCACCTTCTTAAGCGGCACGATATCCATCTCCGGAATGGATCGAATCGCTTCAATATCGGTTTCAAAATGGTAAAGTCGGCTACCTGATAGAATTTCATAAAAAACCAATCCCAAAGCATAGATGTCGGCTTGATGGTCCGCCTGCTTTCCAAGGGCTTGTTCGGGCGACAAATAGGATAGCTTACCTTTAATTACTCCGGCCTGTGTCAGGTTCGGCTCGGTGTTGGCTTTGGAGATGCCGTAATCGCTGATTTTTACCTCCCCCCGATAAGATATCAAAATATTCTGCGGACTGATATCCCGATGAACAATTCCAAGAAGTTTCCCGGTTTCATCATCCTTTCTTTTATGGGAATAATCAAGCCCCAAGCTTATTTTGGTAATAATAAAAATCGCCATTTGAATGGGTAATCCGGTTTGCAAGTGAGCCATAATCTGCCCAAGGTTGAGTCCATCAATGAACTCCATTGAAATGAAATAGACGTTCTGAATTTTGCCAAAATCATAAATCTGAACAATATTTGGATGCTGAAGCAAAGCGGCCAGACGCGCCTCCCGAATGAACATTTTTATAAAATCCTGATTCTCGGCCAGGTTTGGCAAAACTTTCTTGACAACCACAACACGCCTGAATCCGTCATCTCTAAGATAATCGGAGAGAAAAAGCTCCGCCATACCACCTTGGGCGATTTTTTCACGCAGGCGGTATGGGCCGATCTGATTTCCGTCTGAACTGATGGTCATCGGCATTGAAGATTGTTCTGAAAGTGATTTTTTCCGGCTCAGGTCCGTCAAGAAACCTCCCAAAACAAAACCCGCAGTACTTACCATCATCATCAGCACTTTGAAAAAACGGTAACGGCTAACTGTTCC
This sequence comes from Desulfobacteraceae bacterium, assembly GCA_024230435.1. Taxonomy (GTDB): domain Bacteria; phylum Desulfobacterota; class Desulfobacteria; order Desulfobacterales; family Desulfosarcinaceae; genus UBA2230. Next base: position 8,656 of record JAAERL010000921.1, read on the forward strand.
GAAAACCGAATCATAGGGTACGCCGACAACAGCACTTCCAATGGCCACTGAGCTAAAGGTTATATCTTTGTAGAAAACTACAATCGCAGAGCCGGAAGCCAGTTCACCACTCGATATTATAACACTGTCAATTGATTCGAGTCTGACTTGGCCTTCTAAAGGTTCATACATCTGGTTGATCTTCTCCGGTTCCGAGTGTGCTTTGATCCTTTGCTCATGGTTTAGGACCGTGGCAAATACAGCTCCATAATTCTTAGCGTACTCGGAGACGATGCGATTTAAATCTAAAACGTCGTCTTCAAGCAAAGCAGTTCCGCTTTGGTCGGCCAGCCGGTTTGCAGTAGTCACGCCGAAGGTAATGGCTTTTTGTTGATCATTGCTGGAAGTTGAATTTAAAATGTATAATCCTGCTATGTTGATAATTATCCAAAAAACAAACAATATGAACAGGCTTTTTTTGTTTCGCTTTAAGAATTCAATACGATCCAAATTTCTATTTAAATTACAAAAAGTTGTTGTCGTCATCTGCTTGAGCCAGATCTTGGCAGGTGATATTTTTTGGTCTACAGTCATAGCATAGTCCCCTGATCGTTCCTCATATCCGCGTATTCATAGCAATAAGCCAAAATTGCCGGCAGTCTACCCGGTTTCAGATCATTTTAGTAAAGGAAATTGAGTCGAAAAAACTGCGCCTGTCATGATAATAGCAAGTAAATTATGTTCCCAAACAGTCGCAAAGTGGTTTTAAGATAAAATTAGATAGGTTGTCAATATATAGCAAGCTAATTTTATCCGCCTGCGTATCTTTTAATTTTCATCTTTCACAGTTCAATATTTTAATAATATTGCACAACTAAGCCGATTGTGGTATTGGCATAAATTCAGGATTTGGGATTTCGTTCAAATTGAAAAGACTTAGAGTAGACCTTGATTGCTGGATATACTGCGGTTGCCCCGGAGTCTTTTTTCAATGGCTTTGCAGGGTATGGAATCCGGCACAAATTATTTCGGAAAGGTAAGTTGAAAAAAAATCGTAGATTGAAAAAATTGGCTGCCGTGATTTTAGGCTCCCTGCTGATGTATTTAAATGGATGCGTCGCTATCAACAAGGTGGAATTAATATCTGGGCATTCAAAACCGTTTCGATCCGAAGACTATATCATATACAGGCTTTTGCCCCAGGACAGCCCGGCATCTTTGGCCCAAAAATTTTTTGGAGATTCGAAAAAAGCCTGGATTATTGAAGACGCCAATGAAAAACATGATTTTGTTACCGGTCAATATATTGTAATCCCCTTGGTGCTGAGAGGTAAAGGAGGAATTTCATCAGAAGGTGTACAGTCTATACCTATATTATGTTATCACCGTTTTGGGAATAACTGCGAATCGCCTTTGTGTGTCTCTAAAGACCTTTTCGATCAGCAGATGAAATTTTTGAAAACGAACGGATATCGCGTCATAACACCCGAGGACTTGCTTGCTTACCTGGAGCATCGGCAGCTCGTTCCCAAAAATGCTGTAATGATTACATGCGATGACGGCTATCGTTCATTTTATACTATTGCTTTCCCAATTTTGAAAAAGTATGGTTTCACGGCCACTATGTTCGTATATACGGATTTTGTCGGAGTTTCAGATAAAGCCATTTCATGGGATGAATTAAGGGATTTGAAAGCCCACGGTTTTACCATCGGTTCTCACACGGTAGCACATAGTGATCTGACAAAAAAAGATGACAATGAAAGTGACGAGGCCTATAAGCGCAGACTCCGGCGTGAGATTTTCAACTCCAAACATCTCATTGACATAAAACTCAATCAGGAAACACTTTTTTTCGCCTACCCCTTTGGCAGGGCGAATATTGAATCAATGTCCATGGTCAGGCAAGCAGGATACAAAATGGCGGTTACAGTCCAGCGAGGCGCAAATCCATTTTTTGCAAATCCATATATGCTTCGCAGAGATCAAGTTCTAAAAAAAGATATGAATATCTTCAAATCAAGATTGAAAACATTTTATCCTTTACCCCTTAGGTGAGAACATGAAAAAAAAAATGTATCGAAGACTCATAAATCTTATCCTCACGGTCTGTTTGATAAGCGCTTGTGTGCCCGCCGGGCAAAAAACCATGAAAACCGATCCTGAGCTAACCGCCGAATATTTAACCCAGGCCGGTCAGTTTGAAAAAAAAGGTGAATTACCTGAAGCTTTAGAGCATTATAAGCTTGCCTTAACCGTAGACCCTAAAAACGCCATAGCCGCTCAAAAAAAATCGGAATTAACAAAAAAGCTCAGTCAGATGTCCCAAGAGCGCTATAAACTCGGGATGAAGTATCACCGTCAGGGAAAATACGGTCTTGCACGCAAGCAGTTTCTAACGGCACTCAAATTCAATCCTGACCATGAAGCCTCATCCCGTATGCTTGTCTCCCGGCAACCCGAAAAAACAACAAATTATGTCTACCACATTATTCAACCCGGAGAAAATCTGTCTTATATTGCCAAAAAATACTATGGGGATTTTCGGAAATTCGATGCTATCGCCCACTTTAATAATCTTGACGATGTAACGAAAATCAAGCCAGGCCAACGCATCATGATTCCGGAGATTTCAAAGGGTTCATTGACTGTAATTTCCCCCAAGGAACAGGAAAAATCGGCCTTTGTCTGGCATAAGATTAAACCCGGTGAAAGCATAAGCAAATTGGCGCAAGCTTATTACGGTGACTACAAACTCTTTCATGCCATTGCGCAATTCAATAATATGGATGATGCAACCCAGGTGTCGGTTGGCCAAAAAATAAAAATACCCCGTTTAATTGGTTTACCCTTCAATCAGCCTGGTAAAATTGGGCCCGTTGAGCAAAAACTGCCAGTCATTGCAGAGCAAGAACAGCCAGAACCGGAACAGACAAACGGGGCCCTAGAATTGCCCGAGGAGCCGTTAGCGTTTGAACCGATAAATAATGAACAGGCTTTAGCCTATCGTGATTCCGGGATCGAATTTTATAACAATGGAAAATATGAAGACGCCATTTTTGATTTAATCAAAGCCGTTGAGGCATCTCCCGAGGATGAACAAACACGCCATTATTTGGCCCTTGCATATTTTGAATCCGGCAAGCAGTTATTTTCTGAAAAATACTTTGAGGCTGCGAGGGAAGCTTTTGAGAGTGCTCAGCAATATAATCCGGATTGCGAACAATGCGAAGCCTATGTTGAAAAAAGCCGTTTCGGCCCGTTTCTGGCAAACCGGTCCAAAGGAATTGAATATTTTAATAAAAACGAATTTCAATCGGCCATTTATGAATTCGAATCTTTTCTGCAAAAGCGCCCGGAAGACGAAGAGATTCGAAATTTTATGAGTAAAGCTTACTTTCAAAACGCATTGCTGATTTACAATACAGGTGATTTTCTTGCAGCGAAAAATGGTTTCGATTTAGCTTTGCAGTATGATAAGCAATGCGCAAGATGTAAAACTTATATCGATCAAAGCATGGACAGTTTCAAGGAATCACATTACAATAAAGGAGTTATTTCCTTTGGCAAAGAGCAACTTGCAAAGGCAATTGACGAATGGCAAATGGTTTATCAAATCGATCCAGATTATAAGGATGTCGTTTCAAACCTGAAAAAGGCCCGTTCGTTGCACGAAAGGCTTGAACGAATAAAAAAAAGTCAACAATAACTAATAGTGAACGTTATGACAACAATCCACACCATTAACATCCAATTGATTCATATTTTTGGACCGCTTAAAGGCGAAATTCAAACCTTTAGCGACCCCGAAATAAAAATCGGCCGCCATCCTGATTGCCAAGTTCAGTTTCCAAAGGAAATATTGACCCTGTCGCGCATTCACACACGCATCGTTAGAGAAGGTAATCGTTTCAGATTGATAGACCAGAGTACAAATGGAAGTTTTGTAAATGGCCAGCGGGTTACCGATACTTTCCTAAAGGAAGGAGACGTTATCATGTTTGCTGAAGGCGGTCCAAAAGTCAGTTTTCTGACTGAAATCGTTGAATCGGATGTGTCCGGCACATTGGCGTCTCCTGCTTTGCCGCAACAACCCGAGCCTCCAATTCAAACGCCTGCAACACCATCGCAACCTATAGTTGCGCCCCAGGCTGCTTCGATTCCAGCCCCGGCGCCCGATTCTTCCTCAACGCCTTCTATGGATTCAGCACCTTCGGTTCAGCCTCCCGGCCAACATCAGCAACAAGGTGTTGAAGCCCGAACTGTAAATGTTCCCCTTGCAATTCAATATGGTTCAACGCTCAAATCATTTAAAACCTTGCCGGTTACACTCGGCAAAAGCGAACTATGTGATTTTACCATTAATCATTCCGCCCTGAATGATCAGCATGCCCAAATATTTTTCGACCATGAAAAATATTGGATAAAAGATCTTACCGGCGCCTATTCAATTTTAGTAAACGGCTCTCCAATTCATCCTCAAGCCTGCCTTGAACCGGATTCCCAGATATCTCTAACAGATCAAGGCCCTATGCTTAAATTCTTAGCCGGTGGAAGGCTTGCTGAAATTGAAAATACAACCAGTCAACCGGTTGCTGAACCACAAGATACAGATGCACCGGAATCTTCCCCGGCAGATAATATGCCTGATAACCTGGGGCAAAAAGCCGGATCACTATTTAAAAATTTTTTTAAAAAATAAAAGTTTTATAAAAACAGGAGGCGGCGCTTTAACCTCAAGCTAATGGCCGAGGGTCTTATGCGCCGGTATTTTTTCATGAGCATTCCCAAACCGGACTTTAAAATTCTTGCCTTAGGCCCCTTTACTATGGATTCGGCTAACGTGTGGAATCAAAAACCCATTACCGTAGACCGATTAAGCCTGGATGCGATCATTGAGAGACTAAATATAAAGTTCTTTCTTGAACTAAATCAAGATCTGTCTCCGCAAGGCGGCACTCATGTACATATAAAATCCTTTAAATCTTTGCACCCCGATGGGATTGTACAAACACAGCCATATTTCAAGCAGCTTAGTGAAGCTGAGAGTTATATTGACCAGGCACTGAAAAAAGGTATTTCATATAGCCGGATCAATCAAAAGATGTCTCAATGGCATCTTCTGCCCTCGCCCCTATTGCCTGCCGAACAGCCGGCTAAAACACAAACGGGTGCATCGGAGCCATCTGTTTCCCTGAAAAATATATTAAACATGGTTGCTTTGTCTGATCATAAAAAGATCAGCAAACCCGGTATCAAGAATCCCGCTGCCGCCTTGAAGCAAAGAGCATTATCGGCTTTGTTTGAATTGGCGGAATTTAAAAATATGGAGGCTGCCTGGCGTGGATTGCGCCTTCTTTTGCAACAGGGAATAAGCAAAGATAATATCAAGGTGCAAATTGCTGCATTTCATCCTGAAACCATGCAAGAGGCAATGCATTCCCTGACTCCCGAGCTGCTTAAAGATACGCCTAATGTTATTTTAGCCGATCTTGCCTTTGGCAACTCAGCGCTTTGCATGGAACGTCTTGCCCAATTGGCCCAATGGGCGGAAACATTAATGGCGCCAATCATCACATGGTTTTCAGCAGATTTTTTTCAGATAGAAACTTGGAATCAACTGTCCAGCCTTTCTTTTATTCCAAACCACATTCAAAGCCCTGAATATGCAAAATTCAGAAAGATACAGGAGTCATCTGCAGGCCGATGGTTATGTGCGGCCGGTAACCGTTTTTTGATACGCTACCCCTATGGTAAGGACAATCCCGCCCGCCATGTGAATTTTACGGAAACCGGGCATTTATGGGCGCCGCCGGTTTGGGCGGCCGGTACACTTATTGCGAAAAGTGTATGTCATACAGGATGGCCCACCTGTTTGAGTGACCGTAATCGTTTTATGATAGAGGACTTAGCCCTTTTCAATTCCGGGGAACAAAGCCTTCAGGTCGTTGAAAGCCACCTTACTCACGACCGGCTCGATCAAATGGCAAGAGCAGGCTTATCCTTCCTGTCTGCCGAAAAAGGAAGGGACAAAGCATATTTGCCAAAAGCTGTGACAGTGTCAAAAGACTCATTGGCTTATCAATTGTTCACAAGTCAAATTATCCGGTTTGTTTTGTGGTGCAAAGATTATCTGCCCGCAGAGGATAGCCCTGCCGCTTTGCAAACCCAACTCAAATTGGCGTTTCAGGTCTATAATGAGCAAAGCCATCCTCAAGCATTTGAATCGGTTGAAGTTTCAACCATTCAAAATGAGGATGACAAGACAATCACTGTTAAATTTAGCATCATCGCTTCATCTTCGCTCATTGGAAACCGTCGCCCCATAGAATTTTCGTTGAGATGGTAAGCGAGCGTGTTTAGGCGATTGGCGAAAAAAAAGACAAACAAGATGGTATATTATTTGTCAGAAATCGCCTTAATATCATTGTAGAGTTTGTCCCAGAGAATTTCTTTTTTATTTTTCAAGGAGCGGGCTTCATCTTCACTAACAGAAAAACGAGAAGCCAGTTTTGCAATAGGCAAGGTTGAATGATTAATTCTTCTGTTTTTTTTTCCAAAAACAAAATAGTTGTAATAGCCCCATCCCCTCAACAGGATAAAAACAATTACAACAACCCAGCACATATTAATACACAACTGCATAAGCTTTATCAGCGTTGCCTCCTTGAAAATGAAAATATAAACATAGTGCGAACCTGAGAGCCAGACGGCAAGACTCACCAAAGGAAGAAAAAGATATATCCACAGAACCCACATTGCTGTAGTGAAACTGAATTCAGCCCCGTTGCGCATAAAACTTCGCAAATCAGGATTATTTTCAATATGAATATGGTTTTTCATAACATAAATACCTTTTAAGTAATAGTAATTATGGGCTTTTTTGCCCCTTAAGCCGATTTTTTTCCCGTCCGAGGCTTTGCAAACCGCGATCCGGACTTTTCCATACCGCACGAACGCCTTTTTTCTTAAACATCGCTTTAGGCGTTGCAAACAGAACTGTTAAAGAGCTTAACATCCAATATAAAAACGGATACCAAATCACCCAGAATAAATACCTGAAAATGCCTTTTTCATAACTTCGATCCACATAAAGACTCACAAAAAATTGCATTACACAACTAAGCGCGAGAATAGAGCCGGTCCATTGAGGGGGCAACGGCGGCTGTGGTTTAACACCTAATGCCAAGTGAAAGACCCCGGTCATGACCCACAAGATAAACATCGCCCAGAAACAATAGGACCATACAACACTCACGGCACTTTCAAAAAACACCGGCCAAAGACGGCGCTGGCGCCAATGTTTCCAAATATCTTTATGCTTTTTCAATACTTCCACACCACCCTGGGACCAGCGCATTCTCTGACGCCAAAGCCCTTTCAACGTCTCGGGAACATACACCCAGCATGTGGCGCTCGGTTCATAGCGCACATCCCAGAATTTTTTTTCAAGCTTCCAGGTAATGTCTATATCCTCAGTCACCATATCGGTATCCCAGTACCCGGCTGAGTGTAGCGCTGTTTTACGAAAGGCCGCCAGAACGCCGGAAACGGTTAATACTTTGCCAATCAGGCGCTGTGTCCGTTTGATGAGTCCAATAATCGTTGTATATTCGCCTGTTTGTATTTTACCAAGTAAACTGGTCCGGTTAATAATCCGCGGATTCCCCGTAACAGCGCCTACCCTCGGATATTTGACGAAGTGCGGTGCAATCCATCGTAATGCATCCGGACTCACAAGGGCATCCGCATCAATGGTAAGTAAAAGCTCTCCTTTTGATACTAAGACGCCAATATTTAAAGCGGCTGCTTTACCCTGGTTTTCCTTAAAATACACTCCGCGTATATTTTCGTGTTCTTTGCATAAGTCTTTAATAAGTTGTGCTGTTGAGTCAGTACTTCCATCGTCTATGATAATAATCTCATATTTGTGATAATTTAGAATGAGTAATTGTTCGATGGTGCGTTGAATTTGATCCTGTTCATTATGACAAGGAATCAAAATAGAAAAAAAAGGAAATTCCTTCAATTCCGGCGGAGATTCATTTTTCCGTTCATAGCGCCAGAAAAACACTATTCCCCCTACCATCCAAACAACACTCATAAGCAACGGATAAAGGTAAATGAAATTATTAATGTGTTGAAATAGTTTTACCATAATCAACCCTGCCCTGATTGATCTGCATATTAGTTCGCAGACATTTCCATTCGAATTATATCTGCGGCTGGTTTCTGTTCCCAAAAATTATCCGGGTAATACGCTAAATGCATGATACCCGATCCTAAAACCGAACGTATTTGCTGAACAAGAAGACGATCATCAATCCATTGTTTTCGCCTAGGGTTATATGCCTGAAGTTTAAAAACAGTTTTCTGCTTTGCCAATGGATTCTCCAAAGTCTTGCTTGATAGATTTTTTAGCCATCTTTCAGGTTTAGCAACCTGTTCCATGCCTGGATAAGCCATGATCACCACATAGTCATAATTTTTTAAAAACTGATCATAGTCCTGGGAAAAACGTACCTGGGTATTGTCAGAACCCGGTAAAGCCGGATACAAGTTCCGCGCGAACAAAGCATCAGGCCTGTATTTTCGAACCGAATCGGCCATCTTTTCCGTAAAAGAAAACAGCTCTGGGGTTTTAAACTTCGCCCATTGCTCATTGAAAACGGGATCTGATGAAAAGACAAACTCCTTGCCGGTCTGTTTTTTTAAAGCCTTGAACCCAAGACGTTGGTGATCTTCCCATTTGGTCAAGTAAACGTTGTCTTGAAATAATATTCCACTTATCTTCGTTCTGGCTGCCAAATCCTCATAAAGCATGGCTACACGTCCAGTTGCTTTTTCGCTCAAAGGCGCCGGCGCTTTGCAGCGCGATGAGTTTTGCTGAACCTTGCCGCCTTCGGATTTCATAACGCGCAGCCGATTATTAAAGTCTTGATACTGAAAAACAATGCCCGGCGCCGGCATACAGGCAAAAACGTTGATTTGCCTGATAGAAATCTGGTTTACTACATGTCCCAAAATATCCGCCCTGACAGGCATCACACGGTTTTGAAAATAAACATATTGTATATCTCCGGTGTCTTCGGCATCCGAAAAAGCTTGCAAGAAAACAGTGTTCACTCCAATTTGAACCATGCGGTCGATGAGTTTGCCTAAATTTTCATCGGTCTTTTTTTCAGAATCAGGATTAAAAACTAAATCCAGGTCAACCTGCATAGCGCGTATAGGGGCCCGGAGAACCTTTAACTTTTTTATGTTTCTAATAAAAGAAGTGATGGGATAATTTGATATCAGCAGCCGGTTAATCTTCGCACCTTCTTTAAGCCGGGCTGGACCGAAGTCATTCTCATCCAGTGAAAACTGATAGTTTACACCACGATTCCGGGCAACCTGCATGCTGATTTTAGTATAGTAACCATAAGGCCAGACTATGGCTTCAGGTGCTTTGCCAATGTGCCTGACAAACAATTTTTCCTGGCGTTGAAAATCCAGTTCAAGCTTTCGGCGGTATTCTTTTTCAGTCTCATAGCGTTTCTGATTTGCCAAATAGCCCCGCACCGCAACAACAGGCGCAACATTTCCCTGAGGCGTATATTGCCGTGTTTTATGCAGATCATATGAATGCGACACCACTGTAACAAGCGGATTGTTGGCCAACTGCCTGATTTGCCTCCACGTCATCAATTTTTCCGGAACATCCTCAGGAGGTTTTTTTTCAACCCATGCGCCAACGATAGCTACCATGGAAGGATAACCGTATTGCTTTAATATGGGCACAACAAAATCATAATAAGAGAGATATCCATCGTCAAAACTTAACAGCACAGGTTTTGAAGGCAACTCTTTTACTCCTTGGGAAGCTTTTGCCAAATCCTGAAATGAAATCGGATGATACCCATGTGTCCGCAGATACTCGATCTGCTCCACAAACCGTTTTTGGGAGAGTGTATCGCTATGTTTTTTTCCCGGTTTCACCTGGGGTTGGATGCTATGATAGCAAAGCACCAAAACGGTGCTGCCTGGAAATTCCTCGGCAACAGCTCCGGCTTGCGGCAAGCATATCATGCTATATGCGATAATAGTACAAATGGTATAAAAGATTAAACAACCGTGCTTTGTCATTAAAACCTCCACACGAAAAACAAATCACACGTGATATCTTTGACTTCTTGCCCATCATAGATATCACGGCCGCCGGTAACCCCTGCTTGCAATAAATGCCTTTTGGAAAATTCATGTGTTTGTTCATACCGTAAGGCTCCGGTCAAATGGCCGGCATACCCGAATTGTTTGTAGTTACCAACGGTCAAATAGAGTCTGTGAACGAATGCTCGCCCATGAGTACGCCAAACGGTTTGCTCGGTCATATGAGTAGCAGATAGGCTCAATGCCTTTTCCGGGTTGAAATAAAGTGTTTGATCACCTTTAGAGTTTCGCACCGTATACAGATCCAGAAAAAGCCGCATTCTCCAGTCATGCTTGGCCCATAAATTTTGTTGATAATTAAGAGTCAGCTCGTTGCGCTGATTGTCATCAGAAAAACGGCTATGAGCAGCACTTGCTCCGGCTTGCCGCCATTCGCTTTGCCGCCAAACAGCCTCTAATTGCATTTTTTTTGCCTGTATACCTTCAATTCTGGCGAGCTTGGAGACATCAGTAGAATAAGAATCGCCAAAAGCTGCAAACGTCCAGTGATCCGAAGGTGTATAAACCACCTCGGTTGTGCTGCCCCAGTCCTTTCCATCATTATAATTGGCAGATACGGTTTGACGCAGCTTCCAATCGGCATTGAAAATATGATCTATGCCGATGCCGATTCGTTTGAAGTAAGCGCTTGTGTCATCATCGGGCAAATTTTGCTTATCATGCCAAATACGCCGATGCAGCAAATAGGTAAATAGACGTGTTTTCAATGACAAAGGTGTGGATAATTCCTGACGTATGCTCAACTCGTAAGTCTTATCATCTTCTCTTTGCCAATAAACGTTTGTTACCGATTCATTCATCTGCTCGATTTTTAAATCCTCTAAAACCTGTTTCAGATGAATATCTCCCGGTCGCTCGATTAAATATAGTTTCACCTCATCGCGGGAGCGCTTTTTATAAACCAAATCATTCAGCGCCATAATTTTTCCCGGTTGCGCCGGTTGATAGTCATTATCCCTGGTTTCTATAATATCGAAGGCTTCCTTGGCTGACCGGTACCAGCCGCGCCACATTTTTACGTGAGCCAGTGCGTTACGCACTTCCAGATTTGCCGGGGATTTGGCATGCAGAGACTGGAAATACCGATATGAATCCCGAAGACGATTTTGATGGGCCAAGTACCAGCCTTTGACAACTAAAAGATCAAATAATTCCGGGTTCAGTTTCCCGGACGTGTCTTTTTTTATGCTTTTGGATGTTTCCGCAATAAGATCTTCGAGCAATGCATCGGCTTGTTTCCAGCGCCTGAGGTCTTGCAAGGCGTAAAACTTGCCCATACGCGCTTCAACGTATCCGGGCTGTTCTTTTAAAACTTCATCATACACTTCCAGCGCTTTTTCCGGTTGCCCAACAGCCTGATAGGAACCGGCGATAATGTTTTTCAACCATGCCGGCGCATCGCCTTGAGCATTGGCATCCATTTTCTCAAATTGTGCAATTACCTGACTGTGACGCCCATCCTGGGACAAAGCCATAATATAGTCATAATAATACCGCGGGTTTTTTGTAGTTGACGCTAATTGCTGCAGTGCATCTATGGCTTTTACGTTTTCATTCCACTTAAGCAAATTAATAGCCTGGTCCCTTTGCAGACTATTCGCCATGTTTTGATTCCCGGGCAGTTGTTTAGAAGCCATTTCATTTGCCAGATAAGATGCGCCCATATCCGAATAAGCCTGCAACTGCAATTTCTTTGCGATGTCATTGGCCGGATTTTTTTTCAAAATGAGGCCGTACTGCTGAATTGCTTGCCAGAAAAGCCCCTGCTTTTCTAGGACATGCGCACGGGCAAAGGGTAATTCGGGGTGCCCGGAATCAATTTTTGAAATATAATCAATTTGAGCATTGGCTTGTGGGTACTTCTCCATGGCGGCCAAGCAGTAAACTCGCCCTAAGGCGGGCTGTATGCAGGTATCATCCTTTTTTAAAAGACTATCAAACAAGGCCATTGCCTGAGTTACGCACCCGGTTTTATAATACGCCCAACCAATCCAATACAAATTCTGATCACAGACTTTATCGGAATCGAGTCCTGAGGACTCGTAAAAAGTTACGGCGCTGGAGTAATTTTTTATCAAAACCAGGCACAAAATATACTGCTCTTTTATAAACGCGTCACCAGCCGATAGCTTCGTTTTCAAGGAATTTAAGCACTTTTGTTTCTGCTTGAAAGAACTGCCTGAAATCATATCATCACGATAACTCGCGATTTTTACTGCTTTATCAGGCGCGTTAGTAATCATAGCATCGTAGAACTTTAGAGATTTGAGGTGCTTTTCTTGCAGAAAAAATAATTTGCCTTTAAGCAGTTTTAATTCTAAAGGCAAACGATGCTGTGCTTGAAACTGCTGCAACGCAGTTTGAGCTTTGTCAAAGGCGTCCAAATGGATAAAACAATTTGTCAGTCCCGTTAAAGCAATATGATCCGCAGGGTCGATACTGATTGTCTTTTGATATAAATCCGTCGCTTTTTCGTAAGACTCTAAATCGAAGTAAGCTTTTGCCATGTTGCGCAAAAGATAACTTCGCCGTGGGATTTTCGCCGGTAAAGATTCAAATCGCCTGACGGCTTCGGTGTAGTTTCCTGACCAGACCAAAACAGCCAAATAGTCTGAGTAAAGAGACGGAAATATTTCAGGATAATCGATGTAGGGTTTCATCAATTCCAGTGCCTGCGCGAATTCACCATTTTTGATATGGTGGTTAATTTCATCACGTCCCTGTAATTGACCCGCAAAAGGTTGATTGCTAACAGCCTGGATGATAATAATTACAGCAATCAGGCATGTGGCTTGAAGAACAGACAAACAAAAGCAGAATAATTTATTTTTTTCATCAAAAATCATAGAGCTCCTTTTTTCCACAGCTATCAACTCTGGCACAAATACTGCAATTCAAGCAGACAAATCGGCTACTTCCTTGCAAACAGCTTCATCAACTAAAAAGAATTTTAAAAAAGGCGACTCAACAATCTTGACATATCCCTTAGATTTGTTAGGCGGGATTACTCAATTGTTTTTTAGCCACACTATTGCCAACGCGGCGTCCCGGTTTTCGCGAGACGGCTCGTTGGCAATATTGTTCATGAAGTGAAATGATCCCTTACATGGCAACGTTAGAAACGTTGGGGATAAGGCAGAACCTGCCAAAGAAAAGATAAAAATTGGTTTTTTTATGAATCCAGCGGCAATAGCAAGCTCAAGTCAAATTACAGAGAAAGTATACATTTCAGTTTTTGCTTCTTCGGAAAAGGGGCCGAATAAAAGTGAAGCCGGAGTACCGTCAATTTTAACATAATACGCTTGTTCCTTCGAGATTGTATTGCGAACGCCCCAAGCATTATACGTTTGCGAATCTAATTCAATCCGCAATCCTTGCATTGCATATTTTAGGGTGCTTTTGTCCGGTAGTCCGCCAGCGGGCCCCACAGCTTGAAAAAGGATATCTCCTTGGTCAATACCGAAAATAATTCCAGGCCAAGCTTCTCCGGCCGGCCGTATTTCGAACCACTGCCCCAACTGCGAATTACCTGTCATATTAATATAGTAATCTGACGGCAATTGGCTCGTTGGCGCATGAACTTTTGCCACCAACTTTGCAAAAACTCCTGAATTGGCGGTATCAAAAATATCGGAATGCGCAAATGGTGTCGTAAGATGGTCTGAATCCGGCAGCGACCCGCCGTTTTGAAGCACAACGATTGGAAAACCGGCGCCTTTTTTTGCCTGTATACACAGGGCGAGCATTGACAGGCCGTAACGAAAATCCCTGTTTTTGAAATCCTCTTGATTTCCCGCAATAGCCCACATTGCACAATCGTGAGCTAACACCTCATCAAGAGCCTCGGCCCAGGCAAGTTTTTTGTTATCATTTGGCCAAAAATGACCCTTGACCTCCAACCCATAGCGTTTCATTTGAGCAATTAACTTTTGAACCCCGGCTTCATCCTTATGCAAAGCGCTCAGCCAAATGGTTTTCATTTTTTTGTCCTCATTTCATTGACTTGAACAACCCGGCATAGAATTCGCATGATTCGCATAATTCCTATAATTCACATAGCCAATCTTATTCAGAGTCCGCACTCAAAGACTTTAATTATATTATCATCGCTTTTTTTTCAACCTTAATTTTTGGCTCATGTTGGATTCCGGGGTCTTATTATATGTAGCAGTGTAACCAATTGAATTTATGGTAAATATAATTCGGGATGAGAAACTAAGACCTTGGTCAAAAATACATTAAAATCAGTTAGTTATTCAGCATAAAGGGTTTGTAAGACCCTGAAACACAACATGAGCCTAATTTTTACGTGAGGCCTTGAAAGTCCGGGGAAACAGCATCAGAAACCTTTGAACACCGATGATACGGCGAATGATATTGCGGCTGTAAAGCATTTCCAATATTCCCTTAATCCCCTTGTAAACATCGGGTCCAAAAGGATGCCACCACATATTGCGCTTTACGCCCGGCAAATAATCATGCACCATGCACTGAACCTGGGACATTTCCGTCATTCCAATATTTCCGTGGGTTCTTCCGATACCCGTCAATTTAAACCCGCCCCATGGCGTTTCCGGCAGACCATGACTCATAAGGTGATCATTTATCATCACCACACCAGCCTTGATCCTGCGGCCAAGCTGCTCTCCGGATTTACGCCGCGAGGTCCAGACACTGGCCGTGAGCCCCAAATCACAATCATTAGCCAAGCTCACTGCTTCGTCCATATCCGAAACGGGCATAACAGCTACTACAGGACCGAACGTTTCCTGCTGCATAACATCCATTGAGTGATTTACATTGGTAAGTACCATGGCAGGCAGAAAATGGTTTGTCTTGTCATCGACAGTATTGGAAGAAGCGAATAATTTAGCGCCCTGCTCCAGGGCGGCATCAACCTGGCGCCGGACCTGCTCAACTTGCCTTGCTGTGGTCATGGCCCCCATATCCACACAATAGTCCGTATCATATCCCACCCTTAATTGACGTACACGCCAGCCAAGTTCTTCCAGAAAAGATTCATAAATCGATTTATGTACATAAATACGCTCCACGCCCCCGCAGGTCTGCCCGCAGTTTTGAAGACCTGCCCATACCGCGCCGGCAGCGGCTCGCTCCAAATTCGCATCAGGACACACCAGCATCGGATCGTTGCCCCCCAATTCCAAAACCAGGGGCGTCAGGGATTCAGCGGATTGGGCCATAAGAATCTTTCCCACGGTAACACTTCCGGTAAAAAACAGCTTATCCACACCGGCATTAAAAAACGCCTCGCCAGCCTGGCGACCGGGAAGATTCATATAATGAAACAATCCATCGGGCAGATCCGCCGACTTTATACAACGCTCCATGGCGCGCCCGACCATCTGCGTTTCGCTGGCCATTTTCAAAATGACACTGTTGCCTGCAAGCAACGCCATAATAATTTCCGAAAAAGGGATGCTGAAAGGATAGTTCCACGGAGAAATAATTCCAATAACCCCATAAGGGGCCCGAATTATTTTCGACATTTTATTTGCCAGTAAAAAGCTGCCCGGCATAAGGCGCCGGTCTTTTAGAAAAGCACGGGCTTTACGGCAATAATAATTTAACGCCATCGTAGCGGGTAAAACTTCCGATGTCATGGCATCGATACGCGTTTTACCATTGTCGCGGGCGATAGTATCAGCCAGCTCATCAGCATGACCGGTCAGATAATCTTTTAACTGCTTGAGGCAGCGCACCCTTTTCGATACGGGTATGTCAGCCCACTGCGTTTGTGCCGATCTTGCCTTGGAAACAGCCTCTATGACATCTTGAGGCGTGTTCAGATCAGAATAGCCTAAAATTTCACCGGTTGCCGGATTTACACACGTTGTGCGATCATTTTGCATATCCTATTCTCCCTTCTGAACCTTTCTTCCTTTAAAATCCGTCATCGAAACGTTAATACCGAAAAATTCAACGAGCCAGTCAAAAAGTTGAACTGGCAACACTCTGAACAAGGGAACACTATAGACCATCCGCGGCATGAACAATCGAGGACGGCGCCGCCGGATGGCGGCTACTATACGATTTGCGGCATATTCTTCTCTCAGTATGGGCAGCAAAAAAGCAAATCGCGTTTGTACTCCATCGAACATGCCGGTGTTGATGTAATATGGGCAAATCACAGTTGTTTTGACACCTGGAGCCCTTTTACGCATTTCCGAGCGAATGGCTTCATCAAATCCAAAGGCTGCAAATTTACTCGCACAATAGTCAGCCAGCTTAGCTGTACCCACTAAGCCCGCCGCGGACGAGATTGTAACCAAATGGCCCCTGTTTCTGGTTATCATTTCAGGCAAAAATGCTTTAGCTGTCCAGAAAAGAGCCATGGTGTTGATATCCATCGTCTTTTGAATTTGCCGGTCATCGCATTCAAGAAAACTTCTCCCGCTGACAACTCCGGCATTATTAATCACTATGTCAACAGTTCCGTGCTGTTTCTTAACTTCGTCAGCGATTTTGTAGATTTGTTCCTTTTTTGACACATCACAAACAAATGCGCTATGCACGCGTCCAGTGACACGTTCCATTTTCGTCAAAAGTCTATCCAGTCCTGAGCAATCAATGTCCCAAAGGATTAATTTCCCGCCTTCTCCGGCCATAATGAGCGCCATTTGCCTACCCAGGCCGGATGCTGCTCCGGTAATGAGAATTTTTTTATCCTTAAAATAGGCCATATAGTTATTTCCTCCAAGGTGAAAACCATTAAAATTTAGAATCCATATAAACTAGGTTCATCATCTTGATCATGGAACATATATAACCTGCACCGTTTATGCTCTTATTATTTCATGTTTTCATAATGCAGTGGAACTGAATGAAACAGCGTAAGGCGCTTTTGCAGCCGATTTAATAGTTCCCAAAAAGGATCTAAGGAATGTAAATCTCTTTTGCGATAGCTTCAAGGACCCTTAAAGCACTCTGTTATGCAGAACTTGTGTTACAAAAAAACTAAGCGTTGGCATGCACCTGATGATCACGCCAATCCGAAAATTACACGCTACATATTTCTGAAACAATAACAAACTACCCGCCGCCATGTTTCACATGGCGGCGATTACGCCATCTGCACACATCGGACGCTTCAAGGCCCGGCCTCAATTAGAGATAGCTAAATAATCGTTGTTTTACCGATTTTACCGTGTCTGTGGTTCTTCCCGGTTTCATTTGAATGCAAATTTATATGCATTCAGCTCAAGTTTCGCAACCGTTAATCGGGGTAAGTTCTCAAAAAGTTTTTGCAGTAGGGGGCATTTTTTGCGTTTCCTAATTTTAACCTATTGATATTATTGATTTTGAATTTTAAAATATATTTACTGCCATGACTTATTGAAAAGTTACTAATCGGGGGGTTAACTGATATAAAATAACTTATAATATCGCTGTTAAACAGTAGTAGTAAAGAGTTCCAATTTACGATATATATTTATCTATTTTTATACCATATTACACAAAAAAAGAAATTCTCCTGACATAGATACCACAAACTGCACCAGTTCAAAGGAGGAATTGAACAATATTTGAGTATCAGCAAACATAACGGGTTTGGTTTTAATATCGGCCACAGAATATGAAACGTTCACCCAAGTTTTTGTTAAGCTCTTGAATTCATACGTTTTCTTATTTCAACTTTACGGGCGCTAAATCAAGGTGACCGAAGTTATGGCCAAGTCAAACTGTTCTAAGGCGATTGGCGGAAAAAAATATACCAGATTGAGCTTCGATTTTTTTTCGTATTCAAGGCGCGCCAAAATTTTGCTGATCAGTTTGCATACTTAACGTATTCGCACCTTTGGCATAACGCACAAGACGGGAAAAAAGACATACAAGATGGTATATTCTTTAACACAAATCGCCTAAGACATGCAGATATATATATCTGCAATAATTTTACACTTTCTAAATTGCAAATTTCTCCAACATGACAATGTATTGATCGAAACTGTGATAAGATCGATATATCTGCAACAAAAAATAAATGCGATTAAAAAATGGAAATAAATGCGATTAAAAAATGGAAGTAAAATATTAATTCTTGGTGGCGGACCGGCCGGTGCGTTATTCGCCATCCATCTGCTCAAGCAGTCAAAACAGGCACGCCTGGACACCACAGTCACAATCATTGAGGAAAAATCGGTTCAACAACCAGATAATTTGCATTGTAAACTCACCGGATGCAACTGTTGCGCGGGTATCATTTCGCCCAGACTTCACGATGCTTTGGAACACATTGGCATTTTGCTTCCCAGGGAATTGATTTGTGAGGAATTCAGCCATATTTGGATTCATGGGCTCTGGAAAAATTTTCCGTTGAAGTTACCACCTGATAAACGCATGTATTCATTGTTCAGAGGGGCCTTTCCTCTTGACAGGCAGGACAAAACACAGGGGCTTGACGCTTTTTTGTTAAACCAGGCCAGGGTCCGAGGCGCGGCCGTGATTGCCGGGCAGGTCACTGATATCGGTTACACCTTGTTGAAAAAGCCGTATGTGACGATGGTGGACGATTCAGGAGAAAAAACCACAATTGAATCTGATTTTGCAGCCATCGCCATAGGCGTTCATTCATTTAAGGACAGCACCTGTGAAAACAATCCGGTTTTCAGATCGTTCAGGCGCATCAACCCCGGGTTCACCCCGCCAAAGGTCCGGCGGGCGTTGATATTTGAGTTGAAACCGAGGCCCGGCTATCTTAAAAAATACATGAACAAGGAAATCTACTTTATCGTATCAGAGTCGAAAAAACTCCGTCTTGATCACATATCCCTGGTTCCTAAGCAAGATTATTTGACTGTGGTCCTGGTTGGAGACCGCATTGACAGAGCGTCTTTTCCTGAAGACACCCGGGAAATTATCGATTTATTTCTCCACCTTTCCCATAGTCGAACCATCCTGCCCCATATGACTTTGCACAATACTGCGGTGGCTTGCAGTTGCATGCCTTTTATGGTGACAGCTCCTGCAAAGGGTGCGGTTTGTGACAGAATAGCCGTGGTGGGCGATGCCCTGGGGTCAAGATTGTACAGGGACGGGCTTTTTTCAGCCTATGTCAGTGCCGAGGCCCTTGCCAAAACCGTTGTCCACAAAGGGGTGGACGAAAAAAGCCTGTCCGGCGGTTATGATCGGGTAATACAATGGCTCAAAACCGATACCAGGTACGCCAAACTGGTGATCGGCTTGATTCACACGATTTTGAAATCTGCTTTCATGAGCAGAGTTTTTTACCAGACATTTGCTACGGAAATGAAATTCAAAAACAGGGAGCAATGGCCTTTGGGAAAGGTTCTTTTTGATCTGGGAAGCGGCGCTGCCGACTATTCCCATATATTTAAAAACCTGATCAGAATGCCGGTTCTCTTTTCTCTTGTCAGGGGTGTGATAAAAACTATCAGGAATATTCTTACAGAACTGTTCTTCGGTTTAAGATGGGAAGACTACGGCAGATATCCGACCGTCATCTTAAAAGAAAAACGTGACTATATTAAAAAATCCATAGCGGCAACGCTGGGGATTTGTATGGATGCCCGCCCGGAAATGGAGCGGATGTATGCCATAAAGATCAGGGCTCCGGCCATGACCATTTTCCAAGAGCTTGGCAAATTCGGAGACATAGAAGCCACGTTTCTCAATCTTAGGTTTTTGGATATAGAACGGATTTTCGGTTCGCCCAATGAGGCCGGCTCCGTTGTCAGGTATCGGTTAAAGGGACTGCCTGTTGCCATGGATATCCGCTTGGCGCGGTGCATCCCGGGCCGAGCCCTGTTCTACGAGCCTGGAGAACTCTTTTTGCAAAACGGGAAACTTATTTTTGAAATTGCACCGGCAAAAAACGGGAACAACCGTCTTGTGATCTACACCGCCTTTGACTTCAAGCGGGGTACGACCGTTGCCGGAAGGCTGTTCTGGAAATTTTTTAAATGTATCTTTCCTGAGTATGCCCATGATGTTGTGTGGAATCACGCCGCCTGCTGCATTAAGAAACTATCAGAACAAAAAGCTGTCTAATCAACTAAAAACAGGCTCTGGTCTGTAAGGCTGCTCAACAGGCCAGATGAAACGCTGCCCAAAAGCCAGCGTTTAAGCCCTGAAAAACCGCGTTTTCCCATGACAAGGGTTCCATATTTGCCGGAACAAATGGTTTCGGCCAAGGCGGCAACCACATCGGTTTTCGGCCTGATAAGCTGAAGATGAACACTTTGGCTAAGCCCTGCTATGGATTTTAACCTTTCCCACTGCTGTTTGACCGGGCCGGGGCCGGTAGTCGGCACGTGGACAAAACTAACGCTGAAACCTTCTTTTTCCATAAAGTTGTTTTTAAGAAAAACCATTGCCAGCAAGCTTGTATCCGAAAGGTCAACCGGTGCAATGACCCTGTGCCTGTAAACATTGGAACCCAGCAGGGCCACCATCTTGGAGCGCTGCTTGTACAGCATCTTTTTCCGCCAGGCCTGGCTTTTGTCAAAACATAGGAAAACCCGGCCGTAGTTGCCCTTGATGATGAGGCGATGTACGGCATCTTCCCAGCCGGTTTTGGAGATGATGACAACCTCACAAGGCGGTGTATCCCCCAGAGCATAAGATTGAAAGGCATGACTGGCCCATTGGATAAAATCTGTTTTAGCGGATTCAAAGAGGCGGTCACCGGATTCATTGGCTGGAAACACCAATGCCGGAACGGATAAAGGTTTTGTATTCCGGACAAGAAGCGGCAGGCTTTGTTTAAAGATATGCATATCCTTAATATCGGATAGAATCCACAAGGTTTTTTCGGTACGAGTCAGCAGTTTATGGGCGAGATCAGTTCTTTCACGCAATTGCCCGGGCCAGCGGCTGCAGGCAAACCCCTTGTCCAGAATCACCCGTTTAAGGCACCAGTTGCAGTTAATACAAACGCTGATTTTTCGGTCCGCGTTCTGGGCTTTTTTTACCCACTCGGGATCGCATCTTAAGGGGCGCCCAAGACCGGCAAGGTCTGTTGCTCCGTCCCTTATCAGGTTGTCGGCAATAGAAGGTGTTAGTATTCTGCCGGAAATTATTGTTGGAATGTTAACCGACCCGGTAAGCAGCTTAATGTCCTGGCGCAGATAGGCGTTTTTTGCCATCTGTTTGGCGGTAGCCTTAAAAAAGATGGAATTAAACGTGCCAATGGAGGCGGACAGGTAGGCAATGCCCTGATGTTCCAGGCGTTTTGCAAATGCCAGGGCTTCGGGCAAATCAATGCCGCCAGGCACCAATTCTCTGAGAAGGAGTCTGAATCCTATGGGAAAATTCCGGGACACACGCTCTTGCATTGCTTGTATCACTGCCAGGGGAAAGGCCGTCCTGCCGGAAAAATCACCGCCGAATCCGGATGCTGTTTTATTGGTAAATGGGGAAAGATACTGGCATAAAAGATAACCGTTTGCCCCATGGAGCTCGACCATGTCAAAACCGGCCCGGCAGGCCCTGACAGCGGCATTGGCAAAATCGTCAATTACCCTGTCCCGCTCCTGGTTGGTCATGGGGCGTGTCCAGGATTTGACTTGGCGTAAAAAGTTCCGGGTAAGATTGAAGCGGTTTTCAAAGGGGAAGAACTCCATGAACCCCTTTAACGATTCCACATTAAAGGCCAGATTTGCGCCGTTCATAGGCGAGGGTAGAAGCGGGCGCTCGGTTTTGGCAAAGCGTCCTGCATGATTAAGCTGAAGGCAGGAAATGGCCCCGTTTTGTTTAATAGCGGCCGCCAGACCGGCCAGTCCGGGAATGTACTCATCCTTGTCAGTTCTGAGGTTAAACCGTGAAACTACCCCGTCCCGGGACACGGCGGCATTGGCAACCACGACCATTGCCGCCCCGGAGCCTGCCAGGCGGGCATAATAATCGATCATCCACGAGCTGACACTGCCGTCGGGATGGGCAAACCCGGTATGCACAGGCAGAGCGACCAGTCTGTTTTTTAACTCAAACATGCCCACGTTAAACGGGCTGAAAAGAAAAGGGTAACGGATTTTATCCTGTTTTTTATCCTGATTCATAATGAATTTTTGCTCTTTATCATCACCTGCAAACAGTTTATCATAGAATTATATCAATTTAAAATTGGTATCCTGGAGGCATTATGAAGCCTACTATTCTTATCACAGGTTCATCAGGCTATCTGGGCTCGGTGCTTTGCGCAGACCTTTGCCGGGATCACAAGGTTGTCGGGCTCTTCAGGCGTCCGCCTTCCGGGAAACTTAAACGGGCTGCACCCACGGTCCAGTGGGAACAAGGCGATATCGTAGATCGGAACTGTATTGACTTGGCATTTGAGCACAGCGCATCGACAGGACGCCACATTGATTATGTCATTCACTTTGCGGCTTATACCGATTTCGGCGAAAAATGGCACGATGAATATTTCGATACCAATATTATCGGCACCAGAAACATTATCGAAGCATCCTGTGAAGCCGGTGTGAAAAGGATTCTTTTTGCCGGAAGCATTGCCGCCTTAAAGCCCTGCTCCAAAGCGGAGGTGTTGACGGAGCAGTCTCCGGCCTTCGGAAGCATTGCCTATCCCAAGAGCAAGGCCATGGGAGAAAAACTGTTGATGGAACATTCAGACAGGGTGCCGGTTGTTGTGCTCAGGATCGGGGGCGTTTTTACGGACTGGTGTGAACTGCCCCCCCTTTACAGCGTAATGAAACTATGGAGCAAACCGGTTATCGGCCGGATGATACCCGGAGAAGGCAACTCCGGGTTTCCCTACATCCATAGACAAGACATAGTCCGTATCGTCAGAAGAATTGTTGAAAAAAATACCAGTCTTGACCGATTCGAAACCTTGCTTGCCTCCCATTCCGGCTGTACTTACCATAAAGAACTGTTTCCCATTATCAGGAGCCAATACAGTAAACTGTACTCGACAAAACCGTTGAGCATTCCGCTGCCCTTGGCAAAAATGGCTCTGAACGCAAAGTACATTGCCAATACGTTAAGAAAAAAAAAGACCTATGAACGTGCCTGGATGATAAATTATGTTGACCTGCCCCTAAGGGTCGACACCAGATATACCCAAAACAAACTGGACTGGCAGCCAACGCCCGGGCTGCATATCCTCACGCGCCTTCCCATCTTAATGCAAAAATTCAAAAACCATTACAAAGCATGGGATAACCGCAATATAAATAGAAACGATCAGAACTATGACTACGATTCGGATTGATTCCGGGACTAACTGAATCAGGAGTAGTTAGGGGCTTGGAAACTGCAAATATTCCGCTCTTGCTTGCCTTTATTTATACGACCTTTAGAATTCGTTTTCGTTTGTTGCGCCAAAGGGCAAAGACTTTGAGTAAGCACCTCATCTTTGCTTCTTGAAAACGAAACCAATTCCGGCGCAATACCTGTATATTTCAAGTTTCCGGAATTTCTAAATCGGAATCAATCTTCATTAGGCCTTGACATTTAGCAAATAATAGAGGATCAACTTATTAATATTCTGGGTAATTTTCTGGATCAGACGAAACTATTTTTTACGAAATACCGAACTATACACAGTCAACTCAACCAAAGCCGGATATTGATCGCAGCAGCCTGTCTTTTGTGCATACTGTTTGATTTGTTTGGATGGGGCCCATAATAAGATGGTCCTTGTCAATGGCTTTTTGCTTTTTGGACATATAGGAGGGGTGTTTATAGTCGGGCCGGAAAGTGCAATCCTATTAAGACAGTCATGCCTTAAAGTGGGGGTTTCTATGATGCGTTGCGTTATTAAAATAGTGCCGATTCTGTTTGCAGTTGGTTTTATAAGTTTTTGCCTTAATTTTCCTGGCGACGCTTTCAGCGAAACCCTGGATAAGGTATGGAAAATAGCTGTATTTCGTACCAAACCCCCACATGCTGTTAATATAGAGCAAGGTCTGAAAAAAAGCTTAATCGGATTGGGCTATGCCGAAGGTAAAAACATTGTCTATCTGCCAACAAAGATTGTAGGGCCCAGGGTGGAAGATTTTTCAGAGACCGCCCTGCAGATCAGGCAGATTTTGACCCATCATCCTGACATAATCGTTACCATTGGCACCCAGGCAAGTGTTCCGGCTTGGAGAATTGTTGAAGCTACCGGTATCCCCATGGTCTTTGCCGGTGTCAGCTATCCGGTCGAGGGTGGACTGATAAAGGCGTTTAACCAACCCACGGGCAAAAATATCACAGGCATAAGCTATGGCATTTCAGCTAAACAACGAACCGAAGTAATCCGTGAACTGTTTCCGGATACTAAAAAGTTCAAAAAAATGGCATTTATTTACTCCGGTCAGGTGTTACAGGATTTGGGCTATATGAAGCATCTAAAAAAATTAGGCCATCATGCCCATTGGGAGTTTATATTCATCGATTATTATGACCACGCTCAGAATGATCCCTCCTATAAACTGTTGATAAAGGGGCTGAAAAAAACAGATCCGGATCTGGCCTTTGGCTGGTACAGCCTGGATGATTTGGGCGCAGATGCCATCAATTTCAATAAACTGTTAGCCGAATTCAACAAGCCCATTGTGGCTATTACTTCCGAGCAGATCGGCCGAGGCGCTATTTGTGGGATTATAACAGATCATTATAGCTTAGGCTTTGTGCAGGCGTCCATGATCCACAGAATCATAAACGGTGAGAATGTTGGAGATATTCCACCCCAAGCACCAACGAAGTATTTTATCGAACTAAATCTAAAAGCAGCCCAAGATTTCGGCATTGTTTTTGATCCTGATTTGATTGCCAAGGCCCATCGAATCATCAGGTAAAAACTGCTGCCTGAATTACATTGGGCCGTAGCAGAGGTTGCGGTGAAAAAATCGAGCTATCTCAAAACAAGGATTTTTTGGACCACGATTCCCACCTTGATATTTGCCATCCTGACAATTACCAGCGCCAAAATAATTTCCTTTCACTCGGTCCATTCCGAATATAAAGAACTGTTGGAAGACAGATCCTTTGCCATTGCAAAAAATATTCGAACAGTGGTCAATCAAAACCTAAGTGTCTTTTGCCTAAGCAGCCTTTACTGGATGAACGATTATATTTATGGTATCGTCATGAACAACGATGATATCAGCTATGGCTTTATTGCCGATGATCACCATATGATTTTGTTTCATAATGACGAAAGGCTGGCGAACAGCCAATTAGACGCAGGCAACTATACCCAGCTTAGCCAAGTTGACGATTTTGCCCGGTTGACGATTTCGGTTGGCCCCTTCTACGAATTAATCCTGCCCATCGTCAAATCAGATAAGGTGATTGGCTGCATTCATTTGGGGATTCCAAAAAAACTAATCGACTCAAAAATTTCCGGTATGATCATATTGCCTGCAATTGTGTTGATCGTTTCGCTCATTATTTCCAGCGCGACAGCAGCATTTATAGCCGGATACGTGGCCTCGAAAGTAACTGCGATTAAAAAGGGCCTGGCACGTATCCAACAAGACTTAGGTTTTCGTTTGGCGCCCATGAAGGGAGAGTTTGGAGAGGTTGTCGAGGCCATAAACGACATGGCCCATTCACTGGAACAACAAAAAAAAATAGCTCTGCAGATAGAGCGCGCCGATAGGTTGGCAGCCATCGGAGAGGTCTCTGCCGGCCTGGCCCATGAAATCAGAAATCCCTTGTCAGCAATTAAAGGATTTATCCAGTTGATCGAAGAGGGGCTGGACAAGGACGATTACAAATTAACCTATACAAGGATTGTTAACCAGGAAGTGGACCGCTTATACAAAATGATCGGAACTCTCTTATATTATGCTCAGCCTTCAGCACCCGAAATGTCTTTTGTAAGTATCAATCATGTCATTGACGACACTCTTTTGCTGATCAATATCGAATTGAGCAAAAAAGCGCATGAGATCAATAAACATTACAATCATAATCTTCCGAAAATCCCGGTCGATTCCGAACAAGTCAAACAAGTGTTTCTCAATTTAATTCTTAACAGCACACAAGCAATGGATGGTACAGGGCAAATCACCATTAAAACCGATCTTGGCGACCATGACGATTTTATAAAGATTTCCATTGATGACACCGGCAAAGGAATAGAAGAAAAAAATATAAAGCGAATATTTGATCCTTTTTTTACCACGCGCGAGGAGGGAACCGGGCTGGGGCTGGCGGTAGTGCAAAAAATTGTTGAACTAAATGGCGGTTATATCAATGTGGCGAGCCAACTTGGTCAGGGTACCACATTTAATATTTTTTTACCTTCTGAATAAGCGCTCTCCAAGTTCGATAAATTTGGTGGTCTTTTTGTACTTCTACGGAACCGGGCGATTAGTCCGATCTTATTTTTTTCAATTCCTTTATCGTACTGGGTAATTATGCATACACCATCCATTTAGATATCAGGATAATAAAGCGCCCGCCCTGATAATCTTGCCCCAACTATTGCAATTATTTTTAAGTCATTTAATCGGCTTTGCCTCTGACTCTACAGCGTAGAGTTGCTACCTTCCTCCGCAATATACTACCTATAAAAAATTGGTAAAGCGCTGCATATTGTACCAAAACAAATAAATGCCGTTGCAGGGTTAATCCGCATCTGGTTAACATTGTAGAGTAAGCCGGCATAGATTACTTGTCCCAATTCGCCCTCGGAACGGTTGTTAAACATCATTTAAAAGATTCGATGTCTCCTTTATTTTTTCTTTTCGATATTATTTTGTGGTCATCAGTGTAGACAGCATTGAGAACGATTCAAAAAAAGTTTTCAGATGTGCAGACGAATCTTCATTGTTTATTGAGATCTGCAACTTCCTTTCTTTCGTGCATGGGGAAATCTGCATCTATCATCGTTCTTAAAATCAATTCCCCTTTAAATATTCGGATAATAAATCGCCAATTTCAAAAAGAAATTATTTCTACATAAATTATCTGTTATTATGTTATATAACAGGTAGATAGCGTTTTGTCTCATAAAGTACCCGTCCCAATGCGCCGTCCTTTTCTCTGTTGTGAAAACTGGGTTCCATCACTATTTTCTTGCTCAACATGCTTTCTTTTTCTCTATGCATTCAAATACATCATAAAGGGCAGTCCCAATTTTTCTTCTGCATTAAGTGAAAAAAAACATCATAAAATGTGCTTTTTTTTAATAGCAGCATCTTATACTTCCGAATGGACACTAACTGTATCAATTTGGATGTATTAATGCCAAAAAAATTTGATAGATTATTTATTCTACTTTTGTGTGACCCAAAAATTCCTCTTTATTGATTTTTATTATCTCTGAATTATTAATATTTACAATATTTCCGGTATTCGCATCTTTTAATATTACTGTGCCATCGTCCATCTTAAGTTCCTTGGAATAATAGATTTTGTTTGTTTCTATATCTTTGACCTTATAGTAGCCACCGCATGCCATAATACAAATAACAAAAAACACCAATAAAATTGCCAATAATTTTTTTTTCATTTGTATTCTCCTTCATAATTGCTTTTATAAGCATCCCTTTCGGGATGGTATTAGATAAAACTCTAAGTATCCCCCCCCTTGGTGCATCCTGAGCCCAAATATGAATCCAAATCCAGCTAAACAACTGTATGCTTGAAAATTCCCAACCCCTGATCAAATGCGGTTCGAGCGATTATGTATTCAGCCGTGCATATATGTATTTTAAACAATTTTATTTTTTGTCAGTTTGTAATTGATTATTATTGTAATATATAGTCAAAATACTATGCGATGTACAGCACAAATTTTCGTTCTGTTGCAAAAAGTTTGTGACTCCTGATATATGCATTCGGCAATATCAAAACAACAGCCGAGAACATGCATTGATGAATCCGAAAAATCCGTTCAAGTGGCGTGATTTTAAAAAAGAGATCATTTTGTTAAATGTCCGATGGTATCTGCGGTATCCTCTCAGTTACCGGGATCTTGAAGAAATGATGCTTGAACGGAATTTGGAAGTGGATCACACAACAATCTTTTGCTGGGTTCAGGCTTATTGCCCGGAAATTGAAAAAAGATCCAGATCCTTTGTGATGAAAACAAACGACTCATGGACAACGGATGAAACATACATCAAGATAAAGGGTAAATGGAAATATCTATACAGAGCCGTTGATTACCGTGGCAATACCATAGACTTTATGCTCAGAGTCAAAAGGGATAAAGCAGCAGCCAAACGATTTTTCCAGAAAGCCTTGAAAGCCTCCGGCAACGTAACTGCCCGTGTAATAACCGTTGATAAAACGCTGCATACCCGCCAGTAATTCAACAGCTCAAAGATGAAAAGGTAATGCCTGATGCCTGTGAAGTAAGGCTGGTCAAGTATTTAAACAATATCGTTGAACAAGACCACAGGTTTATCAAACGGCTTGTGAGGCCTTGGGCTTGGCTTCAAATCATTCCATACGGCGTGGCGGACGCTGAAAGGATTTGAGGTAATGAACATGATCAGAAAAGGACAAATTGAGGGCATAGAAAAAGGGGATATTAAAAGTCAGGTTCAATTCATCGAAGACCTGTTTCCGATTGCTGCATAAAAATTTCCGGAAAAGGACACTTTCATGCCCTCTGAATATTTTCGCAACAGAACGTAAAAACATCCATCATTGAGTTTTTGTACTTTATGTAGGTCTTTTCCCTACAAAAAATAATATTTCCACCGATTGCATAAAATAATTATACTCTTTATTATTTTAATAAATCATCTAAACTTTAAATTTCCAGAAACACATAGAATTTTTAATCAATGCAGTAAAACCGGGCACAGATTGCTTTAACTTTGACGCTTCAAGGCTTCAAAACTTGCTCCATAATGCGCCATAGGTCCGGATAAATTGGTTTGGGCGGCGGCTTCGATACCGCCTGTCCTGAATTGAAACTGGCTTTGAGTGCTTTAAATCCCTTCACACCGCGCAAGCGAACAGGGCACTGGTTCAGCTATATGCAAACCTATTGCTGAACAAACTATTTTTATATGAAAAGTCAAGCAGTTGGCGTCGATTCACCCACAATCGCAAGCCTTTGATTTTATTGTTATTGTCATACATCTGAACCAGTGCCGCGAACAGCGCTGTGGCGAAAATATCGAAGCGGCTATTTTTCTACTTTTTACAAATTAAGGAGGGAAAATTAAAAATGATGGCAAAGGGGCATTAATGGGAACCTCGTCACACACCTAATCACAAATTGTATTTGCACAAGAAAGAGTTGAAAGGAGCCTTTTAGATTACGTTCGTTGATTCTATTCTTGTGGATACACATCAAAGGAGAAAAAAATGAAAAATATAGTGGAGTTGTATGTACGGCAAAGACCTGTGCTTTTAGTTCTGATTATTTTAATTTTATTAGGGACAGCAACGGAGTTAATGGCCCAAGATATGCCTTTGGGGGACCTTGGTTTTCCAGATGATTATTATGATACAATATTACTACCTAAGTCTTTTTTGAGTGAGTTGGACCGGCTTAATGAGACGTTACCGTCAGCTTTTAATTGGGATGACCAAGGAATGGTAACTCCCGCCAAGCATCAGGGAGACTGTGGCAGTTGCTGGGCCTTCGCAGCAGTAGGCGCTTTTGAATCCAAGCTCCTTATGGTGGGATATGGATCATACGATCTCGATCTGTCAGAACAGCAGCAAATATCTTGTAATACTGATTTGTATGGCTGCAGGGGTGGATTCATGACGGCTCTTCGTTTTTGGGAAGATATTGGTCCACTAGAAGAAGAGTGCACTGGTTATCCATCTTCCATAGGCGATAGAGTCTACTGTGCAGATTTAAAAAGTTGCGGAGAGCTCGACTTCCGGACAACTGGATATTACACTGTGAATACCCAAAGTATAGATGATATAAAAGCATCACTTTACAAGGATGGCCCAACTTATTTTAGATATGATGTATATGAGGACTTCGATGATTTTTGGTTGAATGGAAGCGATGGGGATGTGTATGCATATAGTGATGGAGAATTAAAAGGTGGTCATGCAGTACTAATCATAGGGTGGGATGACAATAAGAATGCATGGCTATGTAAAAATAGCTGGGGAGAATTAGCTGGACCAAATGGTAATGGCACCTTCTATATATCCTACTCAGACTATAATAAATTAAGTTTTGGAATGGCAAATATTGGTATTGCTTCTACATCTCATGTTAATTGACTCTCCTAGTCCTTATTTTTTTAACATATCTCGGCAATAGATCAAACGGTAGTATCTGGTTTTGTAAAGGGTGTTAAAAAGCCATAATTTTTTAACACCCTTTTGTAGTCGGATTAACGGTCCGCCAATGCGTTCTATTGCAAAAAGTTTGTGACTCCTGATATATGCATTCGGAAATATCAAAACAACAGCCGAGGACATGCATTGATGAATTCGAAAAATCCGTTCAAGTGGTGTCATTTAAAAAAAGAAATCATTTTGTTAAATGTCCGTTGGTATCTGCGATATCCCCTCAGTTACCGGGATCTTGAAGAAATAATGCTTGAACGGAATTTGGAAGTGGATCACACAACAATTTTTCGTTGGGTCCAGCGGTACTCACAGGAAATTGAAAAAAGATCCAGGCCTCATGCGATGAAAACAAACGACTCATGGACAACGGATGAAACGTACATGATGAAA
>JAAERL010000922.1 GCA_024230435.1 Desulfobacteraceae bacterium
AAGTAGCTGCATTGCGCGTTGTCGTGAAAGCAGCGCTTTTATTGCTCCTCGTTAGCATCATATCTGAACAATAATCCTACCGCCTTCTGTTTCTATTTGCGAATCATTTTTTTTGTCCCCTTCATTGACTCCGCTGCGCACCGCCGCAATGATAGTTTTAAATTGCGCCTTGGTAAGTTTCCGCAATTTCCGCCTCCGTAATTTGTATTTGACCTCACACTTGTCGATGTACAGCGTATTTTAACCGTTTTCTACTCCACCGTTTTGATCCGGAATGGTTCATTCCTATCGCACTGTATTCCCTGCTTGGCAAGATTTGTTGGAAATTTGGGATTCACACTCCGTTATTCCGTTTATGTAAGTTCGCACAATCATCACCACCCTTATTTGAATAACTTTCGTTCTGTCGCAGTAATTCTTATTCTAAAGCACCCGTCGTTCATATTTGATTTTTAATGATCCCTTTCGATTCTACTATAAACCATTCCCGGCCCGGTTTTTAGGAACCCTTGAATGGCAGCCCCAAATCACGTCATTGTAAGTTGCATTAGTCTGCACCCGTGTAATTTGTTCACATTTTCTTTAGTTGTCGCGCCAGTATTCAAATCTTATTCCCCTGTCTGTTTTGCGATAGTTAATGGTTACACTTTAATTTACTGTCAACAACAGATTTCCCGGGGATAATTTTCACCACGTATTCAATATTAATTGAATGATGGAATTGAATTTGGTAAGTTATCTTTCAATTGATGAATGAACAATGTTTTTTTGCTCTAAATG
>JAAERL010000923.1 GCA_024230435.1 Desulfobacteraceae bacterium
AATAAGCTTGACCACCTTGAAATAACAAAATAGCCTTTAAATATCAAATGAGATCGGAAAAGTTTTTGTTTTTCGAGAGAAAAGCAATTATACTGTCAAGAGGTTCAAACTTATCACATCCTCTAAACTAAGGAAAGAGAAGTAAAGAAACAACCAAAATCGTCTTTTGATTACTCATGTACAAATTTGGCGACAATATCAATTTGTCTTTGATGACACTTGCCATTCGAACCTCATACAACGAGCCATAACTACAGTCAATTCATTTCAGTAGTCATTTAGAAACGAGAATGATGCAGCGAAAGTGTTAAAATCAATGTAAAGGATTTAAAATTTGTCAGATTATTGACAAGCAAAATTGAAAAGAAAGAGCAAGTTTAACCCGTCTGCTTATTTTAAGACTTCAAATAATTACTTAACGTTTATCGACGAAGAAGCTCGATAAAAAGCGTGATCAGGTCAGGTGACATAATCAAGACAAGGGCACCGAGACGGAGCGACAAACAGATTTTTGTAGCTGAATCGTGGTTTGGCTCGTTGGCGAAGTTCCTTACCCCGCTTCTTGTTTAACTTGGGAAATATAAAGTAATTGCAGCACAGAAAGACCACCAGACGTGTTGTAAATTATTTCAATGGCTCTAAGGGACCATATTGGTACTGGTGCATTTCTCACAGGTTTGGGCAAAGTCATGGGCAGGTTTCAGTTGCCTGCCATACCTTCTTCTTCTCTTCCATGTTGTTCATTTCTCTAGTTTAAAGTGCTTAATTTATA
>JAAERL010000924.1 GCA_024230435.1 Desulfobacteraceae bacterium
ACGGCGACGGACGCATCGCGACAACGTGATGAGTACGATACAATTAGCCATTTGTATATTGGGGAGCCAGTGCGAAAAAAATGGGGGATGCCCCTCTTTTTCCCCATCGTGTACGATGGGGCACCACGACGTAATAATTAGTAGTAATATACTGTAGTGGTGATGTCATCGAGTCAACCAGCATACGGAAGCAAAGTCTCTCGCGAAAAAAATATGGCGGGAAGATTTGCGCTCCCTGGGGCAAAATAAAAAAATGGGGGCCCCCATCGTCCCCATTATATACAAATGGCTAGATACCATACGTCGTGCACATTGCTTGCGTTCGCCGTTCACATAACCGATCATCAAGCATGCTGTACGAACGGCCGAGTTCCAGTGCTGTAATTCCAGAGAGACTTACGGCACTGGAACTTGGTGATACAGTATGCTTTGTTGTGGAAAAAACAAAAACCCACTTGTTATCAAAAAGATGATTTGAGCAGTGATGGTCTGTCCGATTTTGGCGGGAAGGTTTACTAAATTAGTCGGCACTGAAACTCGTCTGAACAGTCTTCAATGTTGGACAAGATAAAAGATAGAGAATATGGTACAGAGGTGTGGTAGGTACACCACCATACATCACTTATGGCGGCCTGAATCATTTAAAATGATGCATAAGACAAGTCCAGCAAGGCCCCATCATCAAGTCATATGCCCACATTGCATGAAAAGGGCAAGACCGCCTTCGGTCTTTGGCTGGGGATTTGTTGCTTTTGATAGCTCTGAGGTATATTTCTGGCTAGAAATATGGACACTGCATTGCAAACAAGCATGTCAGCACCACTAATGGCAGCTTGAATCATTTGCATTGATGCATATGACAAACCCAAAAAGGTTCCATCACTAATCCAT
>JAAERL010000925.1 GCA_024230435.1 Desulfobacteraceae bacterium
AAAAAAGGCCAATATGCAAGAAAAAATGACAAAATTGTTACATATGAACACTTACACACGCAATCATTGGCAATTTTTCCAGCCGTCGCTCATCGTAGACGTCGAGTTTAGTGTCATCGAAGCCTGCTTTGACGGCAGCGACCCTGCTCGGCATGGCCGCGCCACAACATCGACGAGCGGCCGAAAAACACCGCGCCGCAACATCGCAAAAAACACTGTGCCAAAACATAACACTCACCACCTGTTCTCTTTTATGTGTGGCGCCGGCACCAGCCGCGGATTGTAATGCGCTTGTTGCCCTTCAAGCCGATGAAGAACATAAGGCTTGAAGGGAGGGTGGATGGGAGATCCGCTTCCTTGCCTCTCAGGAAGGATTGATTGTCATTTTGGATATGGTGGGTTGGTTTGTTTTGTTGCTGCATTTGAAAGGGCTACATTAAAATACACCGTCATTTTTTGGTTTTTCGAAAATAAATATTTTGTTACAAAGCAACAAGATAAACTTTTTTACAAAATACACTATCAATCTAGAGTACATTTATGTACGCCTAAAAACGGCGTTTTTTTCATAGCTCTATTAAGAGGGCACGCAAGTATGCCATCTTATTAAGTGCGTAATTTATATAGTAGAATTCAATCTCCCCCCTAAAATTAGGTCAATAATAGAGCGGAGCTGGAACACGTTTGAGAATTTGGAAGAGTTCGGACTGGCCCAATAATCTAAAATCCGGCGTCA
>JAAERL010000926.1 GCA_024230435.1 Desulfobacteraceae bacterium
GAAGTGGAATTAACACAATAATCCAGGATAAACTACATGGGAAGATGAAGGAAAGACTAAAACCTATCATCAAACCTACACTTTTACCAAGCGGAACCAAACTCGGTGTTCCAGTCATGGACTTTGAATACCTTTTGGCAAATATGTTAATTAATGATGAACTCATGAAGCAAGAAAACTTACTAATTGACCTTCAAAAACCTTTCGAAAAAAGAATAAACTCAACCGGAACATATGGTGACATTGACACGGGATCATGGTACGAAGATACCTATGATAAAAGATGCAAAGATAAGTTTTTAGACGTTCTTCTACCAATAATAGGTTTCATTGATGGAACAGTTATTGACAAACTTGGGAAGCAGTCTTTGGAACCGATTGCACTTACTCTCGGCATATTCAATCGTAATACAAGATACAAGTCTGAGAGCTGGTTCACCATTGGATGCATTGAAAACGCTGCGAATATTTATAAGTTTCTCGGAGGAAAGAAAATTGATGCATTCGAAAAGGCCAGAGATTACCATCATATAATCAAAATTATCACGGAGCCAATAAGGAAAATACAAGCAGCTGGAGGATTTGACTTCTTTCTCCCAAAAAAAGCATTTAAAGATATTAAAGAGTTGCCGTCACTTATGTCGAGTAATACTGATTGGACCAAAATCCGTTTCAAACCAATGATTCAATTCATTATCGGAGATACTGAGGGTTTTAATAAGTTATGTCTGAAAAAGGGTGGA
>JAAERL010000927.1 GCA_024230435.1 Desulfobacteraceae bacterium
GAGAGGAGGTGCATGGGAAGGAGAACACGGCCTTCCTCTCCACCCGCTCCCGTCCAACCTGACCTGCTCCTGTCCAACTCAACCTGCCTGCCCATTGATTTCTATAAACCTTAGCCATAGCCCCAATCCTCTTCCTTGCCAGCATTTCCCCTCCTCCTCGTTCCGACATTTCCACCTTGGCCGCCGGCCATTTCTCTACATATCCCCCCTCTCCCCCCTCTGATGGATTGTTGTGTTTCGAAAAAATAATGGAACTGCAACCATGCATTACATCAACCAGCCCAAGAAGGAGAAGGGAAAGCAAAGAACAAGGATATTGAGTTGGGAGGGAATTTGGACACGGACAAGGGGTCAATTTTTTATCCAGAGGCCGCCAAAACAAAGTTCCGGCCTTCAAAATGGCCCCTCATCATTTCCTCAAATTCGTTTCAATTGAATTGAATCGAACGCAGCTGCGGGGTCACAGAGGCATGTTACAACCTTCTTCAACACATGCGGCTTGTTCTCGCCTTTCATTTGACAAAAGCCAGCCCTCGTGGGTACCGACGGTTACGGAGAACCGTCGGAAAGCGTGGAGGGGCCACCAAAACGAAGTCCCGGCCTTCAAAACAGCCCCTCATCATTTCCTAAAACTCGTTTCAATTGAATTGAATCTAACGCGGCCGCGGTGTCGTCGACGCGTCTGATTACCTTGTACAACACCTGCGGCTTGTTCTTACCTTTATTTTGGCACAAGCCAGCCCTCGTGGGTCCCGACGGTTGCGGAGAACCGTCCAAAACCGTGGAGGGTCTTTGCCGCCGCCGATTCTGCCTCGATTCCCTTTGCCATGCCATTGTTGTTGCTGCTGCTATGGCATTGGTGCAGTTGTGGCATGCTGTGGTCAGTGGAGGATGAATATGAATGCATCCTGCATCTTCCAAGAGGCTGGAGGGGCGCCAAGGCTTTAGAAAATTCATAAAATTAAATTTTGTACATACAATATTTAGCCTACCATATTACAAAATCCCAACCACAAAATTGTACGCATTCCTAATGTACAATACCTACCAATCTTGGAATACCTAAAACAATTTTTGTAAGGTAAAAACAATTAGCATACTGCTAAATCCTACGAATTTTTTGGAAAGTAAGTGTCAAACTCTAAATTTTCTAACTTAGACATATGGTAGCATGTAGGGATTGGTACTATACCTGTCTGGAACAAGCCAGAAGCTGTACCTGGGGCAAAAACTGATGAAC
>JAAERL010000928.1 GCA_024230435.1 Desulfobacteraceae bacterium
ATTTGGACAGGGCAAAAGGCGGTTCAGTTTGGCAAAGATTATGAGCAAGCTGGACAATACATCTGAAACAGTTATTGCAGTAGTATTTCTGGTGATGAACTTGGAGAAGTGGCTGAAAAGCCTTTTTTTTCATTTGTTTTTACTTCTTCATGGGGCCAATTTTAGGGATACAAGGTGTATACAGAACTGTCAGGAGTCAATTAGAGCGTAAATTTGGCTATTCCCGGAATCAAATAGGGCTTCTATCACTGTTATACTTGCAAAAACAGATTGTTCAGGAAGCCCTAAATAGTTATTTAAATGAGTCACATACGATTTTGTCAGTTTTTGCATGGATAGCAGTTATAAATGAAAGAATATAAAACCATAATTTTTTATGATGTTACCCGATTAATCAGCAGACGTTCATCCCCAATTGCATCGGGCATTGATCGTGTCGATATTAAATATTTACGCTACGTATTGAATAAATATGGGACAGCATGCAATTTTATAACAAAAATAGGTTCCCAGGCAATTCCTGTAAACAGACAATTGGCAGTTAAATTAATTGAAACATTAGAAAAAACTTGGTTCGGAAGCAAGGATCGCGATTTAGATGTTGCTCGAGATATAGAAATGGCGGGATTATCCAAAACTATCAAAGGCTTTCAAGGCCCATTTGGAGGTAGAGTAAAAAATTTATCTGTCCGTTTATTGTGGAAGCATTTTAAAAAAATAATATTTCTAAACGATGTTAAAGAGATAAAAAAAACATTACCAAATAAAGTTCAATGCTTCATCAGGCTTCCGAATATTATTATCAGAACTATTGCCTTTTTTTATGCCTTTTTATCACTGGTTATTAGTATTCAATGGTTGGGGATATTACATTTTTATCTATTCAATAAAAGATGGTTTCAACAAAAAAAATTAGACCGCTATATGAAAAAAAATGAGAACATTCAAAAAGTATATATTGTTTGTTCGCATCATGGCATAGCAAGAAATGATTCACTTTTAACAGCTATTTGCAAAAAATATAATCTGCATGTTATTGCATACATTCACGACCTTATTCCTGTAGAATATCCGGAATATGTTCGCCCAAATGGTACGAATCAATTCAAAAATTATCTTTCCAACTTAGCTCAAGTAAACGCAAATTTTATTGCAAACTCATATGATACTGCACAACGTCTTATGACCTATGCCCAAAAAAATGAATGGCAAATTGATACGGTGCCCTTCACTTATCCACCTTATAATCCAAAATTAATAAAAAAAAGAATTTTAAAAAATCCTAAAGAGCAATCTTTGAATAATAAACACCCATATTTCATTACTATAAGTACAATTGAGCCACGTAAAAATCATTTGCTCCTTCTTCATATTTGGCGAAATTTTGTATGTTCAGAATTATCATCAATTCCTCATCTGCATATCATTGGTAAAAGAGGATGGGAGAATGAGAATATAATTGATATGCTCAGCAGGTGCACTGCGATTCAACCATACATAACTGAGCACAACAATCTTCCCGATAATCAAGTCCTTAATCTTCTGTATGGAGCACGCGCATTACTTTTTCCTACGTTTGCAGAAGGATATGGGCTTCCACTTATTGAAGCTCTTAGTCATGGAATACCTGTTATAGCCTCAAATCTCGCCATCTTTCGAGAAATCGCACATGATATTCCAGAATATATTGATCCATTAGACGGTAAAAAGTGGAAGAACATGATTATCAATTATTCACAAAAAAATTCTATTATTCGAGAAAAACAATTAAAAAGAATTCAATACAGAAATAGATATGCAACTGAAGCCCCTTCCTCTGAATGCTTTGCTGATTTGATTTCACAAATTATAAATAGAAAGGCATATAAAAATGAAATACAGTGTTATGATTGATGGTTACAACTTATCGCTTGAGAAAGGAACAGGCATAGCAACATATTCCAGAAATTTAAGTTATAATTTAGAGGCCTTGGATTATTCGGTTAACGTTTTGTATGGAACGCATTCATCTCCATCTTTGCATCCTTTGATACAAGAAATATCATTCTTTGATTCTCGAATTGGAAAAGAAAGCAAATGGAAAAAAAAAATTAAACGAATCAAACAAGCACTCCAATCCCCATTCGGACTAAATGCATACGAAGTGCCAATTACAGGAGCCGTTATCACAGATACGTTTAAGTCACGTCTACCTTATTTTGATAAAATTTATAATGTACCTCAATTATTTATACTTGCCAAAAGGCACTTTAAAAAATTCAAAAAATTTTTAACTGTTCGCCTACCTTCAAGGCCAGACATAGCTCACTGGACATATCCTATTCCACTAAGAATAGCGGGAGCAAAGAATATATACACCCTACATGACCTCGTACCATTAAGACTTCCATATACCACCTTGGATTATAAAAAAAACTATCTTAAAATACTGCGTTGTATTGTTAAAAATGCCGATCATATCTGTACGGTATCAAAATGCTCAAAACAGGATATCATTAATTTGCTTGGGGTTAAAGAGCAGAACATTACCAATACTTATCAATCAGTAGAAATACCACAAAAATATTTAAAAAAACCCATTAGTGATATAAAATCTGAAATTGAGGGCACTTTCGGTCTCGATTATAAAAAATTTTTTTTATTTTTTGGTGCGATCGAACCAAAAAAAAACATAGATCGACTTATCCAAGCTTATCTGTCTTCATCAGTTGACATACCTCTTGTAATTGCCGGTCCCAAAGCATGGAAATCAGAAGAAGAACTCAGACTCCTCTTTGATGACCATATCCGATGGCTTGTTCAAAAAAATGGAGAAACAAGGGTAAAAAGAAAGATTATCCAGCTAAACTATGTCCCTTTTCCACTTTTAATAAGCTTAATTAGATGCGCCCGGTCTGTCTTATTCCCGTCACTATATGAGGGATTCGGATTACCTGTTTTGGAGGCTATGCTTTGTGGTACGCCAGTAATGACATCGAAACGGGGATCAACACCAGAAATTGCCGGAGACGCAGCCGTTTTGGTTGACCCTTATAATGTACGTGAAATTCGTGATGCGATCAAACAACTATCAATAGATGAATCATTATGCAAAAAACTATCACATATTGGACCAAAGCATATAGAGTATTTTTCTCCCGATCATTATCAAAAAAGGCTTGATAGCATGTATAGTTCAATAGTTTGAGCACAAATACTTTTAATTTAGAATAAAGGAAATCAAAGATGAATCGTTCAATTATTTCACTTCAAAATGACTACTATGATGGAGACAGGCGTACTTTTATCGTGCTTGGAGCCCCGCGTGGCGGCACCTCGATGATTGCCGGACTTTTAAGATTATTCGGCATTTATATGGGAAACAAATTAGGACACCAGCATGAGGATCCACAATTTCGCAAAGAGACAACTCTTGATACAAAAATAGACCAAATAGAAAAAAATAATAAATCACATAAAAAATGGGGTTGGAAACTGCCAAATACAATTTACTACTATGAAGACATTAAAAACCATATTATTAACCCAGTATTTGTAGTAATTTATCGAAACCCGCTATCTATAGCAATGTCGTCAGCAGATCGTGATAACAGAGATTTTAGATTCAAGCTTGCTGAAGTACCTATTAATCATTATAGAAAAATGCACAACTTAATTTCAAACAATCCAGATGTGCCATCTGTTATGATTTCTTATGATGAAGCTATTCGACAAAATAAAAAAAAGAATTTTCTGATTAATTTTGCGAAATTCCTCAATCTATCCTTTACTGAAAAGGTCATGAAGGATGCTATTGAATTTATTAACCCCGAAAAAGGATATAAAGTTATAAAATAGATATGCTATTGAATTATAAATTAAATAAGGCTTCCTGAAAGACGCATAATAGCTTATAATTGTAAATAAAATGTGACATATTGATAGGTCTGAGGTGCTTGAAAAACCTGTAAAATCAACAAAAACCTTTGCCCTTTTTACCAGGAAACTCATGTATAAACACAATTTAAAGCAGATGGAATTCGAAAATTTTAATCTTCCCTTTGAAGGACGGTTGCGCAGTGATAATCGTTGGGTGAAGCTGGCTAAGTTTATTCCCTGGGAAGAATTTGAAATAGCTTCTGCCAAGAACTTTTCAAGTTCCGGAGTAGGTCCACCCGCTAAGTCAGTGCGAATTGCTTTGGGTGCTCTGATCATAAAGGAAAGACTTGGGACCTCCGATGAAGAAACGGTTGAGCAGATTCGTGAAAATCCTTATCTGC
>JAAERL010000929.1 GCA_024230435.1 Desulfobacteraceae bacterium
AGTGGAAATCGAAGTCCGGAAGCATAGCAAGCAAACCCCAGCAAGGGACTTTTGGAAAAATTATTCCATGTTGATGATCAGGGTGTCCATTCCTACATATTTTGGGGTGGGGAATTCATTCTGATACTTTTCAGAGCCTGAAATTGGATATTGAAGAACCTCGATGACAACTATTTAGCCCCGTACAGTACGTACGAAAAGCTCTCGTCAAGGCAAATCCATTGTTGCTGTGGCCCAAGCTCTATCTTCATTTTTTGGAAAGTTATTTATGGAAAATAGATGAAAATGTTCAAATTACATTGGGCCACGGCACCATTGGATTTGCCTTGTCGAATGCTCCAGTACAGAGGTCTCAGATCCTTCTGAGGTGCCTCGGTTCATTGGAAAATTAATTTTTTCTGCTTTCATCTTCAAGTTCACAGCTATGCAGCCAAGTTGGTTCTGGGGTTTTTATATCCCAAATTGCCCGTAGATGAAAAAAAACGATAAAATACATCGTACAATCACCGCGGATATCGCAAAAATTACCGCGCATATCTACGAGTGGGATATAATCTCGCAAGCGAGGTTTAAATCCGTGTCACTGCCGTTACGCGTAATATTAGTGCGCTTGGGAACATATAAAGTGAGTGAAGCTCTGTGGTTCAGTGGTTAATGGAGGAACTCACAGTGCGCGCATCGCTGGTTCAATACCATGGCAAGATAGCTATTGCTCTCAGCTTTCGATTGATGCAGAGGGCG
>JAAERL010000930.1 GCA_024230435.1 Desulfobacteraceae bacterium
CAAAAGCTCTTGATCATCCAAACAGTCACCGCCGGGCTCGGTTGCGCCCTCATCGGCAAGCCTGCACGGGTACTTTGCGCAAGATGACAAACACGGCTTTATTTTAGTTAAAAAATTCTGAGCATAGCTGCCGTGGCGCCAATTGTTGCGCTTGCCGAGCATGCCCGGTTTAGGCTGCTTCGCCGCTTTGCGCCGTTGCTCCATGGCCTCATCGCTCATCGTGTACCGGCGCTTTATCCTCATATCTTCGGGAATGCCAATGTTATTTTTATTTTCACTCATGGCCGATAGCTATCAATTTTTTTCAACTTAATCTGGCAATATATGTAACTATCCCGGTGGAGCGTTTGATTAGGCTTTGGCGAAAACCTTTTTTGCCGAATAAATAATTATCCAAATCGCAAATCATGTTGATCTTGACAAAGATGCGGAACTTATTCCGCGCATTATATTGCATCAACATTGTTGGCGCCCCGCCAATTTTTTTTGCAATTGATATATACATATCAAACCCGTCTTTTTTTAATTGTTTAATTTTACTCACTATATATTTTAGAGAAAAGGTGCTGGGCAAAGAGCATAAGGATACGGTAGATAGCTTGGCCGGGTTGAGAAACTGCCGGACCAGCGGGAGCATTTGAGCAGAAATTTACGATTTAACCGCCTAAAAAATTAGGACGATTATTTATCCAATGTGACAGCTCCCGGCAATAAATTACCGGGAGCTGTCACCGGGTTGGTTTCCATATGGTAGCTACACTACATGCTCAAGTCTGGCCCTCGGTCTTTTTGCTTTTGTTTGCCGAGTGAGGGCGATTTTTCGTTTTTAGTTGTAGCGGCCAGTAACACTTACTTCTGGCCCAGTATCGAATAATTCTGGCCAGCGTCATTTTTTAGTAACGGTTA
Source organism: Desulfobacteraceae bacterium (assembly GCA_024230435.1). Taxonomy (GTDB): domain Bacteria; phylum Desulfobacterota; class Desulfobacteria; order Desulfobacterales; family Desulfosarcinaceae; genus UBA2230. The sequence goes on from JAAERL010000930.1 coordinate 907, forward strand.
ATTCTGGCCCAAATCGTTTTGTTATATCAGGCCAGAGCGCCGTTTATTCCTGGCCGCTACATGTATCGTTTCGCTGTATTCTTTGATCGGCATCGAAGATTTTATGCTCGGAAATATGACCCGCTCGGCTAAAGGAACTGCCGAAAAGCCGGGTAAAAATGTAAAACAAAAGGCCGGTTTAAACCGGTCTATGCTTGATGCAAGCA
>JAAERL010000931.1 GCA_024230435.1 Desulfobacteraceae bacterium
TCCTTTGAGGTACGATAGCGAGTTGGGTTAAGGATAGCTCTAACCGGCGATGTTTGGCAACGCAATATGTACTTGACTCTGGCCTTTTTTTGTGCTTTTATTGACAAATGCTTAAGTGGACTTTTGTCATAGTGACTAGCTTTGTCCAAATTTCAGCCGGCCTATGCTATGTCTTTCCCAAGTTCTTACGTAGTACGATATCACTTCGTGCAGTAAAATAGACTGAGTGAGAATTAGGAACATCGTCATCATCACAAATAAACACCACTCACGACCTTACGGACCCGGATAGTGCTAAATCCCTCGGATTTCGAGAAACCAAAAATCACCAATCCCTCCACCTGCTGCCGACAAAATTACTATAAAAACTAACCCTGTTAAACTCAGCACCAAGGAGCTAGAACTCTGGAGCTGTGAAAACTCTAATTTTGAGTAAAAGTACCCTAGTTCGAGCAACTCGCAAGGGAATTAATACTATTTATATCATCACGAAATGTCACACGGTTCGCCAATAATTCCGATGTGAATTATTAGGAGTCTCTTGCCGTCTGCCCGGCGCCCGGCACTCGTCAAGATGTCTCTGAATGTGCGAAGTTCGCAGCACTCGGGCTTTAATATGTTAGATTTGCGTTGGGAAGGGTTAAAAATAGGTAACAGGGTTAATAAATACCTAATTAGATGATTCACAGTTATGGGATCTTCTTTGAACTCTCTTGAATTTTGAACATGATTCACCAAATAAGGAATGAAATGCACTAGGGGGATTACATCAAATTGTACAATCTAGCCGAAAAAGTTAAAAATGGTTTTAAAGGGTTAAAAAACCTATTTAGATGATTCACAGTTGCGGGGTTTTGTCTGAACTCTCTTGAATTTTGAACATGATTCACCAAATAAGGAATAAGATGCACTAGTGGGATTACTATAAAAACTAACCCTGTTAA
>JAAERL010000932.1 GCA_024230435.1 Desulfobacteraceae bacterium
GCCACGTCATATCGGCATGGATGAGCAGCAGTATGTTTCCTTGGAAGAGTAATGGCATCGCTGACCGACAGCATCTGCCAAGCGCTCACGGGGAAAACCAAACAAGCTATAGCTAGCGCAACTCTCCACTTCATAATATCAGTCAGCATTGATTTGTTCATTGCCGAAATTCTTCGCACACCTACCATTTATTGCTTATTATTTGCTCGTATTTCGTATTGCTACTTATTGCTTTGCATTTTTTGGGTGATACTCCTAGATGGTTTTCGACCCAACTCGCATGGACTCCCAGAAGAGGAAGAAGGTACCCCTGTGTGATTTCGCAAAATAGAGAACGAACGGCAACCGCAAAATATCATTACACAAAATAAATACGTCAACTGGGAGAGCAACACCTCATCAAAACAAACTCACCTAAAATCATTTTGATGAATTCAAATTTACAGTGAATATGAAATAGACACCCAGGCCAATCAATGGACCAACCTCATCATTTCCAAAATACCAAGAATTTTATAACTAAAACTACAGCGTCAAATAACAACACAATACCAAAAGTGTTATTTGAC
>JAAERL010000933.1 GCA_024230435.1 Desulfobacteraceae bacterium
GGATTCATTCGATTCATTTGATTCGATTCATTCGATTTGATTTGAGGATTTGCGCGTAGGCTAGCTAATGTGCGCGAGTGTGCGCGACGAAAAAAACATGTCCAAAAAAGTGCCTGTTTTTCGCATTGTAATAGAATGTAGTCATGGATCGAATTCACACCGGTTTTTCCGGTGTGATGTGCGGTGTGGCCGTGCGGGTGCGCGCATGAAAAGACAGCTTTCAGAAGATGCACGATCACAGTGCTCGAGCAGAAAGATCAGCAAAAACTAAAATTCGAAACCCAAAACACTTCCACTTTCCACTTGTCAAACAAAAAAAATCACTGAACAGGTAAATGCAACATGATCTTGCATTAAAATGAGCATGCCAATTGATTAGGAAACGCACCATGTCGTATCTGCTGTATACGTCATAAATTATTGGTAGTACTATCGTTTGTTTATATAATATACTATTTTATGTTGTTGTTGTTGCTGTGATTGGTGCTGTTGTCGTCCTCCTATTCAATTCTTCCTCTTCCTCTTCCTCCCTAGATAAATATGAACCGTCTGAGTTGTAAATTAAAAATAAGCAGAATAAGCTGGTTGTAATAGCCATTTCTAGTAGAATCGACAACTACGTTTTGACCACAACGCGAGACGTAGCAACTATCGTTAGCATTCACATCTAAGTTTGACATGATATTTCTTAATGGATGTAATGAGCAAATTAATTGCATAATAATCTATTAAAATTTACTTTACTTTTAAAAGGATTATTCTTTGTTTATCGACACAACATTGCCTCTTGGTTTTCAAAGCTGTGAGACTAGTTAGAGCACAGTGATGCATAAACAGATTGTTCGTACATGTGCTACGTGATGCAGTATACTAGTAGATACAGCACACCGGATTTTCCGGTGTGTTTTTTTTCAAATTGTACATATCAAATTTTTAACGTTGTGACAGTTAGCGTTTCCATTGTACAACCTAAAAAAAACACACCGGAAAATCCGGTGTAGAAGCGGTCATAATAGGCGCATTTCCGGTGTAAATTCCATAAATGTAAATATTGTGATAAGTTGTTTGCTGAGAATTTACACTGCTATAATTATTGATAGCTGTCCATGCCATGCCACATCGATCTTTCAAAAACTGATATTTCCAATTTGATGCGGCGTA
>JAAERL010000934.1 GCA_024230435.1 Desulfobacteraceae bacterium
AGATTCATGACTTGGGTTTCGAGTGTCATTTTAATGTTGGCGATTTTGTCTATTTCGGCTTCGTAGAGTTTTTTGCGTTTTAATGCGAATAGTGCTCCTGTGGAATGTTGTTTGTTGGGTGTAGTTGTGATTATTATTGAGTGGAATGATTGCATTGTTGTATAATATTGGGTCAGTGGGGGAATAAAGAATGAGTTAGTACACTGGAGGCAAAGAATTATAAATAGACACATTTCAGCATAGGTCACGCCCCCTGACATCACTGCACCAACGAAGATAATAACCACTATGGACATCTAATATCTCTTTTCAGTTATCCAATAGCAGCGATGCAATTATATGCCCAACAACTGCTACATATTTGCATCTCTTGTACACGAAATTTCAACGCACCGCCTCCCAAAAAGTAACAACCACACCGCCTCAAACAAATCCACAAAAAATAATCAACAAAAAACTCACCCTTCTTATCCTTCTTGGCCATCTTCGCCTTCGCCTCCCCAGTCAACTGCTCAATCTTCTTTTCTAAATGCTTCTCCCGTTTCTCCTGCGTAACAATATTTTCACGTAAATTTACCAC
>JAAERL010000935.1 GCA_024230435.1 Desulfobacteraceae bacterium
CACCAAACCTGTTGACCAGGGCAACCCGGAGCCGAACATCGACCCCAAATTGCTAAAATTGACATCAGAAAAGTTACCCCTGAACCAGCGCAAACGTTACAGCAGTAAGGGTTTTTAAAATCGATACCCGTCTGTTATCGAGCGGATAGACAGCGACGGAAAAGAGAGCATATGAAATCAGTAATTAAATCCATCGACGCAAGCGCAATCGAGCGCAAAGCCTTGCTCGACACGGACGCAACCGAATTGCATGCCAGCCGGTTGCTTCTGGGCTCCGTGGTGGCGATGGCACATCGGGATTTGCAACACGGCAAGGGCCTTATCAAAAGCAATGCACGGCAGTGGCTGACCGATTACGAGAACCGGAAAACCGGTTCGTTGTGGTGGTATTGTCACCTGCTGGGCATCGATTTTGAGTTTGAAAAACAATTTGTCGCACGGCTGTTGAGTGGCGAGAAAATATTGGGAAAACCGCGTGGGCCAAAAGCCGGGAGAAAAGCATGTTCGAATTAAAAGCGTCGGATTTGATTAATCTGCAACGGTTTTACAAACGCGCGCCGGAAAAGTTTATCCGCGCCATGGCCGGCACGATGAACAGTATTGCTTTCGGCAACCGAACCGAATCGCTCAAGATCATTGAAAAGCGCATGACGGTGAGAAATAAACGCTTTGTAAACAGCCGCATCCGGGTTGCCAAAGCAAGAACCAGCAATCTGACTTCGGAGGTGGGATCGATCGCCGCGCCGCGCTTTTCCGGCTGGGCTGAGCAAGAGCTGGGCGTTGCAGCCAAACGAACACGCGTAATGGGGCTTATGGCCCGACGAGGTAATTATACGAACCAGGCCATGCACTCAGCGCGACTCAAGCCGGGATCAACACAAATCACCGACGATCAATACGCGGGCAAAACGAGGCGTTTTCGCACACGGGCCATGCTAATGGATTTAAAACGGCGCAAGATCAAGCGGCCGTTTGTAATTAAGCGGCATCGCAAGTTCGCCCCAGGCTTATACAAGATGGTTCGCGGACACGTTGTCAGACTGCAGCGGTTTAAGGCCACCCGCACGCCACGCCGCATACGCTGGCTATCGGACGGGCGCAAGAACTACTTCGCATCGAACGACATCCGAAAAACGTGGGCTAAGGCGATTGATTATGTCCTTAGAAAGAAGCAATAGCAGTATGACAAAGCCACTGATGACGCGGTGTCGGTCATCTCAGGCCGCCTCACGACGGGGTGCAAGGTACTGTGGCACCAACAGGGCTCCCCGAGCGATTCTAAACGCGCCGCCGCCGTGCTCGGAGGTGCGGGTCTTTTTTTTCGGGGTTAAGAGTTTGGTTAAGAGTTTCTTAACCGGTTAAGAAATTTCAATAAATATTATGATATCAATGTTTTGTTCTAAAATCAGAACTATACCGCACGCCTTGGCCAATTTGCGACATATAATAGGTGTAATTGGGTTAAAAGTTGGTTAAGAGTGGTTAAGAGTGGTCAATAAATGGTGTGATTTCATGAAGTTATGTTCAAAAGCAGAGCTATCGCGCATGGTCGATCGATCTGCGCCATATATAAGCAAAGCGCTTAAAGAGGGGTCAATCGGCATTGTCGGAAATGGCCGAATCGCCAAAGTCGATTTGGATCATCCTTTAACCATCGAATTTATCGAAACGTGCAAACAAAACGATCAGGATAAATCCATAGAAGAAAAAGTCACTCCGGCGCTGCAAACAAACAGCACTGATGTCGATAACATCAATCTGAATGCATTGACCGACGGCACCGACATCGAGAGACTGGATAAAAAAAGCGTTGAGCGGCTAAAAACAATCGAGCAAGTGTTGTCCATCCGGCAAAAAAGGGCCGCTGACCGGGGAAAATTGATCGAGCGCGACACGGTCGCCAGGGTTTTTGCCGAACTTTACACCATCGACGTTAATGAATTTAGGACTATGGGACCGAGCCTTGCCGCGCCGATTGCTTCGGCGGCAGGTGTTGATGATCCGGAAAAGATTTTAAAAATCGAACAAATCATCGAAGAAGCGGTGTTTAAAATTTTAAAACACGTTAAACGCGTTACCAATAATTTTTTGCTTTCGATAGACGCGGAACAGATATGAGCGGTACCGACATTGATTTTTTAAGCGCACAAAACGAACTAAAACCCGTCACCGCGCCCATACCAAGGATTTCAGACTATATCGAAGGCCGCCGCATCCTGCCGCCTAACACGCCATTTCCAGGTTTCTGGGAAAATGTGCGCACTCCCTATATGGTCGAGGTCATGGACAACATGAGCCCTTTTTCGCCCATTCAGCATACCGGACTGATGGCTGGTGCGCAGATAGGTAAAACAGCCGGGGCAGCAGAAAATGCTATCGCCTATTGGATGGATGAGAGTCCGGCACCTGTGTTGATGATGTCTGCCACCGATGAACTATTGGAAGAATGGGCCGGTCTGCGCCTGGAACCGTTGATTGATTCGTGCGGCTACCGGCATAAGATCGTGGCCCAGGTGGAGAACCGAAAATCGCGCAGGTCCGGTGATAAAAGCACATCAAAAACATTTGTGGGCGGGTTTTTGCTTATGGCCTCGGCGCAATCTCCGGGAAAGCAGCGGTCAAAAAGCATTCGCGTATTAATCCGCGATGAAATCGATGGCGCTCCCGAACAGCTCCGCACCGGAGAGGGAAACTGGCTTGAAGTTTCAGCGGCCCGCACCAACGCCTATGGTGGGCGTAAAAAAATTTTAGACATTTCTACGCCTACCACTTGGGAAAAATCAGCCATATTTCGGCTGTACGAAGACGGGGACCAACGAAAATTTTTAGTGCCCTGCCCGTGGTGTAAAAAAAAACAGATTTTAGACTTTGGTTCCGGGCAAACACAGCACGGATTAAAAGCAGAAACCAAAGCGGGCCGGTTGGTCAGGGCCTATTACATTTGTGAGCACTGCCGCGAGGCGATTTTCAACCATCACAAAACCGAAATGCTCAAGGTGGGAACGTGGCAGCCTACGGCCATAAGCAGTTCTGACTTGCTGCGAACCTATCAGATTTCGACCCTTTATTCACCCGTGGGCATGCTGTCCTGGACGGCGATGTGGCAAGAATATCAAAAAGCTTTGAAAACGCCCGAAGGTATGCGCTCGTTTGTTAACTTGTATTTGGGGTTGCCCTTTAAAGAATCCGGCTCAAAACCGGACATCGCCACCGTGATCGAGTTACGCGGCGGCTACCGGCAAAGCACGATCCCCGATGGTGTGTTGTATCTAACCGCCGGAATCGATGTACAGCGCGGAAGTGAAAAAGACGAAGCCAACCCTGCGCGGCTGGAGATGGAGGTAATGGGCATCGGGGCCGGATACCGCACCTGGAGTATTTGCTATAAACGTTTTGAGGGCGAAATCGGCGACCCTTACGCCGGTGCATGGAAAAAGCTGCACGAGTGGGCCAAAAAAGGCGGTCTGGTGTTTACGCGCTCCGATGGCGTTAAGTTTGCCGTTGAAATCGTATTTATCGACTCTGGAGACGGTAATTTTATGGATGTCGTTTACCGTTTCACCACCCGCTGGCAAAACACTTATCCGAGTAAAGGCTTTAGCGCGTTAAAACGCCGCAAAGGAGAAACAGGCGACGAAGCTGGCCCGCAAAACTTTAAACGCTACCGGGCAAAAAAGATCGATGAAGACACTACGCTTTTAGAAATGTCAACCAATTACTACAAGACCAACTTATACAATAATTTAAAAATACCGCGCCAGGACCTGGACCCTCAAAGACCTGGCTTTTGCGATTTTCCCATTGATTACGGGCAAAAATATTTCCGCATGCTTACCGCCGAAGAAAAGCGGCGCGATCAATCATTTCATTGCCCTTCGGGCGCAAGAAACGAGGCCCTTGACTGTCGCGTTATGGCCCAATGCGCGGCTGATTTTTATCTGGATGCCAAAGTATTGGAATTTAAAGCCGTGGCAAAAGCCCAGGGCGCGAGTGCGGCAGATCTGCAAAAACTTACCCACCGCACCGTTATCGACATGATGGCCGTCGCCGTGCGTCCGCGTTTTAAGCAGTAAGAATCGTGGAAAATGCAACTCACCCAATTTTGCTTGTCTTTGAATCAGTTTTCGTCTGTTGGGCCAAGGGAGGGAATTTAAATTGGGCTGCTTAATGCTGCCACATTGGTCTCATTATAACGAGGTCTGAATATCTGACATTGACGGTCTGCCAGTAACCCGGCGAAGGTCGTTTTTTTGGGCCTACTGCCGACCTACCCATTGAGGAAAAATTGCATATCGTGGCATGCATAATTAAAAAGTGTCCGGTCTCGTCGATTTGAGGAGGGAGGTTTTTCTAAAGTTTCAAATCAAATAACCGATAATTTTTAACAGTTACATTACAAAAGGGTTGGAGTCCACGTCTTTTTTTCGAAATATTCCAAACTTATTCTTACCTCAAATTCTGTTAGCCAAATCAATATTCGATGATCAAATTTTTTAAATTAACTTTTTGAGATGTCATATTTAAAAAAAGGTGGGGGTAAAAATATGGATAGGATTTCAACAGCAGGAAAAAATATAGACCCGATTTCAACAGCAGGTAAAAATATAGACCCGATTTCAACAGCAGGTAAAAATATAGACCCGATTTCAACAGCGATTGTTGCTACAATCAAAGGCGAATTCAACACACCTGACAATCAAGATGTCTTTGATGCTTACAACCGCCTTAAAAATAAGATTAAATCAAAATTTGGCGAAAAGAACGAAATTTTCAAAACCATCGCGGATTTGGAAAAAAAAATACGGTCAAAAGGATTGCCAGTTGTTCTTACTGAACAAGTAAAGGCTGCAAATGCACAGCAGGAATCAGATATTGTGGAAGTTGCAGAAAACTTGCTGGACATAATAAGACAACAGCCTGGTGGGATTGCCTCCTATATGATTTGATACATTAGAAAATCCTTTTATGTTGATTTATTTTTTTAAATTAAATTTTACAATTAAAACGTTGATTTTTAATAAGGAGAGTGAAGCATGGGGCAATCACATACAGATATAGGCCACAAAGATCAACCCTATTTAGGGTCTGCGCCCTCTCTTTTTTCTAACCCTTCTTCTACTTCTCACCCTGATATTAAATTAGACGTAATTGGTATTGGTGCTATTAATGTCGATTTTATTTCGCATGATGGCCAAAATAAGAGTGGTCGAGAAATTTTTGTTGATTATAATCATCTAACAAATATTTTAGAGGATTATATGAAAAATGGTCAAATATGTAATACACGTATTGGCGGTTCTGCTTATCTTGCTATAAAAACAATAAGTCATCTTGGGTTGAATTTAAAAACTGGATATGTTGGTGTCGTTGGCACGATAGACGAATTTATACAAAATGCAGAACATGATGAATTTGCACATCTTAGTTCACAAGAATGGCTGTTTAGTGATAATGACAAGGCAGGCAAAGCATTAGTAACATTATGCAATGGAGAGCGAGATACAATACAAATAGCACCAGGGGCCAACGACAAACTCGTTAAAAGAATTATAGAGAAAGATGATGAAGAAGGCACCGCGTTCGTAAAATATTTAGCTTCTGCAAGATGGATTCATATTACATCTTTAAAAATATTTGCTGATTTTAAGCATATTATTAGCAAGATCGAAGCGGCAAAAGATGAAAATCCTTTTCTGAAAGTTAGCATTGACCCTGGCTTTGATTATACTTTTGCACATAAGCAGGAACTTTTAAAGCTGCTTAAAGTTGCGGACTTTTTGTTTTTTACTGAAAAAGAGTTTGATAATCTGCTGGGAGGGCCAAAGCACAAACTGAGAGCTAAAATTACTAAGCTCAAGAAACATGTTAAAAAAAATACTTTGGTTTTAGTACATAGAAAAAAAAATAATATGGTTATCCATTTTTTGGATAATAATAAAATTCCATTAGTTAATACTTATTATCATAAAAAGTTTTTATCACCAAGAATAAATGACGACACGGGTGCCGATGATGTATTGGCTGGTGGGGTTATTGGCGGGTTGTTAACACCTCAAATGTTTTCATATCAACCAGCACCCATAAACCTTGGGACTGAACTTGCAAATTTAGTTAAGAGCTCTTCTGATTTTCCATATGACAAATTTGCTTCTGAAGTTAGAAATTTTTTTGAAAATGGAAGTCGATCAAATAAAATAAATTGGTATCAAAAGTGGTGTCATAAGATTAAGATATTACAAGTTATCTCAAGCTTTGCTATAGGTTTTTTTTCAAGCTTTGCTATAGGTTTTTTTTCAAGCTTTGCTATAGGTTTTTTTTCAAGCTTTGCAGCATCAGTAGCTTTTTCATATTTTAAATAGTCCCGATTTAATCTGACACCGCACTTGAAAAAGTGAGGATTACCGGTTTTGATGAAGGTGCGAACCGGAAATATCAAAATTTTAAGGAGGTAACCCTCATGCTGCATGGTACCAAAACCGTCATTAAACACAACAGGAAAAAAGAACAGTTTTTTCATTAAAACTCCTTTTTCAAAAATATATATGTATTAGGTGTACAAAGTGAAAGAGGCTCCCATAAATGCCCCTTCCCCCATCTTCAGCGCCGAAATACATATAAAAAAAAGAGCTTTAAATCAAGAATAATAATTATTAGATATAGGGTCCCCCCTCAAAAACACCTCATTTTTGAGTCTAAAAAAAACGGCTCACGGGACACAATCGGTCGGCAGGAGAAACAGCAGCTTACCCACCGCACGGTTATCGACATGATGGCCGCCGCAGTGCGCCCGCGTTTTAAGCAGTAAGAGAAGGTAATATTAAAAAGGGCCGCACTTAATGCGGCCCATGTAACTACGGGTTTAGGTAAAAGCACCCTGCTTGTGGTTATGGTATTGGAGTTGCGATATAGATTCCTTTGACTAAAGGGTACCCCCAAGATTCGTACGAAAACACACTCTATGGTAGAGTTTGGGCAAAAGGGCAAATGTTGATCGGTGGTGTGAAAGAGGGTATGGCGTTTTTTTCTAAAGATATTAGAAAAACAACCGATGGTTTAAATGTCTGTATTGTAATGGCTATTCCATAAATCTTGCTGATCGGACCTGAGGAAAGTTTTTAATAATTCCTTAAAAAGTGTTTAACGAATAGGCAAGTATATGGAATATCAAAAAAAACCGTCAAGTATTGATGAGCAATATCACAAGCTTATATCTCGAGGGCTAAAAGTTACTGACCCGGACCGCGTTAAGCGTTATCTACGTTATGTAAGCTACTGTCGTCTTTCTAAATATTTTCTGCCTTTCTATCAAAAAAACAGGGGGGGTCGTAAAATTTTTAAGGAAAACACACCTTTTGATCATATACTAAAACTTTATATTTTTGATCGAAAACTGCGCTTAATCGTCATGGATGCAATTGAACGTATTGAAGTCGCAATCCGATCAATTATCTCAAATACGCTATGTAAAGAATATGGAGCACATTGGTTTTATAGAAAAGATATATTTAGAAATTCTTTCGAATACGATAAATTGATTGATGATATCACAGAAGCAACTGGTAGATATAAAGAACATAAAAGAAATAAATCCTGTACCGATTATTTTAAAAAATATGACTTACCAGAACTTCCACCGGCTTGGATAGTTGCCGAAGTTCTTTATTTGGGAAAATGGGTTTGGATATACAAAAATCTGAAAAAAGAACAAGACAAAGCGGATATAGCTGATTTTATAAATTTATCCTCAGAATTAATGGAATCTTGGATAGCATCCCTTAATGATACAAGAAATTTATGCGCACATCATTCTCGTCTTTGGAATAGAACGTTTAAAGAAAAACCTGTGAGTCCAAATTTCGAAAGATACTCCCATATTTTGGATTTTAGTAAAAATGATACAAAATTTTATGCTCAGGCTGTACTTTTAGATGTGTTTTTAACTTCAATGTTGAATAATTCAAGATGGAAAGAAAAATTGTTTAATTTGTTTTCCGATTATCAGGAAATTGTTAAAATTAGCAAAATGGGGTTTCAATCAAATTGGCAAGAAGATCCTTTTTGGGGTGAGGACGTGAGATACCCGTATCATCAAATAATTATTAGCGTATCTTCACAGGCTGAAACGGCACACTCTTTTTGATTCTTTATTTGTAGCAATTAACTATATGTTTGATGTCCACTAACTATTAATATATTAAATAGTTATAGGGTTAGCGTACGTTTTGGTTCTGTTGGCCTTCAAACCCATTATACGATTAAGGCAAAACCCTCAAATCGTCTCTTTTTCTTAGTCAAAAAAAGACTCACAGTTACAACCTGTCAGCAAAATAAAAAAGCAGCCAAAAATTAGGTTAAAACGAGCTTTTGATATATAGCGTCTTTAGAACTGTAATTTGAAACCTACAAGGCGACCTAATTAAAATGGCTTGGTTATCGACATTTCAAACAATGCGCATCAAAGCGCGACTCGCCGAAAAGCAAAAGGCGTTGTCGGCTCTGGATAAGGCGTTATCCGAAATAAACGAAGTCAAAGAATACCAGCTTGACGGCGGCGACGGCACGGTTCGCACCATGTATCGCGGCGCGGGTGAAATTCGTAAACAAATATCAATCTTAGAAAACGAAATCGAAG
>JAAERL010000936.1 GCA_024230435.1 Desulfobacteraceae bacterium
ATATGCTCGGGCCTACTGCCGTATTTCAAGTTATCTGCAAACTATGTCAAGCCAAGGTGTAAACCCGCTTGTTGCAATTCAAATGGCATTAGCCGGTTCACAATTCCCTGAGCAGGAAATAGATACGGGTGAGTAGTTACCTTTTTTTTTCAATAACCGAGAAAATTGCGTTCACTTGGCCAGTTCATAATCAGGTGCCAAAACAGAATGTAGTTACCGAAGACATCAAGCCTGATAAAAATGAAACCTATTACTCTTCATTTTTAGGCCTTACAAGTCCTGCGACACTACAACAACGCAGCAAAGCACTGACCACAATTGAAATGCTCAATTGCGTTCAGCAATTGCTGGAAAATAAGGCGTTGCAACGCGGCCATGGAGACAAGATCTTCCTCGCCATCCGTGAAGCCAAAAGGGCATTGATGCTATCCGTATGGGATGAAGACGACTGGGGGCCAGTGGATCAGCTTGGTGTTGCCGGCCCCTCCGATGATGCGCCGTTACAGCTTCGAATTATTTTCAATTCAACTTATGAGAATTGCCAGAAATGAGTATTTCAAATCTATTACCGGTATTTATGATTGTATTCCTTTTGCCTTCATCTGTCGCTGCGCGCAACTACAGTCAAATGTACTCGACAAGCGAGTTGCAACGAGCAAATAAAGTATATTCATCCAATATTCGAGGTATGTTATTCCAAGATATCGCCCGCTACCTTAACAATGACGAACTCGTCACTTTGCGTCGGGTGCGACTCTGGCAACCTTGGGATCGAACCACAGACCCCTTTGAGTTCTCCGCAAATGTAGTGAACAATGTGATCTTAATACCGACTTTCTCAGTTAAATTCCTTGACGACCTTTCCATTGCCATAGCTTGGTTCGAGCGATTCGGCTGCAATAAGGAGTCAGTGTTCGATTACGTGGCAGCATTGGATTTTAGCGATATCGACCTTCCAGCTCCACTGACTGCTTTAAAGATATCTTACCAGGCCTATAGACTTGACAATTATGTTGACGATGTTTCTCAAAAAACGTTAAAGTCTGCGCTTGCCTTCATCCTTTTACACGAGCTTGGGCATATGCACTTCCATCATAAATCGTACAATGTCATCAGCCCGGAACAGGCTCAAATACAAGAGGTCGAGGCGGACCGTTTTGCTATGAAGCTGCTGCGCCGAATGCGACTGCCACCTTTAGGCATGACGCTATGGTTTATGGCTGTGAGCATGCGTGATCCACTTGTGTCCGGGTCACCTCGTCAAAAATATCCTCTTACCTCAAATCGCTTACAGGCGATTGCACGTGACCTGCGTACAAGTCCTGCCGACTTTATCGAGCCAGCAAATAGAGGCAAAGTTTCCTCCAATATGATTTGTTCATTGGCAAATGATATCGATGAAATTGGAACTTCACTGTCATCTTCTGACATGCGCTCATTCTTGCGTGAGCGTGGCCGATTAGTCACACCAGCTATGCTCGGTGGTGCATGCGAAGCTGAGAAACATGATCAGGAGTGGTTGAGGAGATTTAGAAATATTATTAAATAAATTTGATAATGAATAGGCAAAATCATTTTTTCAAAGACCGAATCTCTGGACTGCAGCGAATAAGAATACTCCATTTAACTTCTCCAACATTGCAAATATATGTGCCGACTTTCATTTGAAAAATAGATGTTTGCCTACAGTAAAGAATCCTGGCCCAGAGGACCAGGCTTTTGGCTCGCTACCCCCAGAGGGGGATTAACCGCGAGCTGAGGAATTCTATCTATTTATATGGCAGAGCCTGTTGGCTCTGACCTGGCCCAAAGGACCAGGTTTTCTATTTTTTAATGAATTATTTTGTGAAATAAAGGAGGATAAATCATGAGCAATAATAGAATATGTTGTTGGGCACTAATTTTTATCTTTTTTTTCGTTGGTCAAGTATACGCCCAAAACGAAAATAGTATTATTTATGATTTATATTATAACCTTATTAGGGTACCAGAAAATGGTGATCAATTCATTCAAAATAATATAGCAGTCTTCAATAACAACTTCTACTCATGCCTGGAAGTAGTGAGTCAAAGAACATTTCAAATCGCTACGCAAGAAAGAGCTCGATGTAATAATATAGCTAATCCGAATGAACGAGCAGCATGTCATAATAACAATGAAGCTGCCAAAATATTTACATGGACAAACGAAATTTATCCATGCTGTCAAGGCACTCAATTATGGTCACAAACGGACATAGGCGCTGCCGCCATAATTGCAAAGAGGGAGCTTGATAATGTAAGTCCAGGGCAATATGAAAATATAGTGCAACAGAATGTTCCTCAATTGGGACCATTGTTCCTATGTCCATAGCTATATTAAGTTGCTGTGATTAAGAGTCATGGTGGTGAGCATTAAGGAAAAGGCATCAACAGATGTCAGGTGAGAATTAAAACAGAGCCTAATGCTAAAATTATTGTCTGTGGAGATTTTAACGCCGAGCCTGGCGAAGTGCCTGTTGAAGTTATTTGTGGTCGAGTTGAAAACACAAATAATCCGAAGCTGCGATCAAGGGTTCTGATTTCTTGCAGTAGGGGGATTCCAGAGTCAGTGCGTTTTAGCCATATCCACCATGGACATGGCAACTTGTTGGATCACATATTAATATCTCAATCACTATTACCTTATTATGATCAAGCAGAAATTCTTAATGAAAATCTTCATGATGAAAGTCTTCCCTATTTTAATGACACCAAATTTCCTGAATCTGATCATGCACCTTTTGTTGCTATGTTTTCCGGGACAACTTGAAGCTAGGCGCAGAGCCAACTTGCAGACTTTACAACGAAATAAGCATAGCCGCCCATTGTTTTGTATGCAACTGAACCAGTGTCGATTCTGGCAAGTTATCACCAGATTGTCATTTCGCGTGATACTGGTATGTTATCTGTGGGCACCACACCAAACCAATAGACCACAACATGTTGAGTTTCAATTCATACGGTTGTTATTCCAGAGATTGGCAAGTTGTTCATATTGCCAGTATACGAATACCAATTTTTTATACGGCTGATTAGCCGTATAATACGATTTCGTTTGTTAAATAGACGTAAAATAATGTGGCTATTGGATCGTTGAAACTATATTAACCTATAGCTCAGGGAGAATCTAAACAATGGCAAAGAAATCTGGAAAACAACAGATAGCCCAGCTAAACGAGAAAATGTACAAATTGATCGCGTCATTTCCAAGAACGCGAGGCGAACTTGTCGATTTTCATTTCAAGAGTGAATTTGAAAATTATCTATCTGCGATTCAGGACACAACTGGCCAGCCTCTCCTTGTGATTGCAACCAATGCAGACCAAATGAGGGCATCAATTCGCAGGTTGATTTTATTATCAGATATGCTTCTTTTTAATACTCAAAGCTACGCTGGCTCCGGCAAGATATCTTTTTTTCCAATCCCCGATAAAACTAAAAGCCCTGTATTAAAGATAATGCCTGTCTTAGACCCTGTGTCAAAAAAATACCGTTCACCCAAACCTGTTGAAGTTGGGAGTCTGTTATCACTTCTTGGTAGCCGTTCTTTGCAAACTGGAAGACCTGAAGGGATTTTAGGCATCGAGTGGACACCCGGCACTTCTGGATGGCAGCAATCGCATTTTACTCGGACATCAGAACCCTATAAAAATGAAAAAGGACAAAAGTGTCACATAGCTTCAGGGCTTACTCATATTGAGATCCCTACCGAAGACACTCTACTTGAAGAAACAAAAACCTTTCTCAGAAAAGGACAAGTTGTTTTTGCCCCTTTCATCAGGACAACAAGAGATGCTTCTTTCATTGACGAAGGTGTTTTAAAAGCAGGACTTTTCAGTGGTGTACTAACTGTCCAGGATTCCGCGATACATAACCAAACAGGTATTTTGCATCCTTTGACTGACTTAGAAATTCCCTATTTGGAGCAGGTTCCTCTTTCCTTGCTTGCGAAGGTTTTAGAGGATGAGGGTGAATCACTTGTATCGTTCCGCAAATTTATCAATAGAGCTCTGGTAGACATTGAAAATTTGTCAGAACCTGCTGAAGCACAACACATTATTACTCGATTGAAGCGTGATCTGTTAGAGGATGAACTTGACCGTGTACGTCAAATTTTAGACAGAGTATCAAGGATGAAAGCTATGACAAGAATCGGGGTGTATGTTGGAACAGCAGCTCTATCCATCGCTGGACTCAAAGGCTTAAGCTTGCCCGGGATTGTGATCGGGGCAGGTACTATTGCAACAGTAACATTGTCTGAACTATACAAAAATTATGAGGAAAAGCGCAAAGTTCGACATTCACCAATGCATTTTGTTTGGCGCATTGAATCAAAAATCGGCTAACAAGGCAAATTAACTCGGATGCAAAATCCGCTGCGTTCCTTTTGCACGCCGGTTATGGTGAACGTTCGGCAGCTAAATAATAGAAAGGTGAAAGATATGGGGATCATGAAAGAATTGAAAGAATGGAAAGAATCGCATCAATTCGAAATTACAGTTAAATTCCCATTTATCACGATTACATGCAAACGCAAGGACGACGTAGCTGATGCTAAGAATAGAATGATGATTTTCCAACTGGGTTACGTCTATGGACAATACTGCGTAACCAAGCCTGACGGACTAAATGATGTTAACAATCAAATTAAGACATTATGGAAAAAAATACCAATTAATCCGCCTTCTCTAATAGTGCCTAAGCACCTACGCAAAATTTCAGGGCCATCTTTGATCGGTGAAGTGGTTACATTTCTTAAGCGTTCTTTGAATAAAAGGAGACTGCCAAAAAATGATATAGACCTATGCCTATTAGGCTTCACGTTGTTTTGCCAACCACTTACTAAAGGTAGTAGTGAAACGGCAGAATTAGTAGTCAAATATGCCAAGGCGGCACCTATTTCTAACGAAGAACAACAGCAACTTAGAAATGAATGTGTAGCAACCGATATAGGCACTAAGGAAGGCGCAATGAATTTTTTTAACAAATGGACTCGTTTGATTGAAAAAAATTTATAGGCAATAAATTGTCGGCGAAAAGTGCCGAACAAGGCTTTTGCGGCGGAGCGCAAAAAGCGCGCGCCTGCTAATATTCACTGGTTAGGCGAACCTACAGATACGGTATTCGATGTATCTGCAATAATACACAATGGTTAAAGGTTTATATGTTCAAATCCTATCACAAGATCGATTCGCCCCCCAAGCTAATATGTATTGAAGTTTGCGGCAGTAACTTTCCGAGCTTTAACAAAATTCATCAGCGCCGATTCTGAAACCCTAAATCCGTACTTCGCACCTATCCTATAGGCATCAAGCTTGCCGCTTTTAATCAACGTATAAACGTACTGCCGGGAGCAATTCAGTCGCTTAGCGACATTACTCACACAAATATATTTGTCGGCCATCTCAACCTCCTGTAATAAATTTAGATCGCGCCACGATCGGCGTTTTGTTTCTATTCCGGGCCTTATCTTCAGGCCGTGGCCATAGGCGCACGTTTCGAATCTCAGCGGCCAGAAGTTGGAGCACGGCCACGTCCATGGCGTGATTGGGTTTGCCGTTTGGGTTTTCCCAAAGATTTGTTTTTGGGTTGATTCCCTCGGCGCACATTTGCCGGGCCCATTCTGCGGTCAAATCTTTGTTGTAGCGCCAAGCGCCAGGATCATCCGGATTGACTTCAAGACGGGATGCAAGCAGGTTTTTGAAATAATTCGTATCGTGCTTATAAAGCACTATCCTGCCGGGCATAGGCCGTTTGGTGCCAGGGTAAAAATCTTGATTACTCCAGGTATAAGGAGCTTGAAGCCGTTGTTCGCCTTTACATGGGAGAATCCTGCCTTGGAATGCACGGCAGAAATCGTATACTTCGGGTGTTCTGCGGCCCATGGCATCGATGCAAGTAAGATGAACAAAGTATTGATTACCGTCTACATCTCTAAAGTCAGCCTCCCAGAGCACTATTGCAAGGGCGTCAAAGCTGTTAACACTGCCGTGAACAATTGCCCATGTCGAAGGATGGACTCCGTATCCAATTGCTCTGATTTCGTAATCGAGCCGACCGGTGTCGTCTGTTCCGTGGGTGTCTACACCGGCCACAAGGCAGGCAACCTGCCCGCCGCCGGGAACAATTCCGGCCGGCCGATCATCTTTAAGTGCGAGTATACGGTCCTCAGTTCGGGCAACCTGGATATCTGTCCAGGGTTCTGCTGCGAAGCCGTTTTTAAAGTCTTTTAGCTTTGTTTTGTCTTTTAGTCCCTCTAAAAAGGCGGCGGCGCATTTGTGGAGCGGGACAAGGGGAGACAACCAGGCAGGCAGATGAAATCCGATTTTTGAGGGCTTTTTGTTCTTCAGGACGGTTTTAAGGGGTGTGCCTTCACGATCCCGCCAGCCGCCGCTTCTCACTGCCAGATCACGCAATCCGTCATCCCATTTGGATTCGCAATGAGCGCACTGGTACCAAGCGTTTTTTGTCTGCTCAATTACAACCGGGTCACGTTCGCCTTCGGTCCACTTGATCCCGTGGCCGTCACCGTCACCGAATACCATTTTTTGGTCTGTGCCGCAGTCCGGGCAGCATACCCAAAAGTCGAAAGTTGAGTGTGCTTCTTTAGTCATTGCCACCCAAATCGGGCCGGTTTCAACGCTTGGCGAACTTGTCATCCAGAACTTGCTCATGCCCTCAAATGTGCGCAATCGCTTGCGCAGTAGATCAACGGGTGAGCTTTCTTTTTTGTTTGCCGTTTGAGGATACTTGTCCACTTCGTCAGCAAAAGTATACCGGCAAGGCCGGTTAGAAAGCCGCCCCGGTGAATTTGACCATGCCATATAAATTATCATGTGTTGCAAGGTTATTTTTTTATTGTTCATATCGTCGATATAACCGGTCAAGTATTCCCGGAGCCTTGGCGAGTCTTCAAACATGGGACTTAAACGGTCCTTGGCATTGTCTTTCGCGTCCGTTTCACTTGGAAACAATATCATGACATCTCCGGGGCGGCGGTCTGCAGCGTAGGCAAGGCAGGTATACACCGACTCGGTTTTGCCGGTTTGTGGCACCGCGCAAATATATGTTTCTTCGACAGACGGAAAAAAGGATGCATCCATTATGCCGGCCAGATAGGGAAAGTTAGAGTTGCGCCAAAGCCCTGAAAACCGGGCATTACCAGGTAAAACCCGATAACGTTCAGCCCATTTGCTAACCGGAATTTGTTTTTTTCGTTTCATGGCGCGTTTTTCCGGTCGTGTAAATTTAACGCTAATCTCGATACCTTCCCGAGTGGTCTTTATCCGTTCGGGGTCTATATTCAAGGCTTCGATGCCGCCTATGGCGTCAATCCACTCTGGACTGATTTCGATAGGGTTCTGCAATAACATGATAATTTTCCTTATTCAGACGGTTGTCTTTTAAGCACGATTTTTAAATCTTTGATCTCTGCAAGCTGATTAAAAACGTCTTCAACCTGAGAAAAACACAGGTTTATAAGGGTATCCCGTTTTTTAGGCTTGCCGCCGACCGCCGTAATCCAATCAAGTGCGCTGGATTGGATGAGATTTTTAATTGAACCCTGAACCGTACTCCATTTAATAGCGAACTGGGTTACAACATCGCCTCTTTCTAGAAATCGTTCCTTTGCAACATTCATTTCGTGGTCCAGCTTTTCATTCTGCTTTTTAAGGCGGGCGACTTCCTGCTCAAGTTTTTCCCGATGGATATCGTCAAATTTGCCATCGTCTTTGTCGAACCTGATTTTTTTCAAGCCCTGCCGTTGTGCATAAGCACGGACCTCGGATTCGTCCACCGAACCGTCAGCGTCAACCTTGATAAGTCCTTGCTTTGCATGATTGTAAAAATTACTTTTTTTGATCTTGTAACCTAAGTCTTCAAGAAACTTTGCAGCAGCCGACCGGTTTTTCAGGCGTGGCCTTTTTTCCTCGGCAAGGTAGATTGTAGATAACGAATTAACTTTTTCTTCCAGCGCCTTTTGAGCCGCATCCCATTCGGCGAGATTTTTTTTACAGTCGTCCTTCTTGTAAGCGGTAAATTTTTTTGAAACGGCATTTTTCAGCGTGATTAATTCGTCACTCTCGTTTGAGTTGCACAGCTTTAATAGCTTGTCGATAATTGTTTGATCCATGATTGCATGCAGTCCTTTCTAAATGTCCTACCCCAATTGTCCTACTAGTTTGCTCATTTTTTAGAACTTTTCCATTTTCCATTCCATTTTTGTTTTTTTAAGTGGCCCCGCCGCCCGCGCTGGCTATAACCGTATATGGCCACCCTGAGAAGGACCCGTAACTTATTGATTTTATTAAAGATTTGGTAAACCGCACATTTCAGCGATTCGACCCGCCCTCCCTGTGAGATATGCGCCATTTTTTGATTTCTAAAACTTCACCCAGCCATATCGCATAGACTGATTCTCCCTTGAAATATTCAAAACTCCATCCTTTATATTCGACTCGCATAAAAGGTGCATCTTTTGAATACCCATTTTTAAAATAAATCTCGTCATAGGGTCGACCCTCTATCCGGACTTGCCAATACGCTTTGATGGTCCGGTACTCTTTTTTTTTTATTCCGAGGGCAATTAGATCGAACCACTTCCTCTTAAGCGTTAAATGCAATATTCTCTTTTGCATATTTCCCCCTGATAGCCATATCGGCTTCAATAATCATACGGCCCAAAAACTCAGCAACCGGCACAACGACTGCATTGCCCGTCATTCGGGCAACGCCTGTGTCAGAAGTGCCATCAAACCATTCCGTAGAAAATCCGGCAAAGGCCGTGCGCTCCTCAGAGTCCAGGATTCGAAGTTCTCCGTCAAAAACATAACAATCACGGGAATCGTATCTTGTTCTGTGCGTAGTAAGAGCCGGAATGACCTCCCTCGTGCCAAGCTTCGTCGTATAAGCCCCTTGACCATCTGCAATGTACGGCAGGACTCCAGCGAGGCTTTCCCCGGTGGTTTGATCACATCCGACAATGAAATCTCTTTGCCGACACTGGCCCGTAGCCTGATCGGCGTTGATTCTGATAATAGCCGTTCCGTATCCGAGCATTTCCAATGCGGTCGTAAAGTCAACATCATCTGGTGCAGGAACATTTTCGCGGACCACCCATTGGGGCTGCAACTGTCCGACCACTGCAAGGAAGTATCCGGACAAGTCGGGGTGCTTGCTTTGTCCATTTGATCGCGCTCTGCTGCGGATAGGACAGGGATCTCCTCCGCAAATAAGCTGCACTGATACATAGGGATTCTTTTTTGTGATATCTTCATATAGCGTCACCTCCGGCCAGTGCTTTTTTAATATTTTCCGGCACTGCCTGTCTTTTTCGCATTGCCAAATCGCTTTCATGCCGGCCCTTTCGAAACCTAGGTCAAACCCGCCGGCACCGGTAAATAATGAACCAAAATTCATCACTCTCCCCTCGCAGTCTTCGCGTTATGGCAGCCCTCACAAAGCGCCTGCCAGTTGTTTGAGTTCCAAAATAGCCGCATATCGCCCCTATGCGGGATCTTATGATCAACAACCGTTGCCGGTTCAATCCGGCTGTGACTCCGGCACCGGCAGCACAAAGGGTGTTTTGCAAGAAACCTATGCCGCGCTGCTCTCCAACGGTGGTCATACCCACGCTTAGCCGAATTAGGCCGCCTGTCGCGGCCCCTGGGCTTGGTCTTCGCACGTTTCGCTTGACATTCGTCACAATAACCGTAGTCAACCAGGTTGGGACAATATGAGCTTGCGCAAGTCCTTTTAGGTGCCCATGGCATAGCTATTCCACCTGAATTTTTCGCAATTTGATTTCATTACTGATCTCATATGCTCTTTTTTTCCGTTGCTGTTTGATCGTTCGATAACAGACGGGTATCGATTTTAAAAACCCTTACTGCTGTAACGTTTGCGCTGGTTCAGGGGTAACTTTTCTGATGTCAATTTTAGCAATTTGGGGTCGATGTTCGGCTCCGGGTTGCCCTGGTCAACAGGTTTGGTG
>JAAERL010000937.1 GCA_024230435.1 Desulfobacteraceae bacterium
GTCCAGCCGTTGGCCGGCCATCCATGGCAAGATGGGATCGTTCCCATTTCCGCCGTCATTATCATTTCCGCCACCTCGCCCCCGCCCCGCTTCTCGGCACTCCTACTACTTCCTGTTGCTATGCTTTGTCGCCCAAGCAGCCTTCCCGAAACGCGCTGTTCTAAACAGCGCGCTCGAGACAAGACGAGAAACCTCGCCCCCCGCGTCTCGGCAGGGTCACGGATGGGCCAATTGGCGTGGGACTATGCCAAGAGGGAGGTCCACCTGTCAATGCCAGGCTATGTGCCCGACGCGCTGAATCAGTTCGGGCACGAACTGCCGCGGCGCAGGCAAGACTCGCCCTACCCCCACACTCCCCCCAATTTTGGGGCGAAACAAAAGTTCGTCGACACATCAGATGACTCCCCCGTGCTGGATGCAGCAGGCAAACGCTTCATCCAGCAGGTCAATGGGAAGTTTCTCTTCCTAGGGAGGGCGGTGGAAAACACAATTCTGGTAGCGTTGATCTCCCTGGCCGCGCAGCAGGCGGCTCCGACGGAGGTAACGAGGAAGCGGGCAAAGCAGCTGTTAGACTATGTGGCGACGCAGGAAGAGGCAATCATAACATACAGGGCAAGCGACATGGGTGAGGTGGTCATGACGAGCGTGGAGGGTCTGTTGGACGTATTGGTCGAAGGCGAAAGGAAGAGGAGCATGGGAGCAACCGGGATGAACCATCAGAGCTCGAGGTCACATTCCATCCTCAGGATCACCGTGAAGCGCACGTCCAACGGTACAGCCACCGAGTCGATGTTGAACCTCGTCGACCTGGCCGGGTCTGAGAGTGACCGATACACGGGATACACCTGGAAGCACCGGAAGCAGCAGTCGGAGGGGGTCATGATCAACGTGAGCCTGCTTGCCCTCTCCAATGTCATCACTAGCCTGGGGGAGAACGCCAACCACGTCACCTATCGTGAGTCTAAATTGACCCAAATGCTCCAGCCGTCGCTGTTGGGCGGCGCCAAGGTGGCCATCATCTACTGCGCCACCCTAGCGGAGGCGTACTTTATCTAAAACCATACTTAGATTAATGTTAAACTTTTTAGTAAATTTTTTTAATTTACGTCGTAGGTTGATTTTTAAATTAAATTAGTTACCCAGCAAATATTTTAAGTTATATTTAACTTTTCAACTTTGATATCAAATTCTTTAAATTTGAGGTTAAATTCTTTTAATTTGATATCAAATATTTTAGTTTGATATCAAATTCTTTT
Organism: Desulfobacteraceae bacterium; assembly: GCA_024230435.1. Lineage (GTDB taxonomy): Bacteria > Desulfobacterota > Desulfobacteria > Desulfobacterales > Desulfosarcinaceae > UBA2230. Next base: position 1,257 of record JAAERL010000937.1, read on the forward strand.
AGTTTAATGTTAAATTCCTTTAATTTGATATCAAATATTTTAGTTTGATATCAAATTCTTTTAGTTTGATGGTTAATTCCTTTAATTTAATATCAAATATTTCAGTTTGATATCAAATTCTTTTAGTTTAATGTTAAATTCCTTTAATTTAATACTACATTCTGTTATTTCAATGCAAATGTTGATAATTTACCATCAAATGTTTTAAGGTTACCATATCAGTTTAATTTTGATTAATTTTTGCTTTATACGTAAATTAAA
>JAAERL010000938.1 GCA_024230435.1 Desulfobacteraceae bacterium
ATGTAGGAATTCAGTATTTTTAATTCCTACGTACCCCATGTAAGGACCTTGTCAAATTTCTACATTTTGGAGGATGGTGCCCTGTACAAGTACAAGATGTCATGGTGAAAAAAATGTTAGCACGGCAAACGGCATCGGGGCGTGAATATTCCCTCCTCTGCTAATCCTAACTCAAATATCCTACCCCAATTTAGAGCATTACAAATTCAGCGCTAGATCAACGTACGTGAAAGCATTGTAAATCTTTAACCCTATGAGAAGAAGTTTGCCTTGAGAGAGTCCCCCCCTGTAGAAAAATAAAAATCCCTCCATAAAAAACTGCAACAGGCCATAAAAAATGAATGAGGTCAAGGAAGATCGATACACACACAGTCGTGAGGTTCCCCTGAATTGCTACAGTGAAGACATGCCTATACAAACAATACACTAACCATGCCAAAAGTACAGGCCGCCGTACTCGAGCGCTCCCGCCGATCCACGGCGGGGAAGCGGATGCAATCTCTGATGGGCAAAGCGCAAGAAGAGGACGATGCCTTTTGGTCTCATTCCATCTGGTCCGAGGGCG
>JAAERL010000939.1 GCA_024230435.1 Desulfobacteraceae bacterium
GGTAGGGTGATTCACCATGTCTCATTTTGGGTTTCTTTATTCTTTGTGTAGCAAATAACCAAATTTCCGTCTAGCTTCTTTTTGAAGTAGAGATCCACATGTTTGTTCACACAAGCTATCAACTGTGTGTCTTCCTTTTGGCTCTCGCTGATAGTTTGCATATCAAGCGGGCTATCTATAGCGCCAACATTGGGCAGGTTTAAATAACATTCCTCTATAGGAAGTGTTAAAAAACATTCGGCTATATCGGGGTCGTCCATTATAGAATGAAAGTTTTTGTACTTAATAGTACTAGGAGGGTAACCGTCTTTGGTACTCTTCCCCACTGTGTTAATGTTGGGGTCTATTTTGCGTCCCATTCTGCTAAATGTATCAGCGATGACATTTAGGGGGCCTTCGATATATTTAATTGTTGGGCTATACTCTTCGATATAGCATCTCCATCGGAGCACTCACTGGGTTGTGAGGTTATCGAACGTCAAGTTCTTATGATCGGTATGGACCGTTATTTTCGTGCCCAATAACATGGAGCAGAACTCTTTGAGAGTCATCACTATGGATAAAAGCCCTTTTTCCATAGTGGTATAATTCATTTGGGCACCATTAAGCTTTTTGGAATAATAAGCGACTGGTCTGCCTTCTTGTATGAGTACAGCTCCTAGCTGGTAATCAGAGGCGTTGCTGTAGATATCATATTTTTATTATGATCTGGATAAGCGGCCATAGTATCTACGGCAATGAGCGCTTTGGTCTTTTCAAATGCCTTTTGCATCTCGTCGGTCCAGACAAATTTGTCGATTTTTGTGCCACCTTTCTTTGACGTTCCACACTGGCTCGTTAGCGGGGCCATTATGTA
>JAAERL010000940.1 GCA_024230435.1 Desulfobacteraceae bacterium
ATAGTAGGTACACAAAGTTCTGATTTTTGGCGTACTTTCCAAATTGTGCAAGCCAGAAACACTTAATAGCGATGAGCTTGAGGCAGCATGTCAACGCTTGCACCAGCCAGAAGGGCGGCAATCGTATGATCCATTGACGGCATCCACAGTGGGAGAATCCACTCTGGTAAAAGGAAAAATAAAACAACAAAATGATAGCGAGGAGCACTTTAGATGTGTGCTGATTACGAAGACAAAGGAGGAGGCAAATGATCTCTTTTGTGTTTAGAAATAGCATTTCAAATTTATTGACTCACACCCAGCCGGGAGGAGTGCTGCTGTTAAACTAAAAGAAAAGTATTTCTTGCAAAATGGTGTTCAAAATGATCAAAAATATTTTCACAAAATGTAGTACAATAAAGCCAAAAATCATGCTTCAAATTGTAACAACTTTTTGGGTTAGTGACCATTTTAAACTGCTCTTTAAATGAGTCAATTTTTTTGCACTGATTTTTCCAATCTATGATGCATTCTACAAGCCTGTGACATATGCAAAAAAAGTCACTAACTTAAAGTCACAGCTTGGTATGTCAGACTACCTATTCCTATGTGGGTGTTCCAGGATCCTGGTACACCTACATGCGGCTACAGGGGGACCAATAAAAATGCAAAGATTTTGCCAACTTGTATAGTTCCTACGTAGAAATGGGCACGGAATGTGGCGGAATATTCCCTGCATGAAAAAATCCTGTAGCCACTTATTTGATTACATAGAATTCAGAACATAAACTAGTACAGCG
>JAAERL010000941.1 GCA_024230435.1 Desulfobacteraceae bacterium
AATTGTTGAAGTTACAGCGTCGAAACGATTCTCATTTTGAAAAATATGAAGGGGGTCCCCTTATCGACAATTTTTTTAACATGGTGGGAAACTAAAATATCACCACCAAAAGCACTCCCAAGCATCAAACTGATGCTTGAAGTCAATCACCAAGTACCTCAGGGGCTCGCCACACAAAAATTCAGGCGGATTTGAGTTGTGCAAGTGATACTTCTACACAGTTCAAAACCAACCATATGGAGAATCTTCTGAAAACACCACACTGTCTGGTGGAAAATGTATTGTTTCGGAATGTTGCAACTGCTGAAATGGTGCGGAGATCACGAACCTTAACAGCATTAGACTTTTAAAGAGATTCTGCAGTGGAAATGGTTGTGTAGAATTGCTTGCAATTCATAAATTAATCAATTACATCGTCACTTTTCTCCTTTTTTTCCGTGTATTATGCATTTTTCTACGTAGTTTATTGTACCAGCTCTACATAGCTGTATCCATCTTTGGAATGACATCAACAAAGCAACAATAAATCACCTCTTTCACCTAATTAAGTTGATAAACTGTAACCTCATACTTCTAGCTTTAAGACGCTATGCTCAAAATAGGATGCAAACGGTTCCTTGGTCGTCTTTGGGCATGAAATGCGAGATGCGATATGCTTACGTAGGTTTGTACCAAAGCTCTACACAGATATTTTATCTCCGAGTAGTGGTTTGGAATGAAGTGCAAACTGATGAAAGGACTCTCCTAAACTCTGTGATAAATTTTTAATGAACTATTCAATGTATTCTTAATGAGACCCTTGCATTGAATTGATTGGAAATACATTTTAACTTTATCAAATTCGGTGACGAAAAACACTAAAATATGGGTAAAAAGAGGTAAAAAGTCACATTTTCGTGGTAAAACGTTGAATAACTTCTAAAATACTGGAGTAACAAATAATGTAAGAATACCATCAATACCGCGGAATCATGCTTATTACAATGGTGTAGCCAATGTTACGATTTGATCAAAATTTGATGTGTGGCCACTGTTTCACATGTATGGTCTATAAAGGGGATTTTAGTCCCCAAGTCTCCCAACGATTAAGG
>JAAERL010000942.1 GCA_024230435.1 Desulfobacteraceae bacterium
CGGATTGTATAATTATGATGCAAGATTGTATGATCCGATCATCGGACGGTTTGCCAGTGCGGATAGTATTGTGCCGGGCTTGTACACTTCGCAAACATTTGATAGGTATGCGTATACACTAAATAACCCGCTCAAATATACCGATCCTAGTGGGCATGTTATCGTTTGTGCTGCGATAGCAGCTTATGGTATTACAGAAGCTGTGATTGGCCTTGCTGCATTGACTGGATCAGCCATTTTAGGAGACATGTTAGGCGATTTGATGAATGAAGCTATAAGTCAGTCAAATCCTTATGGCGGATTAAATAATAGTCAAATTGATAAAGCGATAAGAAGCTATAAGGACTTAATAGAGGAACACACGCAAAAACTTAATGATTACATCAATGATCCAGAGGCACATGATAACCAGGGGAAATTAAAAAATACTCCGAAAGAAATAAAAGATAAAATAATTCAAGGGCGTATCAAATCAATAGAAAAACAGCTTGAGAAGCAACGAAAAGAGCTGGATAAATTAGAAAAAGAAAAGACGGAAAGAGATCGCCGAGGAAGGGATAAAAATAAACAAGAGCAAGAAAAAAATGAAGAAAATAAGGATGAAAACAAAGGTGAAAACAAAGGTGAAAACAAAGGAAACAATGAAGATCAAGAAAGTTGATTTGAATATAACCTTAAAAGAATTACAACTGCTTTGGGAGATATTGTATGATAAAATATCTAAATTAGAAAAAAAAGATATAAATCTGGAAGATATGGATATGTATTGGAGTGTCGGAGCACCAGAATGCTATGATATGTCGAAAGAACCTGCTTTAATAGTTGGGTCGTTGAAAGATGATTTAGATGAGGTGAAAAAACTGTTGAAAAATAAGGATAGGCCGGCAACATTTGTTGATTTAGACAGATTTTCTGCAATTTTGAATGCAATATCGCAGAAATTAAATCCTCTATAGCGGCGTAGGTCGGCTTAACGCTCCATCAAGCCGACAAAAGGCCTTGCGCAAACGCTTGGCTGGCGGTGTTGTAGCGCCGTAGGCCGGAATGAGTGAAGCAGCGTAGGTCGGCTTAAAGGTCCATCAAGCCGACAAAAGGCCTTGCGCAA
>JAAERL010000943.1 GCA_024230435.1 Desulfobacteraceae bacterium
AAGGGATTGGTTTCCCGGACGGGATCGAAAATCAACCTAAGATAATGCAAAATGGGGGGAGCATAAATAATCGTCTTTCGAAACTGGAAAATTACGAACGCCGGAAGTTGCATCTTGAAGCTAAAAGATCCAAATTCCGCGATGAGAAGGCTACCATCACTTCAATGGTAGATTTGGCTAGGAATCGCCCGTTAGAGGAGATGCGAGAATCGTCGAACAAAATTTTCCGAATTTGGCGTTGGAACAACTATTCGGATTCGCGGGAGTCATCGGGGAACCGATCAGACAAGCCGGTTCGCCAAAGGAACCAAAACAAACAGCCAGAATAGCCGTTACGTCCATTTGGACAAGAAAAAGGTCAAGTGGAGCCTCCGAACGGACATTTGGTTTACACTGGGTGTGCGTGATGTCCCATCTGTATTATATCCCTATCACAAAATAAAAATCTGGCGGGAAATAAAGAATGTGGGTTTTGTTGTGTAGAAAAACAATTACGCATGGAGTGTGTGATAATGTACCAGTTCAAAAAAAAGAGCTGAATACATGCGTATGTAGGAAATACCAGGCCTGTTTTGTTTG
>JAAERL010000944.1 GCA_024230435.1 Desulfobacteraceae bacterium
GCGGTAACTGACAATGCAAATGAACAAATATACACACAGCGCAACGTAAAATCGCATTTTTGTTGCGTGTAGGTTGGACACGAGATATGAGCTTCTTACATGACAAGGACAAGCAACGTCGCAATTGTTCCCCGAATAAACGGAATAAGGGCAATCCCGCCGCCTGGTTTGAGTAGATCTTGTATGAATGTCATTTTGCTTGAGAGGATAGTGAATGCACGGGTACAATAGGAGTGTTTTAGAGGTGTTTTTGAGTTTTTGATTTATGATTTTGATGAAAAAGGTTTGTGGCGGTTGGCGCCATTTTACTATAGGCCAAGCATTACGCCCAAAATTATCCGCAAAACTTGTTAAAGAAAATCTTGAAATCTTCGAGGCCTACGAAAAAAATTGCGCAATCCAAAAAACAAAGAACAGAAGCTGAAACAACCATGACGAAAAACAGTACAGCTTCTTGAAGCGGCTTCTGCTGCGAAAGCGAAGCAGGGGAGAGGTGATCTTCTTAACTCGACGAATCAAGGGACAAAGTAAGGGACGCAAGATTGCTTGGAAGAATGCCTTTATGTCAAGGAGGTTTCTGTTCACTCGTTATACCTCAGGATGGCGAAAATAGCAATCATCATGGATATACTTCCGTGTTCAATAAGCAATCAAATTCGTTAAGCAAAGGCGAGAAACGATTGAGAA
>JAAERL010000945.1 GCA_024230435.1 Desulfobacteraceae bacterium
AGTGCAAGTGAGCAAGAACAATTCTTAATGCTGCTCCTAGATTACAAGGAATTGTTTGACGGCACTTTGCGCAATTGGCAAACTGAGCCAGTGAGTTTCAAACTCAAGCCAGGTACAACGCCATTTCATGGCAAGGCATATCCAATACCACACGTTCATTTACAAACTCTCAAAAAAGAATTTGAACGCTTGTGTGAGTTAGGAGTGTTAGAACCTCAGCCCGATAGTGAGTGGGCTTCGCCAACTTTTATAATCCCAAAGAAAATCAAACCGTGAGGTTTTTGACCAATTTTAGAGAGGTAAATAAATGCGTTATACGCAAGCCTTACCCAATTCCCAAAATTAGTTCTGTGTTGCAAGAACTCAATGGGTTTAGCTATGCAACCTCACTAGACCTGAACATGGGGTATTATACCCTAAGGCTAGATGGAGACTCGCAAAAGATATGCACCCTGATTTTAACTTGGGGAAAATACAGCTATCTGCATTTACCAATGGGAATGACTGGTTCGCCATATATTTTCCAAGAAAAATGTCTTCATTGATGAAACCCCTGGAGTACGTACGAGTTTTCTTGGATGACCTCTTAATTATTACTAAAGATACCTACAAGGATCATTCGTCTAAACTGAAGCAA
>JAAERL010000946.1 GCA_024230435.1 Desulfobacteraceae bacterium
CTTCATAGCAAAAGTTATCTGAGAATCATTTTTGGGGGCTAATGCGGCGGCTGTCATGGTTGGCTTCTCATTTTTTTTTGTGGCGGCGCAGCGTTTTGCGATTTTTGAGGATTTGCACGAGCTTTATTTGCTGTGCGGAGGGCCAGGCGGCAGCAGACAGAAGGCAGTTGACAACTGACAACCAGGCAGATATCTAAAATAGGCAGGGGGCAGGGGAAAGAGTGGTTTTGCAGAAAAATCCTCTTTAGATAGAATACTTATAACTCACACTTTCTTGGTCGAAATGAATATAATTGGTGTTTTTCTGACTCTAAGAAAGTCCTACTAGAAAGAAGCATTTTTTACTTGCTTTCGCTCCGTTAGACTCGAGACTCCGTGCTCCGTGCTCTGAATTATTGGCTTCGCTGCAATCAAATCATGAAAGGATGCTTCTGCGAGTGTCCAAAATAGCCACAGCTGAGTGAAGTAGGGCGATTTATTTGTGTAGACGGTGATCATTGCAATGCAGTGGACAAATTAGTAGATTATATTCGGGGTTAGCACGGTCTAAGAGGTGTATAGGTGAACCACGTTATTACGATACCCCATC
>JAAERL010000947.1 GCA_024230435.1 Desulfobacteraceae bacterium
ATGCGTAAAGATTTCATGTAAATCAAAATAGAGCTTTCTGTTAAGGCATCGCGGGGTGTTGCATTATTCTTATAATACAGCCGTTTGCAGGGCAGAGGTATCACAACCTTTCTGTCAACTACGAGGTGGCTGTGGAGCTGTGGAGCCACCGCCCACCCTCGCCCACCGCAGCAGCTGCAGAATCCTAACATATTTTGATGCTTTTAAGATGATGAAGTAACAAATTGCCATAAGGTTACCCATGTACATGCCCCAGGAGGCTTTTGCGGCGGCTAACACTTCCTCTATTACGGCTGAATTGGAGGGCGGAAGTCGCCATGGTTTTGCTAGTATTTTGCTAGTAAATGTGTGCAGAAGATGTGGAAATGACGCTTGGCGCCAAAAAATAACTAGCTTTCAAAATCTAAAAGCTGGAGTTCTCATCATTCTCATAATTTTCTCCCACACAAAAAGCGAATACCGCTTGTACACACTAATTATTTTAGGGGTGAATACTTTCGACAAAC
>JAAERL010000948.1 GCA_024230435.1 Desulfobacteraceae bacterium
CCCCTTCAACCAAACAACACAAACACCATTTTTTCTCCCTTTCTTAATAGTGAATCCAGAAAGAATCTGTTTCTTGGCAAACAATTGAAAATTTTCTTCGTACGAGCGGTATCTGAAATACATCCAACTTTCGTCATAATTGCGTATCATTTTGTCATCATCATCTTCATCCAAATCCGGTAAAGTAACCCTCAGCCAACTCACCACCGTTAACTTCTGCATCATCTCTAATTTTCTTGTGAAATAAGAGGGACTCTTACGAAGGTTCTTAAGAATCTTTTTCACTGACTGAATGTATCTTTCCCTCGTTCCATCCCATTACCATCGCAATCTACCATGATTTTTCACCTGCTTAGCTAGATTTAACAGCGACAGAAAGTTTGCCTTGGTACTCCAAAATTGCATTACACTGTCACTGTAGTAGGCCTGGAAAAACTTGTGACAACATGTTAGGAAAATCTTGACATGTCTATTGATAAAATATGTTGATGTATCTCTCGGAGTCATGAGCCCATGAACCATCACAGACAAAGCATTTATAATCATTTTTAATGCCAGGATTCAATCTTTGTTTGTGTTGAAATTGATTGGTGAGGAATTTTTTTTTAAAGAACACAGTATACACAAACTGTTGGGTC
>JAAERL010000949.1 GCA_024230435.1 Desulfobacteraceae bacterium
ATTCATACTGCGCACATTGGTATAAATCGGCCAAGCTGGTAATGAACGCTGTGTCACAATGACTTACTAGATGGTCGCTAGTAAAATCAGCCCCGCTCCAACTTTGTAATTATGCGCGCATCCGCACATGCGCCCTAAAAGGAAGGGCCTATGGTACATATGGAGGTAAGTAAGTAAGTAGGTAGGTCTTGGGAGGGTGGGTCTTGCAAAAAGTTTTGTGTACTTTTTTAGGGGCTTTTAGGCCAGGAAGGGAGTGAAGTTTTGTGTAGGCCAGGGCTAAACGGGACTCAGCGCAAGCTAAATCCACACGAATTGAGAAAGCCCAAACTTCCCTCCAACATCCACGGCACGATATCACCTGACAATAATACTTACAATTTTGTATTTCGGGGATATTTGTGAGGCGAAAATACAAAAATTACAAAATAAATACAAAATTTTTGTTAGTAGTTTTTACTAGCAAACACTTTTGTTAGTGATTGATACTAGTAAAACGCAGTTATGTCACTATGACACGTGAGTCATGGTACACTTTCTACGTGTAGGAATTACGTAGGCAGTCACGATTATATTTTTTTTGTATTTTGCCCATTTCCATTTTGTATTTTTCCCGATGCCTAATGTACTACGCTATTTTATGACTCTATACAATTATTTGAGAAGTAACATATAGGAACTTTACTTCCGCACATGTGGTTGATGTATTCGAGCTGTAGTTTGGCTGTTCAAGGCTGATAAATGTTGATTTAAAGACACTGTAATAGCCTAGAACCAAGATGAGGGACAGGCTGAACAGGATATCTGATATCTTTCTTCTCATGTGTCCTAGTATTAGTAATTGGATTAGTATTCAACCTGAAGTCGACGATGGACTCAACTTTCATTGGTAGTGTTCACAGCCAAAACAACAATGACAACGGTGACACGAAAAAAAATTGCCCATTCTCTATGCCAATGTTGGTAAAAAGTACGAGATTTTCCAACCACTCTACGATATGGACATCTCTAAAATGAATTCCAGTTTTCCTCCCATTGAAGGACGTCCTTGATATATTTGAAGAGCGTATTTCTTGGGCTCGCAGTATGGTAAAGATTGATGGAGGCTCAGACTTTCCATCTAATCCTAGAGAGAGCACGCTGCACTGATGTATATATTGAAATGATAAAAAGCTTTGTATCTGGGAGGGTCTTCCATGATGCTGAGTTATCGGTACGGCCCCGTTTGGGGATGAAAATTCTAAGAGCTGGACCATTTAAGGAATCACAACGTCTTGGGGGTCAGGATTGGGCATTTGCTGGTGATACTATGACAGGTCAAAAACGGCTAGACAACATTCAGTCATTATTGAAAGATGTGATTGATCATAATATCGCTGGTGACTACATTGAGACTGGAGTTTGGAGGGGTGGATCAAGTGTGCTGGCAAAGGCAGTATTAGATGTATTGGAGCCAAATTCTCAGCGCATATCATATGTATGTGATTCATTCATGGGTTTGCCACCTGGGGAGAAGAAGCTGTCAAACAAAGATGCTGGTTGGGATAAC
>JAAERL010000950.1 GCA_024230435.1 Desulfobacteraceae bacterium
ACCTACGTCATTTTTTGACTCGTGATGCTGGTTTCCGGTTTGTAAAATGAGGTAAAATGTTGGAAAAACGAGGCATTTATGCAAATATAAGTACAATTTCGGTTGGAAACAGTTCCATGTCCGGGACCATGGAACTGTCTCTTACATACGATAGAACTGGTACGAAAAAATCCAGACCTGCCAAAAAGTCATAATGACCCCGTGAAAAAGTACCAGTTTCGATTGAAAAAGTACAAGTTGGATTGTAAAGGCAACATTTTGGGCTAAAACCGACGCGCGGTGCAATCCATATTACAACAGGGTAGGTATCGTACGATACGTAGAAGTAGGTAACAAGTCATGAACGAAATTTTGGCTAAGTCCGCGAACCGATAACACGAGGTTTTTTCTGATCGCGTGAGTATAAGTGCTAGTCAAAAAATATTTTCTAAGTTTTAGCATTACCATTTACCATACTAACTTGCATTGAGCTAACAAAACACTTGGTGCCACCGGTAGAACACCGCACCGGCTCCGTTGCAGACATTTACAAACTGACTGCCCAACAAAGACACCTACTGTCAAACAGATATATTGACTGCACATATTGCTGGCATTAGAACTTACTGACTGGTCAATATCATCACCAACTAACAGACCTACAATCAGATTCACATCAGCACCGACTTCAGAACCCATCAGTGTACAAGTTAAATATTGAATCCTTAGACAAAATGTCAGGGACAGACTGTATCAACTACTTATAAAAATACCAATTGATGAACCATCAAATAAAAGTGCTGCAATGGGGCACTTGATGTAGAGCCTATCGCTACCTATCCCATGCCCATGGGCATGGACGAATAAATTTAACCAATGCCTGTCGATAATCAAACCTACATGATATTACTTACTGCTGATCCAACATAAAATCTCACTGTTTTTTAATCTCTATAGTCCAGTCCATCAACTTCAACAAATGTTGCACCAATAACTCATCTCAGTCCCACTATATTGTCAACCACAGCACAACCAGCAACCAGCAACCAGCAATATACCAATGAAATCTTTCTGTTGCTCTAGCAAAGGGCCCATCTACAACAGCCAATGGCACATCAAATTTACTGACTTTTGACGCAACTGTAAACAGCAGGCCAAAGAGCCAACCACTGCAAATCCAATCTCCAACACAAACAG
>JAAERL010000951.1 GCA_024230435.1 Desulfobacteraceae bacterium
AACAGCCAACCACCCGTGTGCTCGAGGCGGGAAAAAACAGGAAAAAACACACACACGGGTTTTTGCAAACAGCCAACTCGAAACTACCATACTATCTAAACATTTCCGCCATCCACATTGCGGCTTTCGGGCGCCTACGCAATACTCCTATTCTTTCACCCCTAATAAGACAGGCGCATCCCTTGCCATCCCCTCGCTCTTCGACCCTCGGACTCATCATGGCGGCAAGCGTATTGAGCATGGAGAGTCCACCCTTCCAACCCCGCATCAGCGGCAGCGGTGGGAGCAGCGCCGGCGGCTCCAGCTTCGCCAGCCCTGGTCACCACCGGATCCGATCTGGGGCGAGTTCACCTTTGTCTCATGGATCAATGGGGGGCGAGGCTTATAGCAATGCAGTTAGGAGCTACTCGTTTCAAACTCCATCAGGGTACGTGTGCTGTTTGTGTGTGTTGCAATTTTGATACAGCGAAAATAGAATAAAAAATCAGCTGCACACAACTTGTGTTGGGTGGCTGCGGCCTTGGTGTACCGCCGACTTATTTTCACATTATTTTACTTGAGTATTATTGTTTACGGATCATTTGTAACTCACCTTGTTCAAATCAATCCATTCACACAAAACTCGACATTAATTACGTACACGCAACAATAATAACCCACAAAATTCACCACAGAGAAACACTTGAAATTCGCAACGTATGGGAAGAAAATGTGGAGGAAGAAATGGCTATTATTCGTGAACTTGTTGACACTCATCCCTACGTGGCGATGGATACCGAATTTCCAGGAGTTGTTGCACGTCCAGTGTCTGAAACATACTCTCCCGACTTCCATTACAAATCTTTAAAGTGCAATGTTGATTTACTCAAAATTATTCAGCTCGGTTTGACATTTGCAGATGAGGATGGGAATTATGCCAAGGGATGTCCCTGTTGGCAATTTAATTTCAAATTCAACCTGAATGAT
>JAAERL010000952.1 GCA_024230435.1 Desulfobacteraceae bacterium
AGGATCAGAGGACCCCAAGAATGTCCACACTGCCCTCACATGAGCCCTGTCAGGCTGACACAAAAACCCGAGCAAGCGCGAGGGCCCTGTGACTTTGACGGCAAGAAGCGAGCACACGTGAGTGCCCCTCAAGAGCCACAACAGCCACGCCACCACATGTGAGCTCTATGGAAATTATCGGGGGAAATGGAGCTAATGCGTACCAATTATTCAAACTATGGTGCAATGATTAATTAAAATTGAGCATTTGGGTTTCATTTATATGCCAGCCATAATTGGTCACATCACAGGTTGCAACACCATTCTCTTGCTCATAATTTTTCATATTTATTCAATTTTACTTAGTAGTTAGTTTTGACAAATCCTAGACCAACATCAGTTTTTTCCTAACGCATCCTAAAAGGACTAATCTGTTGTCAGAAAAAGAACAGCAAAGAACCATCTTTTCTTTCCGACTGCGTGTGCCCGCTGGCGCGTGCGCTGGCGCTCCGCGCATCCATTTTTTTGCCCCGCGCAAAACGTCGAAGGTTACAACATGGAAAAATTGTCTACGTTGGCCACGTTTTGTTGTTGTAACTTACAAAACGGTCGTAAGTATGGACAGACCGACCGTTTTGCATCGATGCAAAACGGTGCCGTCTGTCCAAATTACGGACAGACGTTTTATTGTTAGTACTGTGTTTTTCTTCTATCATTTACCGAACTGAGGTGCAAGCGAAGATCTTAGAAGCGCTGAATTATTTTTAGAGTTACTGAAATTTGATTCAATATTTATATTATATATCAAACACCAAACATCATTTGAAATGAAAAAATACAACGGACTTTTAGGTGACAACATTTTTTGCGAAGTTCTCTGCAGCTAAGGCACAATACATGTTTAAACCACAGTAGTAGCTTACATAAAGATAGAACACACCCAAATATTTGGACTTGTAATCGTATAAATTTATCTAATAACAGGAAACACTATGGTTTAGATTACAGTTTATAATGTTTACACTCTTGCGTATAGGTACATTGCATAATAACAATGACACATCACTTATATATAATAAATTCAAAGACTACGCTAATTTATTGAAATTCAAACACTATCACAAACTTTAGAATAGTATTTGTATATGCAAAATGGTATGACAAATTATGTGCTGGCTTCTGTTGGCATTTACTTGTGTTCTACACGTAAGAACACTTCATGAGTGAGGACTTTGCTGAGAAAATAAAGGCCAATAGAATCACATATTCAATACCAGGCATGTATGTAGGCATTTACGTAAAGGTGAGGTCTCCGTATTATGGAGGATATTGCAATATGTGGCCCTGTTCAACTAGATGCTTGTAAAAAAATATTTCAACCCAGCACCATTCTTTTTTTACAACAATTCCAAATTTAAAACTAAAAGGCACTGGTTCATTTAGCCTATTGGGGACACATTAAATAGAGTAAAAAATAATTTTAGTCTTCGCCAAAATGAAAATGGCATGTAATTTGTTGGTGAAATCTGGAGGACCTAGTAAAGTTTTTTAAAAGTGCTAATACTAAAAAGTTTTAAAAGATAGTAGTAAGTTTTCTGCAGATTGACAAGCTGGGATGATTTTTTTTTCGATAAGAGTAGCATTTTAAGAGGATTAAAAACCTTAATAGATATTTTACTGTACCCCTTACATGAGTTTGTTATATCAGGAATGATTCTCTTCTCTACGACAAGTAATTATACCTCTGCTGCACAGTAATAATACTTTCTGATCAATACTAGTGAAACAAACACAATGAGACATGAAAGGTATCATAACTATATTTTGACTGAATATCACTAGTGACAGTTAGCATCTTTTAGTATTAACTAACTTTCATCACATCACACACAATGCTATTCTGACATGATCAATGTGGCCGTATACAATGATGCCCTATAAATACATTCAAATCCGATTTTCCATGGTATGAAATAAATTGTGTTATGAAAGGTGCCAAAATTGCCCATCCATGATTTTTCTTCACCATGGGATAGAGCTTTTGGCCCGCAATTATCCATTGGTTGTCTGATGGTGTGCCTGCCCAAAACTCAAGCGTTCCCACAATTTTTCGCAAAGTTATTTCCAGATTAATTTTGATAGCACGTCAGCCTATGCATTCTCCAATTCATATAATACAGGCTGGTGTATAGGGCTAAGCACACCGGTCCTTGCAGTGCCTGAGCCATAGAAGACAGGCTGGTGTATACGTCTGGTTTGTGACGTCCGAGCAAGAGAAGATAGGCTGGCGTGTGTTGCTGCTTCATACCATATGAGTCAGAGAAGAAGCCTGACACCACCACCTCCCACTTATCTGACCTCCGTGAGCAACCTGACAGACACAGGCAACCCCCAAAGTCATCCATGCCACCCTTGCATGAGCCCCGTGACATTGATGCTGCGCAGGAAGCACGTTTAACCACAGTAGCAACCAATGGCCAGGAAAACGACCCACATGCGGCCACAAGAGCCAAGACGGCCGTGCCACTGTCGTGAGCAACCCAGCAGGCATAGATGACTCCAAAATTATGCACGCTGCTGCCGCACAAGCCCAAAGTCATCTAAGCCATCATCACACAAGCCCATGATGTTGACGCCAGAATCTGGGCAACAGTACGCCCTCCCGGACTTACCAATTATGTCTGTTGGCACCAACACAACAAAAGCAGCAACCAACAGCCACAAAAATGTCCCACATACATCAAGGAGAGCCAAGACAACCTCTCCCCTGCC
>JAAERL010000953.1 GCA_024230435.1 Desulfobacteraceae bacterium
CTCAAAGTAGCACCATAAAATTAAAAAAAAACGATTTTATTTTCGGAAAATGTCAAACTTTCGCCACGACCACACAATCCCGTAAAACGTCACCATGAGCGGCAAACTGCCGTCGAAGCGGCCCCCCCGACGACCTCCCCGAAGGATTCCGACCAATGAGGCCCCTTGATTTTACCCACCCGCTCGACAACACAGCTGACAAGGGTGGAGTAATCGCATGGCAGCATACAAATTCGTCCTTTTATCGGTGCCGCGATCGCGAAGTTACGCGGCAAATTCTACTTTACGCCGTAAATCAAAAGTTTGACAGTTTTTAAAGGTATCTAACCTAAATTTCTACGTAGGAACTAGTATACTCTACACAAGCGTCAAGACTTTTGACATTTTCTTCTGGGTTGTAGCATCCAAAGAGATGCCTGTAGCTCAACCCACCCTCAATTTTTTCCTAAAACCTTTCATGGGCACCAAGAAGGGACCTATACCCACCTATTGTGCTACTTGGTTCACCATATAGTCCAGTGAGCGCGGCGTCAATTTTTTTCAGAACTATTGACATTTACTGGTACCCCCCTTCCATCGGCCGTCGAGGGTTCCTCGCCATGTCTCCCACATTAGGGTCTAATTTATACAAGTGTGAGGCCATGCGGTTCCCTCACACTGATGTGGGAGGA
>JAAERL010000954.1 GCA_024230435.1 Desulfobacteraceae bacterium
CTGTGCATTTTGAATGAAATCGCGCCCTTCTCCTCAAATCAGGCGCGCAAAGCATGATTTCTTACAATGCGTCTCAAAAACGATATGTCTTTCTCGCCCATGTCCAATTTCTCCCAAAAGTGACCGTTGCTGCTGCACATTTTGTAAAATCCACGACCGCGCATCTGACCGCTGTCTCAAATGCGCGATCCGATCTACTTTGAATTTTCGTGGGAGAAAGGACTGGAGAATGACGGTTGCGAGAAAACCTGAAAAGAGTTTTCGGGGGGCACGCGCCACCTACGTCGGTTGTAGGGTGGAATTAGTAGTGGTACAGAGCAAGAATTGATTATGGCGGGCTAATTTTTGAGTAGAACCCCAGTTTAAATATAATTTGCAAATTCGAGGGGTATGTGGACAACACATGATATGCAAAATATTATTACTCATCTATGTGATGAGAATCCAGCCAAATTCACCATATGTGACAACTCCAAATTCAAACGGGGTCGTTTCTCATGGTACAAGACAAAAAAGTCGTTTTTCATCAATTTGAAAACGCTCAGCCACCAGCGAAGCCTCAGCCAGCAGCGACTCCAACATAATTCAATTGGCCCATAAACAACACAAGTGTGCAGTAGCCGCCAATGCATCTAGTTTAACGGATTGATTCATTAATAACCCCGCTAGAGTAAATAACTACACACATACACAATGCATCTTTCATTAGTTTCCATCGCGGCCATCGCCGCTGTACAAGTGGCCGCCGCCGACAACGCCGTTGTCGAACGTGACCTCTACTCCTCCGGTAAGTCTGGGAAGAGCGGATCTGGATCCGGA
>JAAERL010000955.1 GCA_024230435.1 Desulfobacteraceae bacterium
CCGGCCGACCGCTCCCACGCGCGCGTATCACCGCACCCACCGCCATTCATCCAAAAATTTGAGAAGGACAATGACAATAATGAATAGTATGATGGCGTAGTTAGGGAGGCACAGCCAACCACCAGAAATATATCCTTTTATAGGTCTACAAAGACTAACTTGGAATACAATAAATCACAATATATAAATCGCCGCTCACTGACTCAACACTTGGCCACACACCAAATTATTTCAATAATAATTCTTTTTATTTTTTCAACCGCCATGGCAAAAAAAGTAACCGAACTCCGAATCCAACGCTCCGTTCTCCGAAGGGTCGTTCAAGATAAATTGCAGGCATTGTTACGCGGAGACTTTTACGTTCGCAATCATTTAGGCGAGGAGAATTATGATCCGATTGTAGCGGAGGTTAAGCAATTGGATGAGGGGGTGTTGATGGCCCTTATGCAGCATGATAAGGAGATGAGGAGTCTGCAGCAGCAGCAGCAGCGAGGTGGTGCATCATCCACTCCCCCGCCACCACCGCCAACAACACAACTTCAATTCTCCAAAGAGCTAGAAACATTCATCCAAATCATCGCCGCCTCCATAATGATCGATGCATCCATGCGCGGTGAAAACGCCGGTGAATCC
>JAAERL010000956.1 GCA_024230435.1 Desulfobacteraceae bacterium
AGTTTCATGGCGGCTTGGTTCTGGTTGTTCAATTTCAGTTGTTCGAAGGTGATGAATGGCAATCAGCCTCAATGGCAATTATGTGACGAGTTGCAGTAAACACTACAATAAAATGAATGCCGTTGAGAAATGAACGGAGTGATGGATTCACAAATTACATGTTGAACCGCAACGATGGATGCCGTTCGTGTATTTTCGTCATCAAAATTGTCCAATTCAGTCTGCAATCCAGCCTTGGTTCGCAAATGTACTTACTTATTTCACGATGGTTCAGGGCGACCATTAGCGTCTCTTGGACGTTTTTGGACAAAATTCAAAAGTGTGCACATTAACTATGACGAACTTGCTAATTACGTGTCTTTTTACGTGTCGAAAAGAAAAACAAATTACGCGAGGCGTGAACCGTCGTGATGTTGGCAGTCTTACAAATAAGATGTCCATCTGTTTTGTTTGTCGCCTGTTCTACGTATTAGTAACGTACGTTACCCGCCTGGTTGCCAGCGTTCTCATACATCAGCTCAGGCAGCTACTTAAGATCGTTTTTTTGTAAAAATAGGTGTGCGTTATGGAACTAAAATGCTATCTTTGCATCACTAATGCTCGCCTCATACAACACCTACAGCAAAACCGACTGCCAATTATCAAATGGGCGGTCCGCCCATTTATTATTATTATCCCACCGAATGGATTTGACGTACTATTGAAATCTCGATTTTTCGGGGTATCGACCATTAGAATTTTGGCCGTCAACAAAAAAAATAAAAAACAAT
>JAAERL010000957.1 GCA_024230435.1 Desulfobacteraceae bacterium
ATGCAGACTATCCTTGCGTTTTTGAGTAACCTTGTCATGCAAGGCAATCACTTTTTTACGAGCCTTTAGGCGATTTCTGTTAAAGAATATACCATCTTGTATGTCTTTTTTCCCGTCTTCTGCGTTATGCCAAAGCCCGAATACGTTAAGTATGCAAGCTTTGGCATGCCTTGAAGACGAAAAAAAATCCTGCCCAATCTGGTATATTCTTTTCCGCCAATCGCCTTATTGATAAAGGCCTCTGCCTGTAAAGCACAGAGCAGAGGCCTATTTAACGGATAGTTGCTGATATGATGGTATTGGCTCATTAATTGGATAGTTGCTGATATCAATTTATTTGCTTTAATTTTTGCTTGCATTTCGGGCAAAAGATAACGGCAATATTATTTTCATCCATGACCAACTCTAATGGTAAATCAAGCTGTTGCTCAATTTTGTTTTCTCCACAACATTGATGATTCGTACATTTAAATCTCAATTTCATTAATTCTCCTCCTTCTTTTTTTTAATTTGATCAATAAATAGTGCCCTTTTATTTATTGATAACCACTCAAACTAAAATTAAGTTCAGGCGCTATTTAAATTGCCATACCCAAGCGCCGCTGTATTGTGTTGGCAGAAGCCCGGAAAAATAGACTCGAAGTTAAGAAACGTGACTTTATTGGAAAAGAACCCTGTTGCTTGGCTTCCGGTTCGTTGAACTGCGCTTCGCAATAGGACGAATATGTAAAGAGTACAGTTTGTTACACGTTTTAGGGCCGAGCTCGAATCCTGTGCAGTCTTCGTTCACGTAATTCTAAATCCTACTGGGAAAAGTTAAGCATGTTTGCAACAAGACCTCATTTATAAAAAAAAATATGCCTTAGGTCAATATAAGTCTGAGACGAACTCATATTTTATGCATTTTCATAAAAATTGGTTAAGGATATCATTAATGCCCCGGACAAATGGGGTAAAGGTGATTATAAGAAAACGTTTGCATTTTGGGCAGGTTTGAGTGATCAAGAATTCATGGCCGGTTATACCATCTGCTACAGCCTTTTTTGAAATATGGGCAATTCGTAAAGTTCGCGTTTTGTAAAAACGAATCTGCCGGCCGTAGTTGACATAGTTTAACTGCCGACCGTATAATTTTGATTTAGATCTTTTCCTAAATATATCTCAAAAGGTTAATTTCATGTCAGAAGAGATAACATTTGATCATTGCCTGCTTTTGAAAGTTGGTGTTATTGCCGAGGGAGATCACTGTTTATCTATCATGCGGATTTTGGATGCCTTTAAACCCAGCAGGATCAGATTGAGGCTCCTGGCCCTGATGCCGCTCAACAGGTCTGTGTCATGTAATAAATTTGCCGGGGAAATAGGGGTTCAAATTTGTGAGGACCCTTTGGAGTTAATGGCTGTCAAGCATCTGGACCTGGTTCTTGAAATGACCGGAAACGCACATATTCTTGCAGATTTGGCAAGATACAAACCAGCATCGCTTGGCGTGCTTGATTATCAGGCGTCCATGCTTTTTTTGGACATCGCCCACCAGTATGAACGCGTAGCCGAACGCGAATCTGAAATCAGCCTGGCCACATCTTTTGCATCGGCTTTGCTGGAAGCATCGCCGGATGGCGTGATGGTCCTGGATCGCAACCTTCGTATCATCAATTGTAATGATTCTCCTATCGTTACCGGCGGAAAGGGGCGCGAGTCTGTTTTAGGCAAAAAATGTCACGAAGTAATCCATGAGGCAATGAGCCCATGTGCGACTAATAACCGTTTGTGTCCAATCAACCAGACTTTGAAAACAAAGCGAACAGCCCGCGCTGCACATGAAGTTGTTTCGCAAACAGGTGAGGTGCGGGTTCGCCAGGTTACCTCTTATCCGCTGTTTAACGCTCTGGGCGAAATAATTCAATTTGTGGAGGTGATCCGCGATATTACCCAGGACTTGAGTGTTCGCATCGAACGGCAAGCCAAGGTGATAAAAGATGATTTGGCCCGTGTTGCCCAGGAAGACCGCCTGGCGTCTCTTGGGCGGCTTGTGGCCTCGGTTTGTCATGAAATTAACAATCCGATTTCCAGCATTGTAACGTTTAATAAATTGGTGCTTTCCTATATCCGCGAGGGTAATTTGCCTCCTCAGGGTCTGGCAGGATTTGACCGTTACCTGGATTTGTCCGTAAAAGAGGCCCTTCGTTGTGGTGATATTGTAAAAAATCTTCTAACCTTTGCCCGTCCAAAAAATATAGAGACCGAACAAATAGACATGGCGGACATGGTCAAAACAGTCATGATGCTTACGGCCCACCAACTGGAAATGGCCGAGGTGATTGCCGATGTCCAACTGCCCTCCGATACTGCGTTTGTAGCCTGGGCGGATAGTGCTTTGATACAGCAGTGCCTTATGAATTTAATTTTCAATGCCTTGGAGTCCATGCCTGAGGGAGGGCGGCTGACTATCAGGGGGCAAACACAAGACGATGGTCAAAAGATATGGCTTACGGTGACGGATACGGGCCATGGTATAGATCCTGATGATATACCGCAGATATTCGAACCGTTTTACTCCACAAAAAAAAACGGCAAAGGCGTAGGATTGGGACTGTCTATGGTATATGGCATTATCAGGGAGCATCACGGCACTGTAGAAGTGGAAAGTGAAAAAGACGAGGGTACCGTCTTTAAAATTACACTGCCCGCCAGGGATACGGCAGTGCAATAATTGCGGCCTGAAACTTTTAAGTCCCTGATCATGCCCGTTTTCATCTTCCACGGCACTTATGGTAAAATAACAGACAGTCACCGAAAAAACAGGTAAATCCGTTACGGGAACTTTTGACAACAAATCGACTTACTTGGCATTGAAGGAGGGAATATGCCGGGCTCTATCCACATTCTGGTTGTAGATGATGAAGATACTATCTGTGAAGCGCTTAGCGCCTGGCTGACAAAAGAGGGCTATCGTGTTAAAACCGCCGGTTCGGGACACGAAGCCCTGGCTCTGATGCAACAGGCCCGGTATGATCTTTACCTGGTAGATATCAAAATGCCGGGTATGGATGGTATTGAGCTTTTGGCCGAAATAAAAAAATTGCAGCCGGACGCAAGCGTGATCATGATCACCGCCCATGGTTCCATTCAAACGGCCGTTGAAGCCATGAAGCTCGGCGGGACCGATTACCTGTGCAAACCTTTTGATCCTGAACAATTATCTCTGCTGCTGGAACGGGTTACAGCGGCAAGGGCGCTGCGGGAGGAAAACACCGCTTTGCGTGAGCAGCTTCTGGAGAGCAATGTTGCCTTGCTGGACGGGTTTGTGGCCCAGTCGGCTGTTATGCAGGATCTTTTAGTTACCTTGGAAGAAATCGCTCCGTCATCGTCCTCGGTGCTGATTATAGGTGAAACCGGGGTGGGCAAGGATTTGGTGGCTCGTATTATCCACATGCGCAGCGAGCAGGCAAGCGGTCCTTTTATAGCAATCAATTGTGGCGCACAGTCCGAGACATTGTTGGAAAGCGAGCTTTTCGGCCATGAGCGCGGCGCATTTACCGGTGCGGTAAAAGCCCGGCGGGGCAGGCTGGAAATGGCTGACAACGGTACTTTGTTCCTGGATGAGATTGGCGAAATTTCATCCAGGATGCAAGTTAGCCTTCTTCGGGTTCTGGAGGAAAAAAATTTTCAGCGGCTGGGAGGCAGTCAGTCCATTGAAACCAATTTCAGGCTTATTTGCGCTACGCACAGGGATCTTCAAAAGCTTATCAAGCAAGAAAAATTCCGTGAAGACTTTTATTATCGCATCAATGTGTTGATGCTTAAAATACCGCCCCTGCGCGAACGTGTAGAAGATATCCCGGTTTTGGCGGACTATTTTCTTGAGCGTTATGTGCGCGAAACTGGTAAGCCCATTGAGGGGCTGACCCAAAAAGCCATTGATATCCTGACAACATACTACTGGCCCGGTAATGTGCGTGAATTGCGCAATGTCATCGAACGCGCCGTTGTCATTGCCCGGGGCCGGACGATCAGCGCCGATGAGCTGGCTTTTCTGCAACATGGCTCTAATGAATGCCGTCTGGGAGTTATGACATTAAAAGAAATGGAAATAAGACATCTGCTGGCAACCTTGCAAGAGTGCAAATGGAATGTAAGTCAAGCGGCCAGGCAATTGAATATTGACCGGGTAACCCTTACCAGGAAGATAAAACGGTACGGTCTTAAACCTGCACAAATAAGCTAACCTTGCAAAGCAAAGATAAAATATTTGCCGAACCTGGCCAGAAAGCCCTATTAGATCTTATTGCCCTTGGCAAAGTAGATAAACTGATTGTGGACATTGTGGCAGGTTATATCCAGTCTGTGGCCGGAATTCCGACCGAAGTCCGGCCTCAAAAACCGGTGCCGGACTTTGCTTACTTGAGCGCCCGAAAACAATATGACGCCACAAAAATTCTGCCTCGCCTGCTCGAGGATACCGGCAATGCGTATTTTAAACTGGCGTTGATCAATAAAGATTTATGCATCCCGATAATGACTCATGTTTACGGTGAATCCCAATTAGGCGGCCGGGCTGCTGTTGTTTCACTCAGCCGTTTGTTGCATGCTGATCCTCAGGTAACGTTTCAGCGCATCGCAAAAATCTGTCTTCACGAAGTAGGGCACCTGCTCGGGCTGGAGCATTGCCGGGAAATAGGTTGTTTGATGCGGTTTAGTAAACAGCTCGATCAGCTTGATGAGCTCTTCTCCGGCTTTTGCAGCGCCTGCGAGTATGAGATCCTCAGGCGTGTGGCCGCGATAAATCAAAACATGCTCTAAAAGGTTTGGATAATCCTGCACTACTGTTGGCGAAAAAGGGTAAAAATCTTTCAAAGCCCTTAATCCCTACCTGAAAATCCGCGTTCGCCCAAATACTCCGGGTTTACTTTTCGCCTTATTTTTCGCCCTTTACACTTGCTTGTATAAGTGAGACACCGCCTGCGGCAGGTAAGATTTTGTTAAGCACAAAGCCCGTGGATTCGAGCAATTCCCGGAATTCAGTTTCAGTGCGCTCTTTTCCTTTGCCCATTAAAAAAACTTCAAGGTCTAATAGCTTTACAATTGAAGGTTCATTGCCTTGAGCAATCAGGTGTTCAATGATTAAAAGTGTGCCTCCGGATGTCATTGCTTTGTGACAATTTTTTAAAATTGTCCGGCAGTCAACGTCTTGCCAGTTATGAATAACGTGAGACATTAAATATAAATCGCTTCCAGAAGGTATTTCATGAAAGAAATCACATGCGATTACTTCACAGCGTGATTGAAGATTTTGTTTGACGATATAGCTTTTTGCGCTTGGAACCGTATGGGCAAGATCCGTTACAATTCCTTTTAAAGAAGGATTCTTTTTCAAAATTTCAACCATCAAAGCGCCGGTTCCTCCGCCTATATCTGTTATTGTGCCGGCTTGGGAGAAATCATAGGCCTCTACTATTGTCCTGTGAGCAGTGGCCGCTTTGATGGCGTTCGCTTCATTAAAAATTTCAGCGGCATGTGGATTATTTTGAAAGTAAGCATAGGCTGGCATGCCATGAACTTTTTCAAAGGCGCTATGGCCGGTTTTCACACTATCAAGCAAGTTGTCCCATACCTTATCATGCCAATGCGAATGCATCATTAAGATAATCGGCCGCAAAGACCCGGTTGTCAGGCATTGCGCCATTGGAGTCAAATCAAATTCACCCTGGGAATTTTCTTTAAAAATGCCGATAGAAGCCAGCGCCCGTAGTAACCGGTACAGCGAGGGCGCGTGGGATTGACTAAGAGACGCAAGCTGTTCAATGCTTTTTGGCCCATCAGCCAAAAAATCTGCAATTTTAAGTTCGGCTGCGGTATAAATAGGCTTGCTAATCCATTTGCCGAGCATGAATTTCATCATTTGTTCATGCGCAGATATATCAGCGTGTTTCATATTTGCTGTTCCTTTCTTCTTAACCAAAGTTACTCATAAAGGTAATTCGCTCTCCGTTGATACCGGTTTTCCGGTGCAACTGGAGTCCGGGTTGAGCAGTCCCAACCGGCGACTGTCAGTGCGCCGGAGCAAGATGGACCTGGCTTTTTATAATCAGTCCAACGATCTATCTCAGGATCGTACAGTCTTGCCCTGACGTTTTTAGCGGCATTCTCGTCAGCCTGATACACCTCCCCGTTTGCACAGTAAAACCGGTCACCTTTGCGAACACCCGTAAAGCACTCGGTCCGATGATCGATTTGCGATGTATAAGCGGCGTTAATAAGTTGCAAAAAAGAACTTCTTCTTTGAGATACATTAGTATTATAGTGTGACTGCTCCCGGCAATAAATTGCCGGGCATCTAAACGCCTTGCGGCGTTAACGTATCCAGCCCGATACGCAAAACATTTCTCGCTGCGTTATGATCACGATTTG
>JAAERL010000958.1 GCA_024230435.1 Desulfobacteraceae bacterium
GCACTACAATACAACCATAAAAAACAAAAACAACAATAGCATCCCCGACCCACCCCGACCTTAATGTCGGCGATGCCCTCCCCCATCGAGTTTATTGCCGATGAGCTTGGGGAGCGGCTCATCGGATAGCCAACGAGGTCCGTATGGATCTGCCATGGACAGTTACGCAGGGGATGAAGGGGAAGGTCGTCGTATTTGCCGTTGAATAGGGCAGGTCGGTCGACGTCAGCCGGCCAAGATGGTGATTAATAAATAGATAGAACTTAAAATAGAAACATAATTAGAATATATAAAGACACAGTGTCGTAGATTAACATGTGATTAATCCTTTACTTTAATTGTAGCCGCTGCCGTTAATGTTTAATGCCTTTGCGGCCGTCGATCTCGACCAAGTCGGTGCCGCCGGGATCAGTAGTCATTGTAAATTAATTAATAACTTAAGAAATAAGATGAACTAGATAATATTACTTTACAATATTCTAGTTCACTTAGTTATCATCGTATCCGCAGCGTCGGATCTGCAGCGATGATCCTATTGATGCCGCCCTATGCGACGACGGCCGCCATGGTTGGGGAGGTCGATTTCGCCATGGTGGTGGTGACAGAAGAAGGGGAAGGCCCTGTAGAGGTGTTTTTTCTTCGCTACCAATTCCATGCAAGACATGGTATTGAGTTGATTCGAACAGGATCTTGCGTTTTGGGGTTGTTACCAAAAAACAAGAGCGCTAAAAGGTATCTCTAAGATACCCTTTGAAATTGAGAATAACAGACGAAATTAATTTTGCGATCGGACTATGAGTACTGGTTCCTACGTATGTAATATCGGCGGGAGACAATCGTAGATTCTTACAAAGTGTGTCGCCGGAATTATCACTCAGGATTGCGACGGCCCCACTCCCATCATCTGGGTAGCCCGTGAAGTGAAATTCACTAGCTTCGTCTAACAAAAAACCTCGAAAATAGCTGAAA
>JAAERL010000959.1 GCA_024230435.1 Desulfobacteraceae bacterium
CACTTCTTTTGCTAAGCAACTTGAGGATGAGGAAGGAACTGGGATAGATACTAAGCAGCGATATTTTCGATTCTACTGGAATTTTTGAAAGAATTATTGCATAATCAGACATCCTGAGTCCAATCTCCCTGAACTCTCAATCAACAAATGATTTTCTCTCTCTTGAGTGTATCGTGTACTTGTATCCAAGGTTATCAATACTGAGGTCCATCAGGAACACAGCTGCTGCTTTACTCACCTCAATGACAATGATCGATCCACTTGTATGAAGCAAGCGTATTCGGCCTGCGAGAACATGACCACTGAGTTATTTGATGTTGGCGAAATGGTTTTCTTTTCCAAAGATAATTACTCAATCTTTGTGAAAATCAAGTCATTCAAATTAGACGATTTGAATGTCCTACTGGGTGTTGCAAAATAAATAGCTCATTTTGACTGCGCAGATTTTTTACTCAACTTCCTGAAGGAGTTATCATCTGGAACTTTTTTACTGATTTCAAACTGCAAAATCTATACTGCTGCAAATTCATGGGGCGCAGTACCTCCAAAACAGCAGACCTGGAAAATTGCTACAAGCAGGGATTTGAACTAGCTTCGCCCAGCGAGATTTGAACTCGGGTTTCTGTAGGAATTAACTCCATGCTTTACCACTGTGCCAATCACTCTTGCTTTCACTAACAAATTGTTAAATATATAAATATCTTGAAAAAAGCATCCCGTTGAATGATTAAAAGATGAAATCATATCTATTTTCATCAGTGGAAATGATTTAGATGGGTTTTATAGGCTAAAATTGAGCTTAAATTTTTGGTCTTGCTATTTATTGTGCAACGCCCAGTATTTGTGCATCTCCATTGCAATACCATGTAACAGGATGAATCATATCCTCATGGCACTTGCTTTGAATGCCTTGACCCTCGCCGTAATATTTCCCCATGGACCCTACAATACCAGATG
>JAAERL010000960.1 GCA_024230435.1 Desulfobacteraceae bacterium
GACGCCTTCTAACAATTTAAATGTGACTCCTCCTTCGACCGTTGATACAGGGGGCCTAGGGCTTTCATCTAAGCCGCTGGACGACCCTGTTGAGCAACGATTTGTCGTATGCGAAGCTGGGCGCCGCCATGGTCATGGGAAGGTTGCATTGAGCGACCATTCAAAGAGACATCGACCATCCCTGTTACCTAAAAACTACGTACTTTTTTTAAGGTAAGGTACTCTACTCCAAAACAAATACATAGTACTCTATCTATGTACCTGCTTTGAAAGATCGCATTTTTTTACCGGTCGTGGTGGCACACACTAAATATTTGGTTTATACGCTCACTTATTTTGTAGATAATTAGCATCGCGAAATTTACGCACATTGTGGACTGGTTCTGTCAATAGACAAAAAAAGACCTAATTAGCGGGAGATGACAGACGAAAAGGGGACTTAATTAAGGTGAAATTAAGGTTTGTATCCAAGGTCAAATTCTATTGACAGAACAAGCCTGATGGTGACTGGTTACTTTGGAAAATAAATTACCTAATCACACTCTCCTTAGGATATTTTTGAGACTCGAATTAGGATTCCATCAAAAGTGGA
>JAAERL010000961.1 GCA_024230435.1 Desulfobacteraceae bacterium
GGAGGACGTTGTACCACTCTTGACGAGGGTTCACTCTTGTCCCACATTCAAGATATTCTCGATGCCATAAGTAAAAAATTTTAACAAATTGATAACTTATAACCATACAAACATTATAATAGATTGATGCCAATTCTAGGGTATCCTTTTATTGGGTTGTGTTTACATTTTCCCCCTATTGGAGCCGTCCAAAAAATCAATTCATTTTCTCCTGCATTGAGGTACTTTTATACTCATATCTTGCTCGTATCGTACGTACCATAGAGCTAAGCATCCTCACACAATCAAGGGAATACTATAACTCAAGTCACAAAAGACAAAACGACTTTGCCAGCTCCAACAAACGCTGTAAACTGAAACACTGCCTACACTAATGGAAATCAACAGTGGGCCGCAAAAGGCCGATATTCTAACCCCACGAGACGGTAAGAAACTTTCAGCGAGCGGCGAGGAAATCCCCTTCCTCGATTCAGAAGAAAGCAATGACAAAAAAATATTGAGTAACGGCAAACTCAGTGTCGATAAAAAAGCAAAAGCTAAATCTCGATCAGGCAAGGAAAATGCAGGCAGTGATAAGAAAGGAAAATCTCGTAAACGGAGCGGTAGACAAATCAGCATATTTGAATCCATCGGGGCAGCTCCTCCGACTGGGACCGTCCTCACA
>JAAERL010000962.1 GCA_024230435.1 Desulfobacteraceae bacterium
ATTGGGTAGTTCTACGATTTCAAACCAAGCTGTTGCTGGGTCAATCATGGTTAAACACATAAAGTCCAAAATCGTACCATCTTTTCCTTTTAGCGTGTATGGACCGACTAAATTGACGCATACAGACTTCCAGGGTTCAATTATGGCATTTTTGGCCGGAAGTTTACCATACTTCCGTTTGCGGGTTTTGCCTATTTGACAAAGTTTGCATACTTTAACGTGTTGTCTAACATCTTGGGACAAATGCTTCCAGTACATAGAGGCTTTTAGAGTTTCTTCTAATCGCGTATGACCTGGGTGCATTAAATAGTGATGATACCATTGTACTACCTGGGATTGCATAGAATCAGGTATGACAAGACGTTTATTTTTATAGACTATTATATCTGTCTCATCAATCACTTTCATTGACATATCCTTAATTTTATCTGGGTCCTTATTGAAAAGGCCCTTAGATTTCGGATCATTTTTCTGTGCCTGCGTTATATCAGATATCGTAGGC
>JAAERL010000963.1 GCA_024230435.1 Desulfobacteraceae bacterium
ACCAAATTAATGCAATTGACAGTGCAGATAAAACTAAGGCTAATTGTCAGGCAATTCAGACTGGTGGCACAGAGAAATAGGGCAACCACTAGGTAATTGATGATGTCAGAACATTGGGGCTAGAATTCGGAATTTCTTTTGAACCTCCGTTCAATAAGAATCAATGCTGCCTGAATAAGGTGGATCGAAACAAAAGGAGAAGAGAGACTAGCTGTTTGCGCCGATGGCGAAACGTGCATTGACCCCGCTATGCCAGGTAGTGATGGGGGGTATGAATCACTAGCGGTTCCAGATTGGCTGCGTGATTTCAAACAGAAGTACAGGTACAGTCTTATTTTATATTTTTATTGCCACGGAGATATGGAATTTTGTGATGACTGAAATCCAGCATCACATGTTTGAAACTTACTGCTTTCGAAAAGCTAATTTGACACAAAAACTGAGAGGTTGAGTCCAAGATCAGCAATTTTATGGTGCAAATCAATGAATTTGACCGCTTTTGCCGACAAATGGCTTTATTGTTCATTCGTTGTCCGAATAAACAAATAATAATTGTCGAGACGCAAATTTTATTACCGTTGTCGACCAATGTGTTGTTGAATACACTGCAAAAAGAAGGTATCAGGGTTGCGTGCTCGCGATTGAAAGACGTGGCGCAAGTAGCATCAACCCATGACTTGAACATGTATTTACCTCTGCTCCACATTGTCCAGTGCAGTATTGAAATCCAATGCGCCAAATCCAACTTAGGTTCAGGGGACGCCCCATAAGCCTTAAGTATGACGGCCATCCTGTGAAAAACCAGATAGTGTGTTCCCAAACAATG
>JAAERL010000964.1 GCA_024230435.1 Desulfobacteraceae bacterium
GGCTGTACTTCGTTCTCACCAAGATACGATGGATCAGTGGACCAGACACGGAATGTAGAATGACACGAGAATGGACGAGTATCCCCAATTACAGGAGGGCAGTTCACAAACGAAGTTTCCATCCATGGTGCTTGACAATATCCCTCTATAAATAGAATGTGTATATCAAGGGGTATTTCATTGTCATCTTTCCATCCATCGTCGGTAGCCATAATTTCGTTATTCCGGATGTATCAATTTCGGTTATCACACTATGGGCTGCCACCTCTGCATTGCCATTGCCATCGGCATGGATTGTATGTTCAATATATTATGTTGATGTGGGTAATAATAACGCAGCCAGCCTGCCTTGGCACTTGCACCTTGCACTTGGCAACTCTTGGATTTGGATTTGCCAAATAGCCATCAGTGGCAAAAGCGCCTCTGGATCTCAGATCTGGCTATTTTTAAGCTAATGCTAAAATAATACTACAAATACTATAAGAATTAGTACGCAGGTTGGTCTCAGAATCAATTGATTTTAAGCCGCTTTTTCCCGTTCTGAGCAAAACACCTGGATGGATTCTAGCCAGATTCGCCCGCCCGCCGGCCGCTGCTTCGCGAAAATCCGCCCCGCGCCAAATTCAAATTCAAAAGGTGTCATTTTTTCATATCGTACCTCATTTCACTTTTTGCAATCTCGCGAC
>JAAERL010000965.1 GCA_024230435.1 Desulfobacteraceae bacterium
AATTCCTACAGTGAGCTGGTTCTACGTGGATTTTGTACAATATAAGTACTGTCCATTTGAAACGAATTTGCAAGCACCTATTTTGTGCGACACTTCACGTTTTTTCTCGTGGGAGGTTTGTCTCCATTTTTTTTTCTTCACACACGTCCGTTTCTCCTCTGTGTGATAAACTAACCGCCGTTTGTGGTTATATGGGTAGCAAAAGTGCTATCCGTCGCACAATTTTAAGCAACCTCCTCCAACTTGAAGTTTTTCGAGTCGAGTCAATCGAATGTTGCTTCGATAAAAACCCAGTACCGTTGCATAGAATACTAATTCCTACGTACATACGGTACTCACATGCCATCAACCATCAAAAATGGACCGAAACCATGGTGAAAGATGGCTTCCTACGACCCTCAATATCACCGTAACTAGAAGGATTTTGACCTTACTTGCAGTTGTAATCTTCATCCCTTGGCCATTAGGATCTCATCGATACCTTTCTTGCCACCATCGGCCCGATATTGAAATTCGACTTGCAAGCTGAAAGCAAATGGACAGTATCGCTGAGCAGCCTCTTTTCCTTCACCTTCAGCTCTCACAACTTAGACCCGTTCTGTCAATCATATTTTGCGCGTATTTAGAGGCGTATTTAGCGGCGTATTTGAGCTTCCCGCCAATTTAAATACGTGTATTTTGCATTTTTTGACAGAAGCGTTTTCGGC
>JAAERL010000966.1 GCA_024230435.1 Desulfobacteraceae bacterium
GTAGACGGGGGCACCGGCTCCCATACGGGTGGCGTACTTGCCCTGACGGAGGTAACGGCCGATACGACCGACGGGGAACTGCAATCCAGCCTTGGCGGAAGAGCTGGTGCTCTTCTTTTCGCCGCGGCCTCCTTTTCCTTTTCCTGACATGGTTGATTTAGTGGTTGGTGATGATGAGGATCGTGTAGATTCTTTTTTATGAGAGAAGTGTGAAGCATGGCCAGCAGATTTTGATTCAAATTGTAGTGGTCGAGTCAAATCGCGCCGTAAATTTAAAAAACTTTTTAAACTTGAAAGGTTGCTTTTCAGTAACAAAACTGCCCAGTAGCCTTGAATTCCGACAGCGCGGGTCGTAGACTTCCCTCGTAGATCCATACGATGACCTTTTTAAAAGTCAAAAGCATTTTAAAGAGCCAAAATTCTCGACGGCGCATCAACTTCATCGGCGCACCACCTTCACCAACACCTCTCATAAAATCGAATTACCGATCCTATCCACAACTCTTTTACTTCAATTTCCAACATGGCCAAGACCCCCTCCAAGAAGGCTCCTTCCAAGGCTGCCAAGAAGCCCTCCGACACCAAGAAGCGCA
>JAAERL010000967.1 GCA_024230435.1 Desulfobacteraceae bacterium
ATACCATCTTGTATGTCTTTTTTCCCGTCTTGTGCGTTATGCCAAAGCCCGAATACGTAAAGTATGCAAACTTTGGCACGCCTTGAATACGAAAAAAAATCGAAGCTCAATCTGGTATATTCTTTTCCGCCAATCGCCTTAGTTCAATAGCGATTTAATATATCTAAAACAATAAGGCAAACCGGTTTTGAGAAACTCTTTATATACACTGCGCAAGCGGCATCTTAACGGCTCCATTGGTGGCATGTTTGCCATATGTTCGGTCCATCCGGCAGTTCTGAGCGTCGCCATCAATTACGCTTGCGGCTTTAGCGAACCACTGCTAATTGAGACCACACCCAACCAGGTAAACCTTTCTGGCGGCTATTCGGCAATGACACCCGAAAGCTTCGTGTCCTTTATCAACGAGCTGGCCCGTTCCAAGGGATTTGATACCGGCCGAATCATTTTGGGCGCCGACCATTTGGGCCCTCATCTTTGGAAAAATCAACCGGCGGATAAAGCTATGGCAATGGCCGTTGATCTGATCCGAAAATTTGCCCAGGCCGGTTATCACAAATTCCATTTGGATACGGCCGTTGTCTGTGCGGATGATCCGGAC
Source organism: Desulfobacteraceae bacterium (assembly GCA_024230435.1). Classification (GTDB taxonomy): domain Bacteria; phylum Desulfobacterota; class Desulfobacteria; order Desulfobacterales; family Desulfosarcinaceae; genus UBA2230. The sequence continues at coordinate 602 of JAAERL010000967.1, forward strand.
AATGAGCTTGACCTGGAAACCGTGGCCCGGCGTGCGGCAATTCTATGCCGTGCCTGCGAGGAGCAAACCAGCCACCGGCCGGAAAAAGACCGTCCTTTATACGTTATCGGACAGGATGTACCTCTTGCCGGAGGCGGTTTGGATAACGGCGGTAAAATTCAAATAACAAGCCGTGAGAATCTTTTTGAAACCCTGAATGAATACCGGCGTGCTTTTACCAAAGCCGGTCTGGAGCCGGCCTGGCAAAGAGTCATGGCTGTTGTGGTCCAGCCCGGGATTGACTTTGGCGATGAGACTGTCATTACCTACCGCCACCGCCTGACGGAGGGTCTTCGCGCCTGTCATGCGGATTTACCCGGCATTATGACGTACGAAACCCATGCAACGGATTATCAATTACCCGATGCCATAGCCGCAATGGTCAAAGATCACTTTTTAATTTTGAAAGCTGGCCCTTGCCTGACCTTTGCCTTTCGCAAAGCGGTTTATGCGCTGGCGCACATAGAGCAAGCCTTGCCTGATGTAAGCATGGCTTCAGATCTTTATCAGGTTTTGGATGACCTGATGATAAAAAATCCCCGGTATCTGCCGCGTCATTATCAAGATAATTCGCCAAAAGCGCGATACCTTCGCCACTACAGTTACCTTGACAGGCTACGCTATTACTGGTCTCAAGCGCGGGCCCAACGCAGTTTAAACCAACTGCGAAATAACTTGAACCGGCCGCTGCCAAAAAGTCTGCTCAAACACTACCTGCCTGAAATCTTTCCCGATATTGAAAACGGTAAAATAGAGCCCAAGCCGGATATCATTGTGGCCAATTACGTTGAAAAAGCCTTAAAGCCCTACTTTCAAGCTTGTTGGAGTTAATTAAATTAGGCAATTTTTGACAAAAAAAAATATAACACCTTGGTTGTCATTTTTTCCGCCAATCGGCCTAACACTAACTGCCCCTTTTGAGCGCACGCTGATAGGATTCTTTTGAAAACCCGATAACAATCTTTCCGTTAATCACAGCCAGCGGATCGCCATTGCGGTTATCGATATTTCGCCTTCGGCCAGCAGCCCGGGCATCTTTTTCAGTATCATATTCGGTAAATGATATTTTATTTGAACGTAAATAATCCTTGGCTTGCTCACAGTCTTTGCAAGAGCCTTTGACATACAGCTCTACGATGCTCTCCGCGGGATCTGTTGCCGTTTTCTGAGACGATGCAGCGTTTTTTTTGCTGGTTTGGCCGGAAGGTGTTTCTTTGGCGGTTTTCTGATCAGACGCAGCGTTTTTTTTGCTGGTTTGGCCGGAAGGTGTTTCTTTGGCGGTTTTCTGATCAGACGCGGCGTTTTTTTTGCTGGTTTGGCCGGAAGGTGTTTCTTTGGCGGTTTCTTGGCCGGTTGAAGGAGGGGCTTCTGGAATTGATTTGATTTTTTTATCTTTTTTCTGATTGGCAGGAAGTTTATCAGAAAAGTGAACCGCACCGTTTTTATCGACCCATTTGTAAATTTCAGCCCAACTGGAGTTGCAAAAAAAGGCAACAAGAACAACAAGTACTGCAACAAAAAGAACTCTATTCCTTAGTTTCACCATAACAGACCTCCGTTTTTGGATAGGCCCTCCTCACTGGCGGATACTATAAACTCTGATTCGCAACGTCAATACGGTCACAACTGAATAAAAGCCAACGATTTTAAAATCCATTTTTGTAAAATTAGTATCAAATTCAAATAGTTTTGCACATGATGAGTTTTTTTGGTTCAGACTTGACAATTTTTATATCAGTCAAATTATATACCATGATTTCAGGCGTATCACTTCTTCAAATCTGCCCGGTGCGTTTGAGGAAAAAATAAATATTAACTCTTTTTTTAAGGTAGCAAGGAGAAACAATGGAAAGCACCAAGCAAACCCATCAATTTAAAACAGAAGTTCAGCAAATTCTGAACCTGATCATCAACTCGCTTTACTCAAATCAAGACATTTTTTTACGCGAACTCATTTCAAATGCCTCTGACGCCATCGACAAACTGCGCTTTAAGGTCCAGACTGAGCCTGACATTCTAGGCGAGGACACGGAGTTCAAGATCAAATTGAGACCCGATGTAATCGCCCAAACTCTTGAAATTTCAGACAATGGCATCGGCATGACCCATGAAGAGGTCATGGAAAATATCGGCACCATTGCAAAAAGCGGTACAGCTTCCTTTCTGGAAATTCTCAAACAAGCGCAAAACTCAGAAATGCTCACGCCTGAATTGATCGGCCAATTTGGCGTTGGATTTTACAGCGCTTTTATGGTGGCCGAGCGTATTACCATGGTCACCCGGGCTGCGGGGGCCGCTGTGCATGAGGCAGTGCGATGGGAATCCCACGGTGACGGTTCGTTCACAATCGAGCCTGCTGAAAAACAAACCCGTGGCACCAGTATCACCCTTTCATTGAAAAAAACCGATAAAGATGAAACCGATTTTACCGATGAATGGAAAATTAAAAATATTGTTCGCCAGCATTCGGATTTTGTTTCCTATCCTATCGTGATGGATGTTGAGAAAGACGAGCCCATTGCCGACAATGAAATTATCAAGGATAAAGAAGGCAAACCCATTGGTGAAACAACCCGCAAGGTCGTCAAGGAAGAGACCTTAAACAGCATGAACGCCATTTGGTCGCGCCCAAAAGACGATGTCAGTGACAGCGAGCATGAGGAATTCTATAAACACCTGGCCCATGATTGGAATCCGCCCCTTACCCGGTTGCATCTCAAATTTGAAGGCACAACCGAATACAATGCCCTGCTTTACATCCCGTCAAAAGCGCCTTTTGATTTATTCCGCCCCGAACGTAAGCACGGCATTCAGCTCTACTGCAAGCGCGTATTCATCATGGATGACTGCAAAGAGCTAATTCCCGAATATTTACGGTTTGTTAAAGGTGTCGTTGACGCTGCCGACCTCAATTTGAACGTCAGTAGAGAAATTTTACAACAAAACCGGCTCGTTATGAATATTCGCAACAACCTTGTGAAAAAGCTGCTCGAACTGCTGGCGCAAATGCCCGTCGCAGAATATGAAAAGTTCTATGCCGAATTTGGCACGGTTCTCAAAGAGGGGATTTGTACCGACCATGCCAAACGCGAAAAAATTGCCGCCTTGGCGCGTTATAAGACGACAAAATCGGAAGGCAAATGGACCGGTCTTGATGACTATATAAAAAACATGCAGCCGGACCAGAAGGAAATATTCTATATCACCGGAGATAACCTGGATGCACTGATCAACAGCCCCCACCTGGAAAAACTCAAGGATAAGGATTTTGAGGTGCTGCTCCTGTCCGACCCGGTAGATGAGTGGGTGGTTCAAAATCTGACCGAATACGACGGCAAGAAACTCAAAAGCGCTGAAAAGGGTGACCTGGACCTTGAAAAGGTTGATGATGAGAAAAAAGAATCCTTTAACGCTTTGTTCGGTTTTATCAAGGGGCAGCTCGACTCCAAAGTCAAAGAAGTCAAGCCTTCAGTACGCCTGAAAGACTCGGTTGCCTGTCTTTCCGGAGATGATATGGACATGAGCGCCTACATGGAAAAAATTCTCAAAGCATCCGGCCAGCCGGCCCCGGAGTCCAAACGGGTGCTGGAACTGAACATGTCTCACCCGGTAATGGAAAAAATTAACGCGTTATATGAAAAAGACCGGGATAATTCAGCACTTAAAGACTATAGCGAAATGCTGTATGATCTGGCGGTAATTGCCGAAGGCGGCAAGCTGGACAATGCATCGCATTTTTCAAAAATTGTTGGCGAGTTGATGGCGAAAGGAATTTAGCCCCTGCTTATCGGCAAATCACACAAATCGCCTAAGAGTTTGTTTGGGAGATAGAAAATTTAGCGAAAAAGTGCAAGGGCGAGGCTAAAATGTCTCAAAATTGAGATGAATAGCCGGTCTGTTTGTCGAAAATTTGCGTCATTTTGGACCGCTCTCGCGCTTTTGCTGCCGATTTAATAATTCCCAAACAGGATCTAAGGGCCATTTGTTACACAAATGGCCCTTATTTTTTACTTAAAATTGAAAATGCTGCGGCTTTTTTGGGATCATTTTTGCGCAGATGAACGTTTCGATGCATTTTAGGCGGTTTGTGTCAAAGAATATAGCATCTTGCATGTCTTTTTTCCCGTCTTGCGTATTGCTGGAAGCCGTGCATATCAATATATTCGCACCTTTGCGCAACACACAAGACGCGCCAATAGACAAGTCAGTTGGGATAAAACATTTTTTCCGTGGCCCTAAGTCAGCCAGTTCTGTCAATAATGGCCTTGGCCGGAATCAGTCCGGTGGCCGCTGCAGATACGATATTGCCCGCTACGCCCGGACCGTCCCCAGCCACAAACATTCCTTTTATCGCAGTTTCAAGAAAATTGTCCGTTTCGACTTGGGTAGCGAAAAATTTAATTTCAGGGGCATAGAGAAGGGTTTCATCATTGGACACGCCGGGGACCACACAATTGAGCTGCTCCAAGCCTTCAATCAGATTTGAGAGAATTCTTTCGGGCAATGCCATGGCGATATCTCCGCATACGACATTGGTAAGCGTTGGCCGAATATACCCCTTATTGACACGGTGCCATGTGCTGCGCCGTCCGCGCTTAAGATCCCCGAAACGTTGCAGAATCGGCTTGCCGCCGCCGATCAGGGTGGCCAATTGCCCAATCGATTCGCCATAAGCCTGATTATCGGTAACCGGCTCGGTTAAAACGACTTTCGATAAAAAGGCAAAATTGGTATTTTCAGATTTTTTTTCCTGATACGCGTGACCGTTAACACAAACAAAACGGCTGTAGTTTTCCAAAGTCACGAAGCCGCCCTGGTTGGTGCAAAACGTACGAGTTTGATCATCGTATTTGGCGGTTTGCACAAAAAACGTTGGATCGTAAATAATATCGCATAAATCCTGCATGATATCGTTGTGGACCTCCACGCGAACCCCCACTTCTATACCGCGCTGCCGAAGTCCCAAATTCAAACGCACGGCCAAACGGCCCATCCAATCGGCTCCGGCTCTTCCCGGGGCAAGAATGACATGATTTGCCATATATTTTTTCCGATTGGTTAACACGCCGGTTACACGGCCTTTGCTTTGGATAATATCACGTACCTCCTCGGAGGTATGGATCACCACCCCTTTAGAACGAATGGTATCCGCCATGGCGCAAATATGATAGGGCAGCTTGTCGCTGCCCAGATGTTTTTGCTTAATAAGCAACAAATCGATGCCATTGCGCTTTGCTTCTTTTCGAATTGACTGAGCGCCCGCCATATCCGTTGGATACACCTGCCCGTCCATACCGAACACGTTAAATATCTGTTCTGTTTCGCCGATGAGCTGTTTGGCCTGCGCCAATGGCATGAATTGGGTCAGATCGGTTTTGCCCAGCTTATGGATATAGTTGAGTTTACCGTCGGAGAACAAACCGGCTCCTCCAACCCCGCACAGGATATTACAAGGTTTGCACTGCAGACATTGGTGGCTTTCGTTTATAGGGCACAAACGCCGGTTAGGCGATTTGCCTTTATCGATTAAAAGAACCCTAAGATCTGAATGCTCGCACAGGTAATGGGCTGCAAAAAGACCCGCCGGGCCGGCGCCCACGATAATCACATCGTATTTTGTGCTTGAGGCTGGAGTTTTTTTCAGAGCCACTGTTTTTCACCTTTATTTTTGGATGGGCGCTAATTTAAGGGTCAATTCGGCCACCCGGCGCCCAAGCTTGCGGCCGTTTTCGCAGGTGGTTCCGTCAGGTGCGCCTACACAGGAAATCCCATAATGGCCTGTGGCCGATAACGGATCTCCCACAATAATCATGCCGTAAATCAGCATCGCCTGAATAATGGACATCATGGTGGTTTCCTTACCGCCGCTGGCGTCACCGGAAGTGGTGAAAGCAGCACCGATTTTATTCTCCATCTGGCGCCGGGCACTTACAAAATCGTCAAGAACTTTTTTTAATTCGGCCGCCATCGTTCCGAAATATACGGGCGAGCCGGCAATAATGGCCTGACTGCCGGTAAAATCATCTTTGCTGACCTCGGCGGTAGTGCGAACCAACGCCTTTACAGAGTTTACCTGCTCCACGCCCTCGGTAATGGCTTGAGCCAGCCTGCGGGTGTTACCGCCTTTGGAATAATATAGAATCAATACTTGCATTATTTGATGTTCCTTTCCCTTTCAGTTAGTTTACTTGATGCCTGCAATCAGCTGTAGCCGCCATCAGGGCTTTGGAATATGCACAAAATCCTTAGGCAAAAAAACTTTTAATCGTAGTCCTTTAAAGGCATTGACAATGCCTTGCGAATCGAATCGCCCGCATCAAATAGTTTTTGACTTCACCGGTTACCGCCATTTATAATGATTGTAAAGTAATTTTGAAACATTATCCATATAACAAGGAGGTGCCTTATGGCCGTAAAAGTTATCATAAAACGAACCGTGCCGGCAGATAAAGCCCGAAATATGGTGCCCTTGTTCAGGGAAATGCGCTCCCTGGCCATGAATCAGGAAGGCTATATATCAGGTGAAACCTTACGCAACACAACCAATCCGGAACAATTCATCGTCATCAGCACGTGGCAGTCTTCGCAATTGTGGAGCAAATGGCTTAAAAGCGATACACGGCAACAAATTCAGAACAAAATCGATCAACTGCTGGGAGGAAAAACCGAATACGAAATTTATCACTACGGTTTTAGTGAATAGGGCAAGGTCAAGACCTGAAATGGGTCAGGATTTCTCCTGTAGCGTTTAAAAGATCGTACCACGCCTGGCGTAACTCCACCCTTGCTGCCGCCAACCGGAACTGAGCTGCTGTGAGGTCGCGCTGGGCTTCATTCAGTCTAACCAAAGAGCCGACCCCCGCCTTATATTCTTTTTCCACTAAGCTTCTGTTTTTTTTAACCAATTTAGCACTTTCCCGCTGAAGGGCCAATTGTTGTTGGGCACTGTCAACACGAGCGGCGGTATTGCGCACCTGTGAAGTCACATTGATTTTAAGATCCTCATAAGCTTTTTGCACTTCGTGCAGTTTCACCCTGGCCTGCTGATGCCGGGCGCGAAACAATCCCCCCGAAAAAATATTGTAAGACAATGACAATGCCACCACATTGCCGAAATCATCACTTTCAAAGTGGGCGTTTTCCTCGCGTTCACCATTATAAGAGGCGGACAAAGAAACGCTGGGATAATAGTAATTGGCCTTTGCTATTTGAACCTCGGAGCCGGCCTGTTCCAGCGCCCAATTATTTTGTTTTAAATCTGGCCGCAAACGATATGCGGTTTCCAGCAAATCGCCAATAACGGGCTGCTCCAGTTCAGTAACAGTGGCCGGGCTCAATTTGGACAGTTCCAGATGATCAGGCAATTTTGCCTCAGGCAATCCCAACAAGGCCGCCAAACCAATCATCGCAGTTTTTAGCCTGTGCCGGGCAAGAATCAGCTCTGTCTGGGACGAATTAGCCTTTACCTGAAAATTGAGCACATCGCTCAAAGCCCCCGAGCCCACCTCATATCTAAAACGCGCCTCTTTGAGCAAGCGCCGGTTAAATTCCAGATCTGCATTGGCAATGGCAATATTTTCCTCGGACCGCTGGGCGGATAAAAAAGCAGACGTCACCGAAGACAACAACATCCTTTTTACATCGTCACTGGCCTCGGAGCCAAGCTTTTCCCCCTGCTCAGCAGCAAGTTTGCTGAATTTACGCGCAAAACCGTCAAACAAAAGCCAGCTTGCGGTCAGACCGGCCTCATAGTGCATCTGCGGATTATCCAGCGATGATCCGAATAAACCGGCTAACGCGGATTGGTATTCATAATCGTTTTTTGACATTTCTACCTGACTGCCGGAAAATTTAGCGTCAAGGCTGGGCCAATAAGCAGCCCAGGCTTGTTTAACCGCCAGCCGGGCCTGTTCGAGCCTGGCTTGGGCTGCGGCCAGCGTGGGACTTTTCTTCAGGGCGATTTGAGCGGCGGTTTTCAAATCAAGCTCGGTAATGTTCTCCAGACTATTTTTATCATCGGCCCGGCACACACCAAATAAGATGGTAAAGGCCCAAAGAGCCATACAACCGGTTTTTAAGATTTTTAATAGCTTGAGCTTGCCAAATGCATGCGCCATTTACTCACCTCGCCCAGTTTTTTAGTTTATGATTGCTCCCGGCAATAAATTGCCGGGAATTTTCGATATGGAATCTTAATCCTCTTTTTGATCATCATTCCACCAGTCAATAATACTGCTTCTGGTGTAAAAGGGTAGATCAACAAGTATTTTATTAAATTGCATATAAGCCGATACCGTTCCTTGGCCACCAGCATGCATGCCGATAGGGGGCGAAGGCTGGCCGCTTATAATATCCGGACATTTTACTTCCACAATTTCTTCTTCTTTTCCATTAACAATCACAGAGACAGTTTTTTTAATATCAAAAATTTGATCCGTATAACCGGTGCCGGTGGCATAATAGATTCCGTAGAGATCGGCATCACCATTACGGTCGCAAATATCATCGTCTGGTGTGTAGCTGGTAACAAAAAGCGCCCCGCCCAGCAGGCTCGCTTTGCTGATGACACGTTCTGAGGCACCGTCATCAAAGGTTTCCAGTTCACGATACCAGCCGTCGTAATTGTCTTGAATATCTTCTTCCAAAGTTAAAAAATTACCATCTTCATAAATTGTGTCATCTTCATTGAGAACCAATCCTGTCGTTGTTATCTTAAAAGCATTGCCGCAAATCAAGCCATTGCTATCGCAATCACTTTCACTATCGCAGTCTCTATCACGTTGAACGATCTTAGTTTCTTCATAGTTATATTGATAACTATCTTCATCTTTATACATTTTATTGAAAAACGGATCTTTAATACCATAGATGTACTGCTGATCGCTATCAAACAAATCTTCTTCGCTGCTATACCGGCCCGTGCCGAAATAGACCCAGACATTATCAATATCGTTGTCAGGATAAACTTCTATGCTCACGGACGCAGGTGCTGTGATGGGTGCATCGGGCGAATGAAACATAATTGATTTATACCAATTATCAGGATCAGTATCGTATTCAGGAACCCCGCTGTCTGTTTCTTTTTCAGACCATGAACAATTTGCATTACAAGGAACAGCGAACTTGTAGAGGTTTCCTTTCCAGGTCTTCTCATCATTATCGGAATCATCATTATCGGAATCATCGCCATCTTCAAGATAGGACGTTGCCGCATAGATTGCGTCCACATTATAATTGAGGTCTTTATCAAAAGAGATGGGATCATTAAAGTAGGCATTGTCATCTAAAGGCCCAAACTTTTTTTCAAGTTCGCCGGTCGCAAGGTCAACCAAATAAAAATAAGCCTGTTCGCTGCTGGTGCAGTCATAATCAGTGGGGCCGGACCCGAAAACGGCGAACCATTTATCATCCACCTTGACCGGCGCGGGCCTGGAGCGGCTCATGTTCAAGTTATCATAAGTCTTCTCCCATAGTAGCTTGGGTTCACGTGGTTCGGTAATATCAAGGCAAAAATAGGTAGGTTTAAAATACCGGGTTGTTTTCTCGCCATCGCCAAAATCCTCTTCTACGGGGATTTCTTTGGCACCCATGTTTAAACCCATGACAAGAAATGTTCCCCATTCGCCGTCCAGCTCAGCATCAAAAATCCGGGGCTTGGCATCCACTAGGTAGGTATGGCTGTAATCATTCTGAGCCACCCATTTTAAATGGGGCAGCACAGCCTGGGGAATAAACGCCCAGATCTCGGTCCCTAATTCCGTGCTATCAACTTCTTCGTATTTGGTGGTGAGTTCACCTGTCTCTTCGTCTTTAGCCACTAAAAATTTTCCATGAGTAAAAGCATGCAGCATTCCGTCATTGGCTCCCACGTAAACCACAGTTTCCCGTTCCACAGTGCCGTTATAATAATCCAGGTAGGATTCATCGGAATATGTAATATGGTAAGAATCCGGCGCCTTGCCGATAGTAACCGGCGAAGAGTTCATGATATCGCCAAGCCGGTAGGTTTTCCCGTCAACGGTGCGATTGCGCAAGCCTGTCACTTCCTCGCCCCTGACCCATGAGATTATATTTTCAGCGCGATCATCTACTGTACTTCCCAGGTCTGCCCCGCTATCCCCCCAGGCCGTATCGCCTGATACGCCAAAGTATGGCAGCAGGTCATCAACCGAAGCGGTTTTAAATGAAATAATATCGCCGCTTGAATCAAACACGGTATCACCGGAATCATCGATTTCTTCGTTTTCATTTTTGTCAATAAATGTAAAGATTTTGCGATCTTCCGGATCAAAACCTTCTTCTGCCATCATACTGCCGGCTTCGAAAAGCGGCTTTATAGTCTCGATATCATCAACTTCGTATTCTGTTTCGTCATCTCCGAGCAGCACGGTGACATTGCCCTCTTCATTTGTGACAAAAGTAACTATTTCATCACCATCATCCAAAATACCATCTTCATTATTGTCGTTGCGTAAATCGCCGTTGGCGTCCACCCAAAAAGAGTGCATAAAGCCTAACCAGCGTGCTTCTTCTTCATCGGAGCTTTCAGGTTCGATTACGCTTTTATAGTAAGCTTGTACAACGCTGCCTTCGCCATCGTTGCTGGCCCCCAAAACCGAGGCGGAAGAGCTTGAAGCAACTGTCTTGCCGATGCTTGCAATTGCACTTATCAAACTAGCCTCTAAAGCAAACCCGTCTGCCGGATTAAAAAAATTATCAGGAACGCCATCCCCATCGCTATCCCATTCACTATCAATATCAGGTTTCGGACTAGTGCTATTTCCAGAATCCTCAAATCCGCCGTTTTTGGCTGCATCCTTCAAGAGCTGTATTGCCGTCTCACTATCGCCAAAGGCATAAATCGTATAAAGGGTAAGGGTTTGATCTCCAGTCAAATCATCCCGAAGGTCATTTATGTGGGCGTATAAGGCTACATCATCCAGATAATCGGAACAGCCATTATTGAAATTTTCGTTTTTTTCCTCATCACCATCATCATCAGTATCCTTATACTGATTGGGTATATTCCTATCCTGAGTGGGTTCGCCATCGGAAAGCAGAATTACAAAGCTTTTTGCACAAGGGACTTCTTCCCCATCCCGGTAGAACGGATCATCATCGTCTGCCTTATTTTCATTTCCATCGCTTGCGATGGCCTTTGCGGAATAACCCTGGGGGCTTTCCTGCTTAAAATATTGCATGGTAACGTAGAGTGTTTCCGCAAGAGGAGTCCATGTGAAGATGCTGGGATTTTTACTTTCCAGGTCATAAACCAGTTCAGCCATGTCCGCGCCAATGGCGTTTTCCACCATTCCTCCAGCGCTTTTTAAAAACCAAATATTGCCCCAGTTGGCATTCTCCCCAAGCCTTTGCAAAACGCCAGCAACATTTATACCATCGTTATATTTATGGAAGGATTCAGGCTCTAATTCAGCGTTTTTTAGAATGGCCATATTATATGTCATTTCTTCATCATAAACAGTAAGATTACCCAGATTAAGCTTGTATTTGTATACACCATCGTAAGGACTGACAGCAATCCCATCGGAGGAATCAAATTCTTTTTGTTTTACCTCATAGTTACTATCATACCCGTATATCACTTGCTCTCCGCTACCGTCTCTATTGTTACCATCGCTGGTGGCACTTGTGCTTTTAGTATCTCCCCCGATCAATACTTTGCGCACAACATCAATCCTCATCATGCTCATCCAATTCATCCAGTTGCCGTCCCATAGCCTCTCATTCACGATTGATGTTGAATTAAGGGTGGTGTTTGTTTTCGCATCAAATGAATAGACATTCCAGTGATTACCGGTAGCGTCATAGGTTATTTTTTTGTACTCCGGTTCAAACCGGGCGTTTTGGTATTTGTAAAAAAAATCAGGATTAAAATACCCGTAATATTGCGGCACTTCTTCTGAGTCTGTATAGAATATACTGAGCACGGGCGGGTACGCCGTATCGTCATCGTCTTCCTGAAAGTTACGACTATAGGCAACCCTTTTACCAGTACCAGAACCTGATTTTGTGATTCGGAAAACTAGTGAATTATTTGTTTCGGACCAATCTGAATGATCCACCATCTCCTGGATAATTGTTGAAATATCAGCAGTTTGATATACTTGGTCACTGCTCCATGCTTCTGGTGACCAGCTCACAGTCGAGGATGTCCATGTCGCGTTTCTTGTGCTGATAACATGGGTATCTTCTTCATCGTCATCATCTTTATCTCTAACAAAGGGATCAGCATCACCCGAGGCTTCACCTTCGATGGTCAAGGAAATGTCGCCGTTTTGACTATTTCTGGAGGTAAATTGGATATATGCTGATTTAATGTACACGCCTTTTGGAACATCCACATCCTGAAAGCGAATACCGACGATATTTTTTCCTAATCTAAGTCTTTTTGCAGCCCACAGCATATCACCACTATCATCTTCTTCTACATCATCATCACTAGCCGCAACCTCTACACTGGCCGATCCAATTATACCGTCACCGGAATCTAACTCATAGGAATTCTCAGGATATGCATGCTGTTGCATGCTCCCGGAGTTATCCAGAATGATCATCACATTGGGCTTCACAGACTCATCGACAAAAATTGGACTATGCTCGTAATTACTAATCAACGGTTCGGTAAAAGTAGATTCCGAATCTCCAAAAGCAAATCCCGGTTGTATCGCAAATATTATTGACGACAGGAATATAGCCATACACAACTGTTTACGGAAAACATTTTTCATCATCATAGAAAATCCTCCAATAGAAATCTGACAAACAGAATACACCACAAAAAAATTCTGCACTTTGCAGCGCATTGCATAATGCATGCAACTTGTATCAATTTTTAAAAAGGGAATTTAGGGAGCAATTCGCCGGGTGGAGCCTGTTTGTTTAAAAACCACCAAAACCAATTATTATTACGTATAATTTATTGCTATATATTACAATCTGAAGAGGTACTTTTTTTCTTTTTAAAACAGCCCTTATCTTAAATTTCGCGGACAGAGGAAGCCTTGGGGATCTGTCCTTGCCTGCCGTCTGGAAAAACCACCAGGGCCTTCCAGACGGCAAAACGAAATTCGCTTTCTACTCTATTCGGGTCTTTCACTCACCCACTGCCAGGCGGCGTCACTTGCAACACTAATAATTTTTATATACGTTGCCTTACGTTTTCCATTTTCAAAATCAAAGTAAACCTTTGCCTGGCAGGGCGCCATTAAATCTCTCATGCTGACCTGCTTGCCGTCGGTACCAACGATAAGCGTCGCATCTGACACATGATAAATGTCGCCCGTATTGGTAAACACTTTTTCCAGGGTTTTTCTTTCAATGTTCACCCGCACTGTCTCAGACTCCTGCTCTTCATCACCGCAGACGGGAGTCACCGTAAAAGTCATTGAAAAAAAGATAAAACACAGGCACATAACCGCCATCGGCCCAGCTTGTTTCTTAATAACGTCTGTCATATCCACTGTCCTTTTACTAAAGATTTATTAATGGTTTAGTTGTGTTGCATATCATTCCACCAGTCAATAAGACTGCTTCTAAGATAAAACGGCGTATCGACTTCCAGCTCAAGAATCTGGCCCGTGCTTAGCTGAGGAAAAGCCGTTGCGCCCTTTTTGTTTCCCACATGAAAACCCACACCCGATGGCGGCATGCCGATATAACTGTCCTGGAGTTTTACAGCCACAATCTCTTCTATTTTGCCTTCAACATCGATTGTATCAGGATTGGAAATATTAAAAATCTGATCTGTATAACCTGTTCCGGTGACGTAGTAAATCGCGTAAAAATTGCTATGGCCCAAACGCAAACAAACTTCATCGCTGGGCGTATAAGCCGGAACAAAAACCATTCCCCCCAGAAGGCTAGGTTTACTGATAATCCGTTCGGAGGCATTCGATCCGCTGGTATCCAATGCCCGGTACCAGCCGTCATAGTTTTTCTGGATATCTTCTTCGAAAGCAAGAAAATCACCGCTGTACAAATTGCCGTCTTTAACCACCGAGCCATAGGTTGTGACCGTAAAGTCATTCCCATAAATAAGGGTATCACGCTCTACGGTTTTAAAATTAGCAAAGTCATGTTGATAGATTTCATTGATGCTGTTGGCGTTAAAAAACGGATCTTTGATGCCATAGATATATTGCTGCTGACCGTCATACATATCATCTTCACCAATATACCGGCCCGTTCCGAAATAAATCCATACATTGTCAATGCCCTTATCCGGGAAAGATTCAATGCTCACAGAAACTGGCGCTGTGATGGGCGCATCTGGTGAATCAAACAGCTTGGACTCCAGCCAATTGGCAGGATCTTCATCATAACCGTATTCCTGTGAAGCATCATAGTCCGAAGCCCACTGGCAATTTCCACATGGCACGGCCAGCTTGTATATGCTTCCTTTCCAGGTATTATTTTCGTAATAGGCACTACCCGCGAAAATGGCATCCACATTATAATTCAGGTTCTTATCAAAAGACACGGGATCATTGAAATATGCATTACTGTCCAGCGGCCCGAATTGTTTTTTAAGCTCGCCGGTTGCAAGATCGGCCACGTAAAGATATCCCGGTTTGCTGCTGGCTCCGTCATATTCGGTGGGGCCTGAGCCAAAGACCACAAACCAACTGTCTCCGACCTTCACCGGAGCTGGCCTGGAGCGGCTCATGTTCAGGTTGGGATAAGTTCGTTCCCATAGCAGTTTGGGGCTGCGCGGCTGGGTAATGTCAATACAAAAGTAGGAGGGATAAAAATCGCGCTCCTGCTTGCCGCTGCCGAAATCTTCATATACCTGGATTTGGCGCGCGCCCATATTCAAACCCATAACAAGAAAGGTGCCCCATTGGCCGTTTACCTGGGCGTCAAAGATGCGGGGTTTTCCATCCACCAGGTAAGTATGAGTATAGTTTTCCTGGGCTGTCCATTTCAGGTGGGGCAATACGGCCTGGGGAATAAACGCCCATATTTCATCACCCAATTCATTGCCCGAAGGCTTTATGTAGCTTTTTGCGCCGTCTTTATCCACATTGAAAAATCCCGAGGTAAAAGCGTGCAGCATACCGTCATTGGCGCCCACGTAAACCACGCTTTCCCTGGCCGCCACACTGTTGTAGTATTCTAAGTAGGATTCATCAGAGTAGATTATGTGGTAAGAGTCCGAAGCTTTGTCCACGGTAACCGGCGTGGATTGCATTATATCGCCAAGCCGGTAGGTTTTCCCGTCAAGGGTGCGATTGCGCAGGCCATCCACATCCGTGCCCCTGACCCAGGTTATGATATTTTGGGCGCGTTCATCCACAGTATCACCCAAACCGGCGCCGCTATCTGCCCAGGCAGTATCGCCTGATACGCCTAAATAAGGCAGCAGGTTTGAGACCGATTTGGTATCAAATGAGATGATTTCACCTGTTGAATCAAACATATCTGTGCCGGAATCATCAATCGCGCCATCCTTGTTCTTGTCAATAAAGGTGAAAATCTTGCGGTTGCCGGGATCAAAGCCGGTGCTTGCCATCTGGTTGCCGACTTCGAAAATCGGTTGCAATACATCTATATCATCAACGTTATACTCGGTTGAATCACCTTCAATCAGCACCTTGGTGTTACCTTCATCATCCGTAGTAAACACTACCTTCTTATCATGGTCATCCAATGTTCCCTTGGTAGAACCGCCGTCATTGCGTAAAACACCATCGGCATCCACCCATAAAGAATGCATAAAGCCCAACCAGGCAGCCTCTTTATCCTCGCTTGCAGCCGAAACCGAACTTCTAAAGTACGCTTGAACCATGCCAGCTTCACCTTCGTTGGTAGCCGCCATAACCGAAGCCGAAGAACCGGATGCGGTGGACTTGCTGATCTGGGCAATTGTTTTGGTCAAGCTGGCCTCCAGGGCGAATCCATCGGCAGCATCAAAATAGTTATCAGGAACGCCGTCACCGTCTTTATCCCATTCGGTGCGGTTGTCAGCAGAATCGGTATAGCCGCCGTCCGGCAGACCGTTTGGATTATCTTCCGAGTCTTTAAAACCGCCGTTTCTGGCTGCATCCATCAAAAGCTGTTTGGCTTCCTGGCTGTCACCAAAAGCATAAATAGTGTACAGGGTAATGGTTTGATTACCCTCCAGATTCGGCCGCAGGTCATTGGTGTGGGCATAAAGAGCAATGTCATCGAGAAAATCAGTTCCGTAGGAACCATAGTCACAATCGGCTTTAGTGGATGAATTGCCTTCGTTGCACGTCTGGTCATCACCGTCACCGTCCACATCCTTGTATTCAGCCGGAACCCTGGTATCATAGGTTGACTGACCATCGGTCAACAGAATAACAAAACTTTTCGCACACGGGACTTCTTCCCCACCCCGGTAGAACGGATCATCAGCGTCGAGCTTATTTTCATTTCCATCACTTGCAATGGCGTTTGCGGCATAACTCAGTCCGCTCTGAGGGTTTTCCTGCTTAAAGTATTGCATGGCGACGTAAAAGGTTTCAGCCAGAGGAGTCCAGGTGCTGGGATCTTGTCTTTCCAGGTCATAAACAAGTTCAACCATATCAACGCCCATGGCGTTTTCAACGTACCCGCCGTCATTGTAGGTAAACCAAATATTGCCCCATCTGGCGGTATTTCCCAGTCTTTGCAGCACACCGGCCACATTGACGCCGGTATCATATTCGTGAAATGATTCAGGCTCTATATCATAGTCTTTCAAAACACGGACTTTATATACCGTGTTAACCCATCCGCTGCTGTAATCATAAATTCTTAACAGGCCATCATCGAGTCTGTATGAATAGTTTCCATGATAGGGGGTAACGGCAATTGCCGCACTGGAATTAAACACCCTGTTTTCAAAACTGTTATCGTGCGCGTAGATCACCTGTTTGCCGCTTCCGTCCCGCTTGTTCCCGCTGCCGCTTGCGCTGGTGCTTCTGGTATCTCCGCCTATCAGCACCTTACGAACGACATCGACCCGCAACATGGTCATCCAGTTCATCCAGTTACCGTCCCATAACTTCTGGCTCACAATGGCAGAAGAATTGACAGTGGCGCTAACTCCAGTAAGGTTTTCCACATTCCAGTTGTCTGCCGTATAGTTGTATTCAATCTTCTTGTATACCGGCTCAAACCGGCTATTGCTATATTTGTAAAAGTACTCCGGGTTGAAATAACCATAATATTTTTTCGCCGCCGTATTACCATAAACTACACGAAGCACGGGCGCGTACACTGCACCGGAATTCCGGCAATAAGACACCCTTTTCTGATTGGCGGACCCCGGTGCGGAAATACGAAACGCCATAGCGTTATTGGCGGTCCACCCCGAAAGGTTCACAATCTCCTGAACAATCGCAGATACATCCGAAGTTGCGTATGTTTGACCCGAACTCCACGTTCCCGGCGACCAGTTCACCGCCGCGGTCAAAGGCGCAGTCCGGTTGGAGATACTAAAATCCTCCGCTCCAAAAGGATCTGCGTTTTCAACCGCTTCACCCGCAATGGTAAGGCTGATTGCATCCGAATCGGTTTCCTTGGCAATAAATTCAATATAAGCGGCTTTAATCTGAACCCCTTGGGCAATATCCACATTCTGAAAACGAAGGCCGACAGTATTTTCCCCAATATCAAGGTCTGACGAATTCCAATCCATGTATCCGGTATTATATTCTTGCGTATCATCCGCGTCAGCCGCAACCCTGAAAGCCGGCGAACCGGCAAAAGGTTCTCCTTCATAGCTGCTGGAAGAATAAGCCTCGGACTTCATACTGCCCGAATTATCCAAAATAATCATCACATTGGGTGCAACAGTTTCATTCGCAAAAAGCGGATACGCCGTATAATCGGAAATAACCGGCTCTGTAAAACACATCCCTGATTGGCTTGTAAATAACACCATCAGAAACGCCACAATAAAATTTAACTTTCTTCGACTCGTATACTTCATAATCATAGCCCCCTGTTTAACGTGGCGCAACCGGCCAAAGGCCACTAAAGGTTTACTATTTTAAAACCAGTCGATACGGTAAAATTCAATTCACTATAATTGAAAAACCTTCACCGCCATCAAAACTGTTCCAAATCACTTAATTCGACCCGCCTTTTTCATCATCATCATCTTCTTATTTTGTTTAATGGAACATTGATCTACAACCCGCCGGGGATGCCGGGCATATAGCGGTAAACAGCACGAATGGTCTGGTTCCCATTTCCCGCATCATCCCCACCGGAACTAACCATTCTCCATTTTTTGGAAACACCACCGATATTTCCGCCGCCCAGACCTTCGGAACCTGCTCCGAACTCCAACCCGCCGCCGGACTCTCCACCGCTGTTTATTGGATAAATATTCACCGCCGCGTTAATAAGGCAATGATCAAAGTTTATGTCCATGGCGTCATTTTCAGCTTCACTTGAATCAGCCGGATTATGATAGTACGCATCGCCGTCTGTGTAACCCAATATTCTATCGAAAACTTGCTGTTTCAATTCATCGGCGGTTGCTTCATTTGCTTCCCCGGCATTAGGATCAACATAACTTATACAGCCGGCCTTTTCTTGATCTTGTTCATCAATTTCGACGACACTTCCATTATTCTCATAATCAGGAGGATTCACTAAAAGCCTTATAAACTTAGCTCCTCCGAAAATACCAGTATCAGTAGAAACAAACCCTTGTTTGTCAAATTTAAAATTAGAAGCCATGTTCATTTCCATGGTAGTAACATTTAAAAGAGTCATGGCAATAGCTGTAATTGCAACGAGAACAAGGACCACAACAACCAAGGCGGCTCCTTTTTCGTTGTTTAAAGCTTGAGTTTGAAGTTGGATCAATGATTTCATGCGGCCTCCCTATACACCTATTGCTTGGGTTTAATCATTTTGAACTTTGTTGTTCTTTCTTTTCCTAAATTATCCTCGAAAGATGTTGTAACGGTAACTACACGAGTATTGAGAACTGGCAATACACTATTCCCATCCTCATCAAGCGCATAAGTACCAATATCTGCATCTATGGTATGACTTACCCCAGTGTCAGAAATGAATTCTTTGGGATAATCGCCTACCAGGGACGAATATGCATACCAGTTCATTATAGAGTGCGTTTCAAGTTCGCCAATATTGAAGCTGACATTTTCGGTAGTTGTATGCGCCTTTGAATTACTGTTTATGTTAACGCTTGCCAACGTAGCAATCGCCAGAATGCCAACAGCGAAAACAACCAGGGCGATCATGATTTCAATTAGAGTAAAGCCGTTTGAATTACAAATACGGCTTCGTTTTTTTTTCATAATTAATCTTTCCATAAATATCTTCTCCGTAACACAGTAGACAATCAACATATATTACCTAAAAAGCCGTTATAGGTTATAGCTGCGCAGTGCCACATCCATGGTCATAACCCTGCGCCTATGTCTTCTTTCAGACTCAGTTTTATTTCCCATTCTAATTAACCGGTTGCCCACAACAAAGCTTTTATCTTCATCATAAAGGGCATCCTTTGACTCTTCCGGCGACCGGGCCAGCAAAAATAGCCGAACAGCCCGGACTTGATCTTCGCTTACTGTAGAAGGAAAATGCAGGGCCGAATTGCTATCTGTTGTAATTAAAGTCTGTGTGCCAAAATCATCTATAGTTACCTTTTCGTCACCATCTATATCTATATTAACGTCAAGCTCACCATCATTGTCAGAGTCCACTGCCCATAAAATAGCCCCCCCGCCATTGTTTTGATCGGTATTATTATCGGCTATGTATTGTGTTCCGCGCTGCTCACCAAACCTTTCGATAAACCCGTTTTTGTCTGCATCGAATGCATAGGCATAACCAATCTCTTCAATATTTTCCGCGACAAGTTCCCAATCATCAAAATTAATTGTACTTGGAAAATTGCTATCGCTGCCTTGGGTATAACGATACAAGTCGGTTTGCCTATCATCATCGTCATCATCAAGTAAAGCATAGATAATATGGAGCCGCCCATCCGCCCAACCATCCCCATTATTATCTTTTCGCATAGATGAGATATGCAGACATGGCCTGCCGATAATCTCGTGATTACTATTTTCAGCCTCATTAGATTCTTGGCCGTCCATATTTCGCCAATTCCCAAAATTCATTTTATATCGTTTTCTTACGCCACTATCGCGTTGCCCATTGCGGATATCATTGGCGATAATATGCAATGCGCCCCGCAGATTCTGCTGCATCTGGGAAATCTGTCTTTGTGATCGGTAGACTTTGGACTCCATTGAATAATAGGATGTTGCCGCCACAATCACAATTATTCCAATCACCATGGCGATGAGCAGTTCGATAAGTGTTAAACCACTGGATGAAAAAATGATTGCTTTTTTTCTTGAACTACAATCTTGAGTTATTTCTTTCATGATATTATCCTTCACTCAAATCTTAATTGGGGTCCATTCGGGTAATACTGGTAGCGCCTGCTATAGAGGTCCGAACTCTGTATTCTGATGTTAAACCATCTTTCCCATCTCCTGAAAGAACGATGTCACTTGAATCTTCAGCATATCCCTGGGGGGTAAATATAATTGGATTTTCAGACACAGACACAATGTCTACCGGAGTTCTATGGCTATTGGTCAAATCAACCCGCTGTCTTTCAGATTCACCAGTTACCGTTAGCGCATAAGCATTTTCAGTTAAATAAAAATTTACAGTGCAACTTTTACCATTACGAATTGCCAGCATTCTGGCTTCCTGCAAATTGCCGTACAGTTCATCAGCGGCGAACTGAACATCATGCTTGCCATCAATGCTGCTGGCCGCAATTACGGCCGTTCCTGCTAATACAGAGATGACGGCAAGCACCACCATTAGCTCAAGCAGTGTAAATCCCGATGATTCTTCCATTTTGTTCTTGCGCGAAAAAAATGAATTGCGATTTAATTTTTCATCTCTCATGGACTGCCCCCCATTTAGCTGTAAATTTAATTTGTTATTGTAATGAGCAATAAACATTCCATTAAACGAAATAACCCAATTCAGCAAATAAAAAACTATCACTTCAAAACATATTAACACTTTAATATCAGCCTGTTACGGCATATGAAAATATTTGAATAAACCGTGAGGAAAACAAAAAGGCAGTCGCTAAAAACTTCATTTCAGGTTAAAAGGCATAAAAAAATTTTAATAGCAGCCGCAAATATAAGATTCTCACCGTGAAAAAATTGTTCCGTAATTATTATTTAGTTAAATTAAATCAAGTAGATATAAACAATATTGATAGCCCTGACGAAACTATTAAAAAATTTTAGACCTAAATGACAATTTACGTCAGTGGTTAAGTGGGATGGCTTGGTCATAATTTCGGCCATTATGATCTAATAGCCAGATGATAAAAGAGTAATGATTTTTTTGGATCATTTCCCGGATGAATTTTTCGATGGATTTTACGCAAATTTTCATCACCCCAGGCGAAAACTTTATAGCCTGCATTTTAGTATCTTTAGGGCGCCCCTTAAGACAGGTTGGCGCATTTAGAATCCTACATAGTTTGAAAGAAAAATTGCCGGGTCAAGAAAACATCTTTAAAGTTTAAACCGCTGCTTTTTTTTTGCTTTCTAATTTTTAACCAAAGAAATAAAATCGACTATAAAATTTATAGAAAATCTAATAATAGAAAAAAAGAGTAATTATTTTGTCTAAAATACTTCTGCTGATTCATACATTTTTTTACCGGCAATAAGATGTTTCTTGCAACGGCTTCTTGCTATGCGGCCTTAAGCTTTTGAAAAATTTTCTTAAAAAAAATTTGATGGTTTTTTTCTTTTCCTGTTTGTTACAATGATAAGAGAGTGAGCAGTCACTCAGAAAACCTGCGTTTGCCTTGCCAAAAATAAAAAACTTCGCCGCATTTATGAGGCAACTTTAAAATTTGTAATTTATGAGGCGGCGCTATGAGTGGCGGGTTGTAGAGAAGGGGCTAAAGTTTTGCAGTTGCCAGGCGGCTCTATTTTTTGGCGCAGGTCATTTATTTTTAACTGCAAGATGAAAAGATAATAAAGATATTGACAGGCGCTATAAAAATTAATAAAAGACCGGGACAAGCTATAGAATAAAAGATTTTGCGCAAATAAGATATGCAAAGCGTTTGAAAAAAATAATTGAAGATGTTAAGGCGATTGGCGGAAAAGAATATACCAGATTGAGCAGGATTTTTTTTCGTATTCAAGGCGCGCCAAAGATTGATGATCAGTTTGCATACTTAATGTATTCGGGCTTTGGAATAACGCACAAGACGGGAAAAAAGACATACAAGATGGTATATTCTTTAACACAAATCGCCTAAGTGCACGGCAATAACCTCTAATGATTGAGACGGTTGTTTATAAAAATGAAAAAATTAAAGAGCGGTGCAATAACGGTATCTTGGCAACTACCAGGACTCTAAACAATCAAATAATGGATAGCGCAAACATTCAAGTCGCTTGACTACGTAGTTTCTATTGCGATGCATTGGTTGCAAACAGCACTTTTTATACTGCTTCTGCAATTGCTTTCGGCCTGGCCTCAATTTTCACACTTCTGGCAATCAACTATTTTATCTGCTATCCTTTTTTATATAAATTAATACTTTCATATTTGACTATACTTTCTGCAAATAGGTTCCATAACCATACCGGCATGGAGCCGATTATTATAAGCTCAGTCAGGCGTTATCGTTACGATACGATAAAAACCGTGATGATAAAATAGGGAGCCTTTGATGGTTATTATCGCCAAATTGAATTTTTCAACAAAGAAGCTGGATGTAATAAAAGAAGTTCTGATTTCTCTTTCTCCTAAACCGGACTTTCTGGAGATAAGGGGGCCGTATTTTCGCAGTGAATGTGAAAAAGGAATCCAGTCGATGACGATATATGAATTCCCTGAAGACAAGGCGGTCGATGCCTACAAATTTGTTATGACCCATCGGATCAAACCTTATTTCAATATCGATGGATTCAACTTTTCCTGTAACATGTGGCTCGAAACAATTGAAGGCTTCCAGATTATAGACGTGGTATGATGAAACCTGCACTGTTATGCATAAGAGGGCGGACTCGAAAGCAAATTGAAAATCTTATCCAAACCTGTCTTTCAGGTAAAATGGACCGCCTTTACGGTACCCGCCTCTGTCCGGGCGACCTTACTCTGAGTATCGTCGCCGAGAGTGAAACGGATCTGTTCAAAAAGCTCAATCAAGCTTCAAGCCTTTTAAAAACCGCCGATGCCATAGATGATCCGGCGGGAATTTATTTTGAATCCTCTCCGTATGGCCCCGAAAGCCTCGCCTTTATCTTTCCAGGCCAAGGAAGTCAATATCCCAGAATGTTGTCCCCTCTGAATTCGATTTTACCTGGATTCAGAGAGGAGCTTGAAGATCTTTTTTCCATCTGGAACACTATTGACATCCGAAACATGAATTATCTTATCTATATCAATGAATCCATTGAGTCTGAAAAAAAATTAAAGGATACGTTCAATGGTCAGCCAGCTATTGGCATGGTTTCCGATGCCCTTTCCCAGGCGCTGATAAAAGCGGGGATCGTACCCTCTTTTTTTGCCGGACATAGCTATGGTGAGATTGCCGCTCTTAAGGCTGCGGGGGCTTTGTCAAGGAAAACGTTTCTGCTTTTGAGCCGGGAAAGAGGCCGACTTTTAAGCGAGGCGGGGCATAAGGCGCCGGGTTGCATGACTGCGGTTTTGACTCCCGAATCCCGGATCAAGCCTTTACTTGAAGGGATCACGGGTGTTATCGCCGTGGCGAACTATAACAGTCCGTCACAGATTGTCGTAAGTGGAGAAACTTCAGCCGTCAAACAATTCGAAGAAAAATGCAAAGATCAACAGATAAGAACCGTCCGGTTGAAGACCTCGTGTGCATTTCATTCGCCGCTAATGTCATCGGTATCATCTCAATGGCATGATTTTTTGCGTAAACTGGAAAAGAAGACGGACGGTTTTCAGTCCCCCGACGGCAAGCATGTATACAGCAATTACACACAGCGTCCGTACCCGGATGACACCGGAGCCATGTCGGAAAACCTCTATCAGCAAATCGAAAATTCCGTTTTTTGGGACAGGCAATGCCGCAACATGTATCGCAATGGCGCTCGAATTTTTTTGGAAACAGGTCCCGGCGGCGTTCTGACCGGACTGAATAAACGCATTTTCGGCGATGAACCCCATTTGGCGGCGACTTTCGATGTGAAGAATAGAAAACAGGCGCTCCATCTTGTGGCGAAACTTGCGGCCCACGGCATCCCTTTGGAATGGGAGTGTTTTAACAACATCAAATTGACGGATCTGAAGCCGGATATGTCTAAAACCATAAAGCAAAGAATTGCAGACTATAGAGCTTTAAAGTCCACTATCCCTGACAAAAAACACGGAGATCGGCCCATGAATAACTCCTCTTTTGCTTTTACCCTATCCGAACCGCCGGACACATCATCCGGCTCGATAGCCGGCCCGACAGCGGTGTCTTCTTATTTTACCGGTAACAGTCAAGTGGTCCAATCGTTTTTCAACCTTCAGGAAAAGCTGGTGATCTCTCTTGACCCCAGTGGTAATTCATCAGCGATAAATCAGGTGATGCAAAATAATATGCGGATCATGAATGATTTCATGGCCGCACAACAACATGGCATGAATTGCCTTTGTGAAAACAATGTCTTTGACGCCGGGATGAATGCGGACGAGCCGCAGGTGAATCCTTTTGTGAAGAGTCCCCCTATGCGTCAGCCTCAGGAACCTGAAAAAGCACAAGCGCCGGTGGAATCTGAAAAAACGCTGCCGCCGGAAAAGGTAAAGGCGGTGAAGCCGGTTGATACGGCCCGGCCCGGCAATATAGATGATATTATTCAATGGACAAGAACACAATTGTGCAACCTCACCGGCTTTCCCGAGGATATCGTCACCGAAGAGGCTTCATTCAGCAACGATCTGGGCCTGGATTCCATTACACTGATACAGCCCATTATGCGCCTGATCAGGATGTTCCCACAGCTTGAAAGTCAAGGGGAAAACATTCGGCTTGCCGGCAGCCTGGGATCTTTGCGTTTAATTCTTTCAGAGTCCCTGAAAGAGACAGCGCAAAAAGATCAAAAGACTGCCGATAATCCGGTTGAATCGAGCACCATAGAGCAGATCATTCGGCAGTGCCGGCGGATTATCATGGATATAACCGGTTTCCCTGAGGATGTTGTCACACTGGAGGCTGACTTTTCATCCGAATTGGGAATCAATTCGATCTCTTTGCTTCAGATTTTCATGAAACTCATGAAAGCCTATCCCAAAATAAACAAAATCGGTGATGAGCTAAGAACGGCCAACTGTCTTGGCATGCTTTCCGATATCATCGAACAATCGGGTCTGTATTCGCGAACGGTAAATGAAATTGATCAATCGGGAGCAAAGTCTGAACTTGACGGCGCACTGCCCGGCTGGGAAGCTATTGAACAATGGCTAAAGGCTGCCTATTCCCAGAAAGCGGATCATCCACGTCAGGCCATAGATTCGAAGACAACCTTTTCAGAAGATCTGGAGTTAACGGTTTTCCAAAAGCAAGAGGTGATCAACGCGCTGGTGAACAAAGTGCCGGAAATATCCCTGGCCGGTTCCGAGCTGATTAAGGCCGATTCCATAGGAGAGCTGAAGCGCTATATCACGCGCATTCTAACGCATCACCACGAGAAAGAACCACCTTTTAAAAGTGCCGGCCGGTTTCTGATTCAGGAGCATCGGCAAGAGCAGCCCGGCCAATTCGATCCCGTGTCAGTTCCCGGACGTCTTATTCTGGCGGGCAAGCCTGGAGAACATTATGAAATGTTCAGGCGCTTTCTGGAAAAAGAGCGCTGCCGGATCATTGAGCTCCACCTTAAGAAAAAAGAGTCTGTTTATGGGTGGGAGCTCAGCGGCAAGGATAGCAAACGATTTTTCGGGTTCGATGAAATCACTTCCCTGGGCTCCGCCCTGTCTAACGGCAGTTCCAATGGGACCGTACCACCGGTGCTGATTGTGGACGGCATTGGGGCAAACAGTATCGACTCTAATCATTTCAGTTCATGGCGGGATCGGGTTGAATCCGGCGCCACAAGCATTTTCGTTCTTGCCAAAGCGTTGTTGGCAGACCGTTACGAAAAAAATGTAAAAGGAGATCTGTTTGCCTGTGTGCATTGCGGCAACAATGATCCTTGCATGCGCTCATCGGTTGGGGTGTTGAAATCGCTGAGTAAAGAGCTGCCTCTTGTCAATGTGAAATATCTTTGTCTGAGAGATTCTGAAAGCCGTCAGGATTTTTCACGCATCATTGCCGAATTATTCAAGCCCTACGAAAAAGCGAAAGAGATCATACTGGACCAAAGAGGCCTTTCAACCCTGGTTTGCAAATCCAGCAACCTTGAAAAGACCCGATCCGCCCCCATGAATATCAATGACCGCAGCGTGTTGCTTCTTACAGGCGGCGCGGACGGCATAACATCCGAAATCGGTGTGAAACTGGTTGAAACATACAAATGCCGTATCGTATCCCTTGGCCGAACCAAAATTGCCGCGGAGCCATCGCCGCTGCTCAACATTACCGATGCCGGAGAACTGAAAAAAGCCATTTTCCATGACCTGAAAAACAGGGGCAAAGAGGCAGGCGCGAATGACGTAATGAAGATGTTCCGATCCGTCAAACGTCTACAGGCCATCAGAAGAAATGAAAAACGAATCCGTGAGGCTGGTGGCCAATTTTCCTATATCCAGGCTGATGTCACCGTTGCCGAAGATATTGAACGCGCAGTGGCGCAAATAAAAGAAAAGTTCGGATCAATCAACGGATTCATTCATGGCGCCGGAATCATAGATGATCAGATGATTTCATCAAAGACGGTAACCTCGTTCAGGCGTGTCTTATATACCAAGGCTCATTCCATCTATCATTTTTATCATCTTTTGAAAGATGAGCCCCTGGAATTTGCAGTGCTTTTAAGCTCCATCACCTCCTTTACGGGAAACGCCGGGCAAACCGATTATGCGGCCGCCAACGAAATTTTAAACGGTGTGGCGGCCTACTGGAATGAAAAGGCCGGCTACCCGGTAAAAAGCATGCTGTGGTCCGTATGGGGGGAAACAGGGCTTGCCGCGGACGCATTGAAACAGAAAATGGAGAATTCGGGACTGGACACCATTTCCACAAAAGAAGGTGTAAAGTTGTTTCTTGATGAACTGACAAAGGGAGCGCGGGAGGAAAGTGTGGTCATTTTGTCACCTGATTCCACATTAAACTATTTGATGAGCAGGTAGAAAAGATGGTTGGGCAGCACAAACATATACAGGCGAGACCACTATTTGCGTTTACCGCGGCGGCGGGCATTTTCCCCGGTGCGGCAAATACGGAGCAATTCTGGGAAAAAATTGTCAGGGCAGAACCTGCGGAACTGACCCCAATGGACCAAAGGTGGGGGCTGCATCGGGATGTTTACCATTCACCGGAGCCGGGAATCCCCAACAGGATATATCTGGATAAAGCTTTTTGCCTGCCGGAGCAAAAGGAGAAAAACGGCTCTCAGATCCGCTATGGCATAGAGGTGCTCAAAACACTGTCTGAGAATATTTTAACCCATGAAAAAGGATTTTCCTTTTCGCAGACAGCCCTTGTTTTGGGGACGTCATGGAGTGATCAGGGTTACTTCGCAAATGATTTGGATTTTTACTTCAACGCAAAAAAGTCCTTCGATAAACGGTTTTCACCCGATGAGCAGTTAAAGGATCTTGCCGAGTGTATTGGAGCCGGAGGCCCCGCCGTTTCCGTGGATACCGCATGCGCGTCTTCGCTTTACGCGGTTGAAATAGCGGTCAGCCTCATCGAGAGCGGTCAGGCGGATTCAGCCGTTATTCTTGGCCTGAATGTGGTCATCCCCCCCTTTTTAATGTCCGGTTTTTCTCAACTGATGGCCCTTTCACCTGAAGGAAAATGTCTGCCGTTTTCACGCCATGCGTCAGGCATGGCGCCGGGTGAGGCGGTTGCCGCGGTTTTTTTGGAACCGCTTGAAAATGCGCTGGCATCAGGCCGGGAAATTCTGGGCGTTTTATGTGCCGCGGGTCTGTCCTCGGACGGGTCGGAAGGCTCGGTTTTTGCGCCGGGCCCCACGGGGCAGAAGAATGCCTACCAAAGAGCCTATCGGGGCATTAACCCGCCGGAGGTCGATTATATCGAAGCCCATGGAACAGCTACTGCTTTGGGTGATAAAATCGAGGTCCAGGGCATACATGATTTTTTTTCACCCCACCTAAAGAAAAATAAAAAAATATTTGCAGGATCGGTCAAATCACTTGTGGGCCATTCTCTGGCGGCAGCAGGCCTCAGTTCACTGATCAAGGCGCTGCTGATGCTTCAGCACAAAACCATTCCACCCCATATCGATACCCCGCCAAGCCCGATTCTGGACAATAAATGTGTGGCGCTTGCACAGGAGCCCATTGCGCTTGATACAAAAAAGCGGCCCGCCCGTATTGGTGTGTCAGCCTTTGGCTTTGGCGGTTCCAATGCCCATCTGGTGATCGAGTCCTATGATGTGCGATTTCACGGAACAGGTGAAAAAAGACAAAAACAAGACAGCGTGTTTCCCGATATCGCCATAGTCGATTTTGAAGGCGGCTTTGGAAACCGCTTATCCTTATGCGATCTGGAACCGGATTTTTGGACCGATGGCAACGCCGCCGCCTTCCCGGACGATCGTTTTGGCGGAGCTTTAAAGCACCGAATGCGGGGTTATTTTTTGCCGGACCGAATCACCATCGAAGGCAAAAGACTCAAATTCGGCTCCAAAATTCTCACCCGAATAGATGCCTTCCAGAATCATGCGGTTGATCTTGTCAACTCTCTGATAAAGCGCAATGCCGCGGTGATTGATGCCGATGATGCGGCGATAACCATGACCACAAACGTCGGCGGGGCCCGGTCCTTTCAGATCGTTAGAAAATATTATGCCGATTATGTGTTGGGCGGCAAAGCCGTGAAAAAAGAAAAACTGCCCGAAACCACCCTTGAAGACATTGGATCGACATTGGGGTCCATGTTTTCGGGATACCCGGCCTATCATTTTAATTTGAAGGGATTCCACCAGACTTGTGCAGGTGATACCCATACGTTTTGGACAACGTTGCTTACTGCGCAAGTCCTGCTCCGAAACCATTGCCGAACCCTTATCGCGGGCGCCGGGCACATGATCAAAACGCCGGTGGATCTTGATGACAGGCGATTAAAAGGTGAAAACCCCCCTCTTTTAATTGAGGGTTCAGCCGTCTTTCTTTTAAAACGTATGCCTGCCGCCAAGGCCGACGGGGATCGGGTTCTGGCAACCATTGAGGCCATTGTGCCCTTTTCAAGGGCAGACAGCTTTAAAAAAGCTTGCAAAGTAGCTGGTATCGAACCTGATGCGCTCGATATCAAAGCCTTTTCCCAAGTCAGACCGGAATTCGATACACACCGGCAGCCGGGTAGACGATTTTTAGGAGAGGCCACCGGTTGCGAGGTGCTTTTATCCGTTTTGCTTAAAAAGGGCAAGCGGGCCGTCATTGAAGTATATGACGGCCCGCAACCGTGTTTCAGAGTGTTTATCAAAAAACATGCCGAGCAACTAATGGAGCCGCGGAAGATAGAGATACCTGTCTCCATTTGTGTGAACCATCAAATTTCTTATCTTAAAAAATCTTTCGGGCCCCGTTCGGCCGCTATGACCGCCGATGGTTTGGCCGCTGCCGAACCCGCCGCTCGCGTTGTTGAAAACAAAGCCCCTTGCGCAAACGGCTCTGATATGATGGATATTTTCCTGGCATGGCATGGCGCAACCTCGTCAGCAGTGCATCGGTTTCTTAATACCCAAGCGCGTTTGCTTTCAATGAAAAGGGACGCACCGAGTCTTCAGCAAGGCGCGCCGCATCGTCAGCAAAGGAGGTGGACCAATAGCGTTCAGGGCCGGGCCCATTGCGTACTGTCTAACATTTCGCAAAGATCGTCAGCAGAGCAGCCGCAAAAGTTTTCCGCTGCACTGAATGTGGATGAATCGCATCCTTATTTTTTCGACCACCCCCTGGATCATGTGCCGGGCATTCTAATTCTTCATGGGGCGCTGGAACTGTATACTATTGCGGCAAAGCAGCTTTCGGCGAATGATTTTTTCGTCAGCTCCATCGCTATAGATTTCAAAAAAATTTGTGAAAAGACAATGCCTATAGTAATCGAGCTGTCTTTTTCCCAAACCGATCCGGCAAAGCTGCTGGAATGCCAGTGCAATGTTGTTCAGAACAATCGAAGCACGGCTACATTGAGCATTGAAGCAAAACCTGTCCAAACCGGTAAAAGGCCGCTTGAATTCAAATCAGAGAAAACTGCCCAAGCCTATCATGACCCGGCCGTATTACATAAGCACAAGGCAAAAAATGTGCTCGTTTCGGAATACACCACAAAAGATGGATATCTGTTTTTCGATCTGATCACCCCGCCACCGGGCCATGTTCTTTGCTGTGACAACAGGGGCATTTACTCCATGCTGTATATTCTCGAAGTGACAAGGCAGTGCGGCATGATCATTCTTCATAAGATTTCAAAAATTGCATTGGATACGCCCATGATTCTAATGTCCCTGACCTTCTGCCTGGATAGACCGGCATTCGGCGGAGGCGCTCTTCAGATAAGTCATGCTCTGGCCGGAAATAATATTAGCGGTAACTCCGCCATGGGCTCGATGGATTTTTCACTGCACGATAGCACAGGCGTAATAGGATCAAGCACAATATCCACTCTAATTGTGAATTAAACTATGAAAAAAAGCATATCATCGCAAAAAGAAAAGAAACACACGGGATTTATCGACCGTTTTCTTTCAGCGGTTTCCGATCACCCGGAGGCAATCGCCATCGAATATGAAGATGAACCGCAGAAGAATTTCACCTATGCCGGACTTCTCGAAAAAATGGAGAGATTCAAAGGCTTTTTTGAAAAAAAAGAAGTTTCTAAAAATGAAATAGTGGCGCTGATTCTTCCGGCCGGAGATGATTTTATTTCAATTTTTTATGGGTTGGTGTCCGCAGGGGGCGTGGCCCTGCCATTGAATTCAGGATTGACTCTGTTTGAAATGAAGAACATCCTGACGGATGCGCAACCAGCCGGGGTTGTGTGTACCGGAAAGATTTTGGCCGCATACCGGAAGCTATTCGAACAAATCCCCGGCATTCGATTTATTGCGGTTATCGATACCGCCGCTGAACAGGCCGGTGATAGCATCGCCATTGAATCTGTCCAGGGGTTCAACGGCGTCCGAAGCCCTCTTTGCCCACCGCCGGGCAATCCTGTTTCAACCTGTCATTACACCTATCGGGGGTGCGGATATCCACTGGGCGTTACCCACCGGTACCAGGATTATACCCTCTGTGTGAATGGTATGGAAAACCGGTATCCGCTGCGGCCCGATGACGCTTTTCTTATCGGGCTTCCCATCTACCCGATATACGGCATATCGATTCTGGTCATTTTCCCCCTGAGTTTGGGATGCAGGCTTGTAATCGCCAAAAATTTTATGGACCAGAACTTTGTGGATGCCTTAGAAAGGCATCGTGTGATGTTTACCTGTCTGGTTCCCATGATTTTGCCAAAGCTTGCATCGGAGTTAAAAAGCCGGGCAGGCCCAGGCAACATCAATATGCACCCGCATATAGTTATCGGGTCCAGCGCCACCCTTCTTCCCAAAAAACTTCATGAAGAGATCGCCGAGCTGTCCGGCCTGGAAATTATTCAGGGCTATGGGCTGACCGAAGCGCTATCCGTATCAGCAACCTTTAGAAAAATCCCGGAGGAACGGGGGACACTGGGGGCGCCCATCCACGAAGATATTGTCGTAAAACTCATTGATTACCAGGGCCATGAGGTCGCTCCGGGAACCCTTGGGCAGATTCTTGTCGGCGGGCCCACTGTCTGCGAAGGGTTTCTCAACAAACCGGAGGAGAATAAACGCTTTTTTAAAAACGGTTTTTTTCATACGGGAGACCTTGGCTATGTGGACGGCAACGGGTTTCTCAATTTTGAAGGCAGGGCGCTTCCCATAGCAAAGGTGGCCGCCCAGATGGTCGATCTTGTCGAAATTGAATCAGTCATGCTGATGCATCCTGACGTGATCAAGGCCAAAGCCGTTGAAAAAAAGGCGCCCGTGGGGCGCAATTACGTGTCCCTGACAGTCGTGGCCCGAAACAAATCCGGCCTTGATGAAAAAAAGCTTCAAAGATTCTGCTCGGCCTGGCTTTCACCCTATAAAGTTCCTGCACAAATTACCGTAATAACAAAGGACACTTTATCATGAATCAAATTCGTTCTTATACACCACTTTTAATAACCCTTATCGGCGGACTGCTGATCACCGTCCTTGCCATGCTAAGAATTGCAAAGGAGCCTTTTGGGCCGGGGAAAATTTTGGCATGCCTGACTGTGGTTATCTATTTTTTATGGAAAATCATTGAATCGAGAATCACAGTCGCTGAAACATCACAGGGCCAAAACCATGATAAAGGCACTGTTGAAATGTGCGCGGCTGTAGAAATCGGATTGCTCGCGGCGGTCTTTTTAAAGAGCGCTCCGGTAAATTCCGCACTGGCAACGGCAGGCCTTTCGGTTATGGCTGTCGGTCTTGCGCTCCGGTTTGCCGCCATCGCCGCTCTGGGAAAAGACTACACCCTGAGGATACGGGCAATCAGCGACCTGGTGGTTGACATAGGCCCTTATAGCTGGGTAAGGCATCCATCCTACCTTGGAACTCTGATCGTTCATACCGGCCTGGTTTTGGTCTTTCCGGGCGTTGCGCCCTTTTTGTTTCTGGCGCTCTGGTTTTTTGCCGTCACCTTTAGAGCCCTGATCGAAGACCGCTTTCTTATGCAAAACAGAATGTACAAGATCTATTCAACTCACACAAAGCAACTTATTTTTCCGGGATTACTATAAACAGATAGGAGAGATTCGTATTATGAGTAATATTCAGGGAAAACTGCCGGTCATATTATCCGTATCATTTGTTGCGGTAATTATCATTCTTTCAGTCATTAAATTCAGCAACTGGGATGGGCCGCCGCTTTTGCTGGGGGTTCTTTTCATCGTGCTCTATCTTTTGTGGCTTTTCGCTGAATCCAGGATTGCCGTGGGCGAAATCGATATGGAGAAAACCAGACTGGACAAAGGGACATTGGAAGCCTATGCCGCCGCCCGGGCCGCGACCGTCATCACCGCCCTTGCAAGTCCTTCGTTGAGCATTGCCAATCATCTGTGGCTTTACATCGGCATTACTGTTTTCGCCGGGGCTGTTCTGTTAAGATTAGAGGCCATCCGAATCCTTGGAAAGTTCTATTCCCACAGGATCAGGCTTCAGGATGAACATAAAATTATCGATCATGGGCCTTATCACTATATCCGGCATCCGGCCTATACGGGTATGATTCTGGCTCATACCGGCTTTGTGATTTTTTTCTTCAGCGTTCCGGCCCTGATAGCCCTGATGGTTCTTTATATGTTTGTTATTGTGCGTATTCTGGTCGAAGAGAGCATGCTGTTAAAACTTGACGCTTATAAAGTCTATTCGAAAAACAAAAAGCGCCTGATACCCTGTATCTGGTAGTGGAGAAAGCATGCTCAAAATCGTCCTGTTAGGCGGAACCGGTTTTATCGGTTCCGCCACGCTAAGAAAAATCCGGGAAACATCCGGCGAAAATATCCAGATCCATGCATTGATACGCAGAGATACCGGACGGGTGAAGGCCCCTTTTGTCACCACTTTTGAAGGCTGTCTGCCCGGCCGGATTCCCAAAGAACTTTTCCCTAAAGAACCTCATGTCGTCGTGCATTTTGCCACCAAACAGATCGATACGGATAACACCGGCTACCATAATGCAAATGTTAAAGGAACAAAAAGACTGCTTGAATCGTTGCCGCCATCGGCTATGGGCGTCATATACGGCAGCTCCATGTCGGTTTATGGCCAGGGCGAACAGGCGTGTGTAACTGAACAGGCTCCTGGGCAGCCGGAGACAAAACTTTCAAAAACGCGAGCCATGGCGGAAAGCCTTATCCTTAATCAGATGCGCCAAACACAGCGAAGCGGTTTTGTTTTGCGACCGAGATTCATTTTAGGCCAGGGGGACCGGTTTACCCTTAAAGGGTTTAGGGCAATGGCCGCAAAAGGCATCATCATTGGTACAGGCAAACAGTCATACTCAATCATCGATGTGGATGATTATGCTGATATCATAATAAGCCTTGCCCAATCGGTGATCCATAGAAGCGAACACAATAACCCGGCATCCCGCCCCCTTAATATCGGTTACCGGACACCTGTTTCATTGAACGTTATCCTGAATGAAATCTGCAAACAGGACACTTTCGGGCCTCCGGTAAAACGCATACCGGTATTTAAAGGCATGTGCGCGTTTTTAAGAAAGCTTCCCGTTCCCGCCCTTGAAAATTTTGTGACAAAACTCGACCTCGTGGGGCATTCGCATTCCGGCGATGTGAGCGCCCTGGAACAAGAAATTGGTAGCAAGATAACCGCTAAAGATTCTACTCGTGTTTTCAGGAGAATTCTTTCGGCATCGCATAAATCGCATGGATCAAACGAAAAGATATAAATAAAGGTGTAGATTGTAGGTCGGATTAAGGGCCACCAATCCGACAAAGGCAAACGCGAACGCATGATTGGAGCGTTTTGGTTACGCTGGCGAGGAAATAAAACAAAGCCTTTTACGTAAAATCAGACTTGTTTTAAAATAAAAGAGTAATTATTTTTTTGGATCATTTCCCGGATGAATTTATCGATGGATTTTACGCAAATTTTCATCACCCCTGGAGAATTCTTTCGGCATCGCATAAATCGCATGGATCAAACGAAAA
>JAAERL010000968.1 GCA_024230435.1 Desulfobacteraceae bacterium
ATATTGACATTAACATTAGTTCTAAGTACCATAACTGTAGGTGATGATGATCATCATCACCAAATATTCCACTGTAGAGGCGGCAGATTTAGATCACCTTATGCCTCCGTGGATAACAATCGCCACATACCAGTCGATAGAGGAGGTCTTTGGCTTTAATTTGAGCCACTGGTCGACGCAATTGAGTGAGTATTCGAGGCATACGAGCGACGACGCCATCGTGGTCGGCGGCGGCGGAGCAAAAAAAGAGGGTAGGGAAATTTGGCCAAGCAAAGCAACGGAAATGCAGGCCTTTTCCTGCTCAGCAAAACAAGCTCCGTGGACGCCCGACAACACCATTGAATAGCGCTTGATCTCAGCTTTCCAACGCGGTCTCATTTGCTATATGAGCATGGATACTCGCTGACCTAGCCTAGCGTAGGCGAAGCTAGGTGAAAAGTTGGCGCATATATGCGCCCGTAGCAACAAAGCTGTTAAATGTTATGTGTATTGCCCAGAATGTACAAATTTTCATTGAGATAGATTTATTGGCTTCTAATGATCATATGGAGTTCATTTTTGCAGAGCAAAATTTCTAAAAAGTGCGAACTCTAGCTTTGTGAACTCTAGCAAAATGAAAATATGTCAACTCTGACTTTTTTGACTTTATCCAAAATTGAAAGAGGCAACTCTGGCTTTATCAACTTTGATGCAAAGAAAAAATACTAACTCTGACTTTATCAACTGTAGGCTGAGTTTGAGGGAGCTAACTCCAACTCCAGAGCCGAACTTTTTTCTGTCTCTGATGTATAGATATATTTATGTAGGGACTTAGGTTCTACAGCCCACCAGCCGATAGTTGTCAGTCAAACCTATCCAGACAAAAACAAAACTAGTCCCCAACCACTGCACCTCTGG
>JAAERL010000969.1 GCA_024230435.1 Desulfobacteraceae bacterium
GGGTGAGTAATGAGGGAGGATCCAATGTTGTTAAATTAATTCATTCCATGCATTTTATCTACTTGTGAAAAATGACCATAAGCAATACATCACAGTTACGCATGAGAAAAACGCACCATCTTGAAAGGTGTAATTCAATTTTCAATAATTCTTGCGTTGCGGATGACGCTTCTACCGGTGTGTTTATCTATCTCTCCAGTCGGCAACTGTTTACTATGGCAAGGGCCGGTTATGGTTGTGTAGGGGCGGTTGCGGCTTGCGGCCAGCTTCGTGCTCAAAATAAAAATCTTTGAGTTGGATTTGTGAGACATGATTCGTACCGTAAAAACTTTTTAAAAATGACGACACTTGTGACTGGAACGTGAATGACCGAACCGGGAAGCTAAGAGAAAGAAAGCCGTTACAAAGGCCCACCACGCCCAGAAAGCCGTTCGGATTCAGCGACCAACGACACAACACGCGCGTGTTGCTCGAACGAATAAGGATTCGGACCAGCCAAGAGTTCTGAAACAACTCGCTCTCTTGCATCAAAGGCACCCATAAAATCCATTGCAATCCAAATCCAACAGCTCATTATCCATCAAATTTACTTCCTTTGAAGCCTCCTGCGGTTAACAACACCCCCACACAGTTTAATTTCAATATGTCTCACCCAAAGTTAGATCAAGCAGTTCAAAAAGTCGACGAGTTCTTGGCGGCCTACCCCACTCTTTGCCAGTATGGTGA
>JAAERL010000970.1 GCA_024230435.1 Desulfobacteraceae bacterium
AGCAATATATTACCAACAAAGCTCTACCCAGGCTCAAATAAAAGGCATTGATGTCCTCATTCAGAATCCAGAAAGATCCATTTTTTGCACATTTTCTCGTAAAATCAAGAAAACCGTAGAAATATTGACTAAACTAGTGCCAAAATTTAGATAAGATGTCAAAAGCAGAGGGATGTCTTACCCAGAAAGCTCTACCCAGGCTGAAATGAAAGGTATTGATGCCCTCATTCAGAATCCAGAGAGATCCTTTTTTTCTTTTCGCACACTTTCTCGTAAAATCAAGAAAACCGTAGAAATATTGACTAAATTAGTGTAAAAAATCAGACAAGTGGTACAAAGCAGAGCATTTGCTTACAGAAAAAGCTCTACCCAGGTTCAAATGAAAGGTATCAATGCCCACATTCAGAATCCACAGATATCAAGTCAATATGATTAATGTTTGTGAAATCAAAACAAGTATTATTTTATGGACCAATTATTGTTATACATTTAAAAATTATGGCTAAAGTAGCGCCTTAATTTAAAAAAGTGAACAAATGCCGCAGATGGATTCAAAGCATCGTTCGCGCCGCCGTTAGGTGTCCGTCCCATCGACATTGCCATCCTCGGCCGTTACAGGCGTGTTGCCGTTGCCGTCGCCATCGCTCCCCGACTCCTTGCCGTCGTTCCCCGGTGTCGTCGATCCGCCTTCGCC
>JAAERL010000971.1 GCA_024230435.1 Desulfobacteraceae bacterium
ACACCATACACAAACTTTGCATCGTTGAGAAACGCGTACTCCACATGGTACGGTAGGTACCATAACGTGTATTGTACTGTCTGTTTGGGGTCAACCAATTTTTTTAATTTTCCTTCTTTGATCCTCAAACTTACCAGTCTCAAAGATATGGTTATTAAAATGAACACTGTCCAAAGGAGAGCTTCTAACTCCTTTTTTTGGCAAAGTTACGTACATTTCAATATATTGCCATATGTAGGGCCAAATTGCATAAATTATAAACGTTTTTGTTGTCTACAGAACTGGCGCAATGCGAGGAAATTATTTTTATTTTATCTTTTTTGTTTATGTTGTTGTCACCACAGCCCATCCCGGGGTCTGATGGCTGGCGTCCACCGCACACCCTGCAATCAGACTCACAAATGGCCTGGCCGGCAGCCCCCGGCACCACCGTCTCATAGCAGATTGCAGTCCTGCCCGCGGCCACTGGAATCTCCGTACCATGACTGCCCGTTGTCCCGCTTGCAGCTCACAACACCTCTGCACCGCGGCTTCTGGCTGACCGACCCACAACCTCCAGCACTTCTGTCCCATGGATCGTCAACAGATCGCAC
>JAAERL010000972.1 GCA_024230435.1 Desulfobacteraceae bacterium
CCCACTTCAAATACTGTTGGGGGAGCTATTTTTGGTGATCTATTAGCTTTTTGCTAACTTGCGATTATGGTAAATCGATGTTCCCATAACTACTAAGAGATACCGTGATTTTATGTCAGACCCCACGGCACAAGCCTACCCACCACGAGCGCAAGACCCGGGACAAGGTCCGGTCTACATGCCTAACCAAGACGCAGCAGTATGGGCGAACAAAAAATTGGCGTGGGAATGCCGAAAGCAGATCTACGCGGAAGAAAAGAATATGGACGCAGCTTTATTGGACCGTTTTCTACAGTTAATATCGAAGGACTACAAGGATAACTTCAACCTGATCAAAAACAGAAACCCCAACATGTCCTTTATGGAATGTTACCAGTGGTTTTTAACTACGTATGCAAGCGCCGACAAAGCAGACCGCAAAGAAAATAAAGCCACCATGAATATGGAATGGCACATCAACAATGACTTCCCAAAATTGGCAAGAACTATCGATAATGCAATCCTCTATATACAATTCACCAACGCACCAATTACAGACCAAGACGCAGTCGATGCTGGCATGCGCATGATAATAAGTACTGCCATGTTTGAAAGGCAGTACAAAGAATGGCATGCGCGCCCGGACGACCAAAAAGATTGGGCGCACTTTAAGGCCTGGTAACCTGAGAAGGTGCGCCTCAAGAGAAAAATGTCTTGGGCAGCATGCCAATTCGGTTTTGGCATGAGCGCGCAAGAGCAAAAAACTACCAGGAAGGCATTACCGATTTTGCGAATGCACACGCCGCAACCGTTGAAATGGTCACAGGTCTGCAACAGCAAAAAGCAACCCTCCAAGAACTCCTCCCCGCGATGCAGCAACAAATCAATGTCATGTGCTTGCAAATGGCTAATATGCACATGTCAAACGCAACAAACAC
>JAAERL010000973.1 GCA_024230435.1 Desulfobacteraceae bacterium
AAATTAGCCCCCCCTCACTTCTTGCGGTCCAAACCAAGTGCCGCGATCTGATCTTTGTCAGATTTTTAACCTGCAACTTGGCAAGTACAGTGAACAGCCTTCACACTGGCAAGAGGGTCATTCACAAGATTGGTCACAGCAGTCTGCAAAGGGCGTGCCCGCCGGCTGAGCTATTTTGATGAAATCTCATTGGGTAAGCTTTTTTTCAGGTTGATTTGCGGAATTGGTTCAGTTTGATTGGAATAAACTGACTAATTGTGTTTTTCGTAAATTCTGTTCACTAATAGAAATACATATAAACCTCAAGAGCAGGTTGTAAATGATATCATCATGAATGATCTGTTACAGCATATTACATGCGACACTCCTAAAATAAGATAAAAATTGTCCACTAATTTTAACTTTAAACGTCCATACAGTAGTAAAATAGCAAAGCCTATAAGTTGCAGGTACACAAGAAAGTAGCATGTACGTTAACGTACGTAAAAATCATAGATAGGCAGATTGAATACTCGAGTGTGAATTTTAAGCCATCCGGT
>JAAERL010000974.1 GCA_024230435.1 Desulfobacteraceae bacterium
CCCCACCAAAGGATCGGGTCAGGAAAAGGCCAAAATGACTGGGCTAAATAAACCGATCCCCAAGAAAGCCAGATATGACGAGAAGAGCGGAGGACCTCCTAACAAAGGACCTCCTAGCAAAGACCGTACGCCCAAGCTCTGTCAGCTTTGCGCCAAGCATTTGCCTGGCTGGAAGAATTCCCACAACACTGCCCAGTGTCGCAAGTGGAATGCTGACGGAACGGACAAACGTCGCTCAGCCCATCGTGGACCCACCAGGAATGCCAACGCGCACTCGCGTGCTGATGAGGACACCAAGGCTGTTTTTGCCCAAATGAGGAAAGAGATTAAAGCGCTCAAAAAGATGACTTTCAAAAAGAGCCGCAAAAAGAAATCTCGTAAGAGGTATTACGATTCCTCCGATGACAGTGATAGCTCTGATGACGAATAGGTCACTGGGTGCTACGAACATGGTATTTTGTCGTCCAATATTGAAGTAAACCAATCTAGCTCTATTAAACGTAATGATTCCGATTATCGAAACTTAGATACTAGTACTGTCAATAACAAAAAAATCACGCCGATTAAATCCGTAGAAAAGGCTCTTTACAAACAACAACAAAAGATTGTCAAAGGCGTGGGTATAAGCAC
>JAAERL010000975.1 GCA_024230435.1 Desulfobacteraceae bacterium
TCCCGGTAATTCTCACACCCCAATGGATGAGAAGACGAGCAATAATTGGGGTGGCCAAAGGGAAAATCTCGAGTACAGCTTTGCTCTCGATGACGAATCGATGCATGCCGATCTCAAATCATTGCTCGATGATCCTGAACGAGACTTGACAGACATGTTTTGGCTGTGAGTTGATTAGTAATTTAACATTTTGTAATTCGACCAATTTTCATGTACAAAAATTTACAATTGTTTATGGCTGCGGTTTAGTCTGTCTTATAATCCATCAAAAATCGAACTTATCATCAGAAGAGTCACTCCAGTCTACAGCAATCCGTTTTCTGAGTTGTTCCTTTTTTTCAGCTGCTTTGCTAACTGATTTTTCGACTGACTTGTTAATTTTTTCATTGCAGATCTAATATCGAAATTGTCCTAATTCTCGACGACCATTGCTTAATTCTTTCTTTGAGCATAGAATCATTTCTACAATTGCCTCTTGCTTTTGCTCCACCTTCCTGTGTTTTTGAACAGCTCCAGATATTTTCTCGTTAGTGTTGAATAGTTTCTGTGACGCCTCCCGGAGCTGAATCTCGATTTGTTGGAGCCTTTCTGCAGAATCGTGTGGGTATAGCTGTCGATCATCTAGGTCGAGATTGCCACGCTGTGTTATTTTTTCGGCATGTTTTTTGGTGACAGAAAGATCACGCCGCAGCTGTTTGATCACCAAATCTGCTGTCGAAGGTACAAAACTGCTATCATGTGTTAAGATCGCAA
>JAAERL010000976.1 GCA_024230435.1 Desulfobacteraceae bacterium
GAATGCAAGGAAACGGGCGAAATAATTATGGAAAATAACGAAGAAGCGGAATCTCGTCATAATCGCTGAGAATTAGCGCCGAATTAAAAGATTGGCAGTCCAGATCAAAATAAGGCTAATTGTTAGGCAATTCAGCCTGGTGGCACAGAGAAATAGGGCAACCACTAGGTAATCGAGGAATTCAGAACGTTGGGGTTAGAATTTGGAAATTCTTTTGAACCTCCGTTCAATAGGAATCAATGCTGCGTGGATAATGTGGATCAAAACAAAAGGAGAAGAGAAACTAGCTTTTTGCGCCAGTGGCGAAACAAGCATTGCCCCCGCCATGCCAAAGAAAGTGATGGGGGGTATGAATCACTAGAGGTCCCAGATTGGCCGCGTGATTTCAAACAGAAGTACAGGTTCAGTCTTCTTTTATATGTTTATGGCCACGGAGATATGGCATTTTGTGATGACTGAAATCCAGCATCACATATTTGAAACTTACCGCTTTTTGAAAGCTAAGTTTACACAAAAACTGAGAGGTTGAGTCTGAGACCAGCAATTTTATGGTCCAAATCAATGAATTTGGCCGTTTTTGCCAACAAATGGTC
>JAAERL010000977.1 GCA_024230435.1 Desulfobacteraceae bacterium
ATCGTACCTTACTACCATATGATAGCACACCACAACACAGAAAAGAGGTGATCAACGATGGCGCACGGTCAAAACTCGACCATCGCCTTGTGTCTATGCCCCTCCGTATTTGCGAGTTCTTGGCCGTTGAGGTTGCCCAGTGGATCAATTGAAAGCCCTGCTCTTCCTCAACAACCACCGAGAACGATGCTGCATTGAACGGGCGGGCCGGTATTCGAAAACGCCATCTTCTAAGGCAATGATTTGCCACGTCATCGGCCAACATTGCCTTGGAGATGGTAGGTAATGATGACCATCTAGTCAATTAAATTAAAATCGCTTTGGCCAGTTTGCATTTTAATACATGATAAAGCGATTCGTCGCTCCTTGTAGCCGTGCGTGGCCATTAAGCTCCTTTTCGAAGGTCGTGATAACACGAATGTGGTGACGGGCATCATTTTAGCATCAATTACACTAATTAGTAAATATAATTATCTAGAATAAATTTTAAATTAAGCGCTTCACTGTAGCCCCTAACAAGTATGTCCGTAGAGCATTCCGCCGGTCCTATTGTTATGAACAATTCAACCAGAAAATAGTGTCACCACCAAAGTTGGAACAGAAACATGTCATGACAAAATTCATCATTGATGCAACTAGATCACAGAATTTTTTTTGTCAAGGCAGTCATGACTGGAAAAAGAGCCAATCATGTGATAGTGAAAAAAAAAAAAAAAATCTGTCAAAGAAGAT
>JAAERL010000978.1 GCA_024230435.1 Desulfobacteraceae bacterium
CTGTGGTGGGAGCAGGAAATTATTTTGGGGTACCATATATCCAGTCGATCGAAAAAAAATCCGGTTTCATAAAAAAATTGGTTTGGCTCGGCCGGGCCACGGGCGTCTAAAATTCGAAATTTTAGCGCTCGGCCGGCCAACCATCTCGCCTATGTTGCTCCCATCTGAAGCATCTCTCGCCTCCTCTAATGAAATCAAACGCAAAAGTCTTTCGAGTGGGGTTAAACTAAGCCAAGCATCATCGAATGCATGCGGTAGAATCAGCAGAAAGCAATATAATCAAGAGAGCGTGCAATAACAAATAACATACTTAATTAATATTAGTTTAGAATTTCAAACGTCTATCTTTTGTATTGGTCCGACGTGCTCTTCATATTGCAATTTGTGCTTTAATCGATTGTAGTCCTTGCCGTCGACATATCGTAGCAGGAACTCTCTTGTTTCCATTGACGGCCCGTCCAGGAAGAGGAAGAAGACAGCTAATACTGCCAATCCAGGTAGGACGATCGAGATTCGTCTAC
>JAAERL010000979.1 GCA_024230435.1 Desulfobacteraceae bacterium
AACTCACCGAAGGAATCGTACTCTTGTTTGTTTACGTCCATCGTTCGTCACTCCCATCCAACCCACAGGTCCGGCTTTTATATCAAAGGGCTACAGGCGATATGTTGGCAACAATACTTGCTAAATATTGCCAATCTGATCCGCATTTTCCTAGTAAACATCTAGGAGAAGCTTTTCCAAAGCTTTTGGAGTTTATCCAAATTCCGCTCAATTTGGATAATTTTTACAACGGGAATTGGTATTATGATCGCTAATATCTTGGAAAAGCTATTACCAGCGTATTAGGAATCCCTACAGGGGGCTTTTATAACATGCTGGTGAACAGCGTATTAGACCAAATGAAAAAAGGAAAAGAAGAGAAAAAGGAGGAAAAAAGAGAAAAAAGAAGAGGAGAACGAAGGAATGAAAACACAACCCTAATTAAGAAGAAGGAGAAACACTCATTTAACTCGTTTACTTTTGCCTGCCATAAATATCAAAATAGTTACAGCCTCTCGTTCGATTTGATTGTGACCAAACAGAGCATGTGTCCCTATTATTGTCATCCTACTGTACACACTGAGGGCATGGTTTAGGCATTCCGTCAATCTCATTAAAAAATGCACAAGTTCCCTTCGAACCCCGACCCGGACAGACCTTAAAGAATTCTCCACACCTATATACACTCTTTGGTGTACATGTCCGACAGAAACGAGCTTCCAGCTTTTCTTAT
>JAAERL010000980.1 GCA_024230435.1 Desulfobacteraceae bacterium
ATCTTCATTTTACATTTTACCCATTCTTCATTTTTTCATCCGGCATCTCGCTTTGGCATTTTTGCGGGAGCGGACAAACGACATGGGCCGTTACGCGAAGCTAAGTCTCACTTTCTTGTAAATAACTGTAATAGTGTTCTGACATCGTTTTCTTCGAAGTTGAAGTAGACTTCACATTGGGTGTATTTTTCATACATTGTATTTGATTTTCAAAAGTTTAGTGTTATCTTAATCTGTGTAGGAGTACGATTGTTGAAATTTTAGGTCACAATTTTGTGTAGGGGTGCAATATCAACTCTCATTGAGTACCGGTGCACGCGAGCCGAATGCCGCTGCACACGTGACGAGCCGTTTTTCATTGTTTTGTGGGCGACCGACAGTTGGAAAGTGCAACTGTGCTTGTGCGCAGCGGGTTGTGTCAAGAGGACAGCTGCCCCTGAAAAAATTATTGCAGAGTGAGCGGACGCAGACGGCAGGCAGAGGCAGGAGGGCAGCACGCCGTTTGTAACCTACTGTTCTTTTGGTCGAGCGAGGCGAAGGTTGCATTGACATCATATTATTCCTCTACTGTATCGGGTGCGGCGACTCCCTGAGC
>JAAERL010000981.1 GCA_024230435.1 Desulfobacteraceae bacterium
AGGGCTAAAATAGGTAAAATAACTCCGTCACTTCTAACAAAACAGTTTTAGGTTTAAAAGTAGATGTAACACCCCTGTAGTCTACTTACAAATAATATCGATTATGCAGGCAAAAAACATTAGGTGCGCGCAGCGGGTTTTCCCTCCAAAAATTAGCGACTACTCATCAGGCTGGCACGCACGGT
This sequence comes from Desulfobacteraceae bacterium, assembly GCA_024230435.1. Lineage (GTDB taxonomy): Bacteria > Desulfobacterota > Desulfobacteria > Desulfobacterales > Desulfosarcinaceae > UBA2230. Next base: position 186 of record JAAERL010000981.1, read on the forward strand.
GATACAAAGTTTTAAAAACAAAGTTTACTCTCCGACAAAAAGTCATTTTTTGCAAGTAAAAAGTGACCATTCCACAGATAGTGCGTTTTGAGCAAACTTTGTAAGCAAAAAAAAAATTCTTGCGGATACAAAGTTTGGCCCAAACTTTGTATCCAGCGTCGATACAAAAAATTGAAAACAAAAAAATTCATCAAGCAGAAACCACCATTATCACAGATCATTCAGTACACACACACAAGTCACACACATTACACATTCACACATTCGCACATCACCATGACCTCTTTATTACTCTTATGATGAAATCACATACGAGCACACTTATCCCACTCACCTCTTTTACTACAGGATAGCATCACAGCAGTTGTGGCATCTATGGCGGTGGTATTATGACTAGCAACAGCCGCAGTTTGGCGGTAGTACTTCATAGCAACAGTGGCAAATAGTACCCGGCAATACTAGCATGCCAGCAGCGTGGTAGTGGCGGTATATCATTGCAGCAGAGGTGCCGGTAGCCCACCAGTTACCGTACATCAAAAGCATACCAGTAGCATTGGTGGTGACGGCGGCATAGCATTACAGCAGAGGAAAGGTGGTATCAGCAGCAGATCAGTAGCATTGATGATGGTTGCAGCATAGCATTACAGAGGAGGTGACAATAGCCCGAAAGCATCAATATCATCCCAGCAGCTGCAGCAATAACTAAAACAACACCGACAGAAGCTTTAGTTGCACGATCGTCACACGAGCGTCAGCGTAAGCACTACATCGGCGTCGGTAATAACATCACGAAGTCTGTGGCCTTACTGACAATAGAATTGCATTGCTTTAACAAAATATAAAAAGATGTAATTGAAATACGTTCATTTCTAGTTTTATCTACTTTTGCTAATAGTTTTATTAAACAAGAAGATGATGAAATAAGGATACAACTAATTGTTTTGCTTATCCGATGTGTGTGTTTGCCCCCGATTTTGCCTGATTTTTTGTTTTTTGATTTTGCGTACCGTGCTTGGCACATGAAAAGTTCCGACACAAAAACAAAAAAACAACTTTGTTTTTGCGTTTTTTGTATCACCGTGCGTGTCAGCCTAAATGGTTAGAATATGCAACCCTAAATTCTACCACGAGTTGCATTTCTACCCCAAATACAACCAAATATACCTCAAATTAGGCCATTCATACCCTTCTTTTACTAGTGCTAGCTAGAGAAAATTGTTCCGGTCTGGACCGTTAGACGACAGTTTTCCGCACACGACTGCCATGTCACTCACGAGCACGATCGCACGCACTGACGCGTCGATCATCACAGATCTCCTAGCAGCTGGACTCAGATATTGTCCACTCATTAGTTACT
>JAAERL010000982.1 GCA_024230435.1 Desulfobacteraceae bacterium
ACAACTGAACACACATTGCTCGCTGAATTTTCCATCCAAGGAAAAAGTTGATGAGATTTTATAACTCATGTCTAATATTTCTTTGATGCGTGTCCCAACCCACTACAGGACAAGTTTGCATGAAAAATGTATCAAATGGCTGGTGAACGGGCTCGTAAAAGACAGTAATGCCTACAAGGCTCAAATCAGTCCCGAACAGTAACTATGGTTGCTGAATTTTAATTCCAAGGACAAATGTGATGAGGCTTTATAACCCATGCCTGTTGTTTGTTTGATGCATATCCCACCCCGCTGTAGAAAGATTTTTCACAAAAAATGAGTCAAGTGGCCCGTGAATGGAATCAAGATATGGCTAAATTGGTGCTAAAATGTACGTTTGGTACCCCATTTAGCGCATTCTCGGCCAGGCAAATGGGCAGCTGTTGGAGATATCATAGCAAACCATATACTTGCTTTGGAGGTTTTTATGTGAAGATTCACAAAATTATTTATTCCAAAAATGATATTTACGAGAAATCAAGATATGGCTAAATTAGTGCTAAAAACGCCCGTTTGTGGCCGCCCGAGCTTGATGCGAGTGAACACACAATGCTTGCTGAATTTTCCCTCCAAGGAAAAAGGTGATGAGGTTTTATAACTTATGCCTACT
>JAAERL010000983.1 GCA_024230435.1 Desulfobacteraceae bacterium
GAGAAACTTGGCCGATTCCGATAACGAGTCCGGGAGGAAGAGGTAAGTACGAAGTTGTGTATTAGCTTGGTAGAGTTGCGGATTTGTCTGAACTCTGCGACAATTCCAGATGCTGCTTGAATGTTGTGGTGATAGAGAGGTCATAGCACTCTCAGCCAGACGGCAAGAGCACAAGATATTATGAGCTCGAGTTCGCAACATGGTAGATGCTAAATATATAATTGCGACGCCGCTGCTCAACCTCGCGCTTCTAGCAGCAAAATTTCCTGGGTATCCGGCGGTGCTTCTGCCTATTGCCTGCCCCCAATTTCATTTGCATTTGCTACTCTTCAGTGCATATGTAGCCGTTCGTTGCCACAAAAGACCAGCCAGCGTGGCGGCCGCCAATTCATGCCATTTTCCATTTTGAAAGATTGAAGATTCCCACCAACCATTTTTTGCGGGAAGCTATCTACGTGAACGTATCGCCCATTGATCGCTGAGTGGGAAAACCGTTTGAATTTCTGACTTTCTCTCAAAACCCGCCAAGTGCACAAATAGGCTTTTGATACTAGTGCGCCAGTGCGGCGGCGCACTAAATTCAAAAGTGTTGTGGGGGCTGGTTTTACTAGCGGTCATCTAGTAGTTTCTCATTTAGTGC
>JAAERL010000984.1 GCA_024230435.1 Desulfobacteraceae bacterium
ACAATGACGGACACTAACGGTCATATCTTTCCTACTCTACGCGACCAATGAAGGCGATGAGTGGCGTTTTGGAAAGCTCTCATCGAGATCCTCTCGATAAGGCATGTAATGGGCCTGATTTGAAGCCTTTGATTCAATCGATCTGGTCAAAAACAAGTCTAGAAAGTGACCAGCAGTACCAGATCCGGCCCGGCTTCGCAGCCAGATCAGATTTTCACATCAGAAATTGATCAAAATACGACATGACCACCATTCGAAAGCTCTTTTTAAGCCGAATCGATTAGTATCAACTTGACACACCAAAATACATAAACGGTGCTCGGCCTCCCTGCTGTCGCCCTCTGTTTTTTTCTTTTTATCAGCCTCATCATGATGGGTTGATTGGCGAAGATCTCAAAAAGCGACCATTTTAATAATTTTTTAATGCTGTAAGATCCATGACAGTTTCGAGTTGGTACGAGCGCATCCATTATCGCAAAAGACATTCCAGGACGATCAATGTGATCATCAACTGGCCTCGGCTGCGCACTGGTGATGATATTAGTTGTGGTGGTGGCGTTGGCAGTAGATTATATTAGTTGTGGCGGGGTAGAGGAGACTATTTCCTCATCAACACCAGCACCGCCGCAACAAC
>JAAERL010000985.1 GCA_024230435.1 Desulfobacteraceae bacterium
CCGGTCGCAAAGAGATCGTTTGTGATTCCTGCGGTCATTAGAGTTTTACGCGCCAATATACTGTATCAGGAATCAGGAATTCTATCAGATGTTGCACTCGTAATTAATCGCACCTCTTTTTCGCAATAGCGCTGGAACTGGCTGGAAGCAATGTCAAGTGTATCTAAAGGGTCGGGTGTAAATAATAACGGTCATGATCTATGAGATAAGTAGATATCGTTACGTTTGAGATCCGGCCGCTCAAAACACTAAAACTGCTAAAAAAAGCGGCTACGTAGGAATTAGTACTATTTCTATAGAGTCTCAGATGGAATGGACTCACGCACACGGACACACGGCAAAAAAACAAAAAAACCACGAACCACCATAAAACCGAAACCATACTTACACCATGTCGACAACAACATCAGCTCCCCCTCCCCCAGCAACCATGCCAAAACCCAAGGCAATCCCCCTAGTCCCCATCCCCACATCCTGCTTCGACGAAAATCACCTCCCCTCGGTCCTCCACCAACCCGATCCAATGACACCCGAAGCAGAACGCCAAGCCCGCCGACGAACCTGCCGCTTCATCGAAGAGGCCGGCGGACA
>JAAERL010000986.1 GCA_024230435.1 Desulfobacteraceae bacterium
TACATTTTTCATGCAAACTTTTTCTGCAGCGGGGTGAGACATGCGTCAAAGATATAACAGGCATGAGTTATGAAACCTCATCACCTTTTTCCTTGGAGGGAAAATTCATCAATCACTGTGTGTTCACACGCATCAAGCTCGGGCGGCCACAAATGTGCATTTTAGCGCTAAATTTAGCCATATCTTAATTTCTCGTAAATATCATTTTTGGAATGAAACAAATTCTGAATCCTCTCATCAAGACCTTCGAAGCAAATATAGGGTTTGCTATGATATCTCCAACAGTTGCCCATTTGCCTGGCTGAGAATGAGCTAAATGGGGTACCAAACGTACATTTTAGCGCCAATTTAGCCATATCTTGATTCCATTCACGGGCTACCTGACTCATTTTTTGTGAAAAATCTTTCTGCAGCGGGGTGGGATATGCATCAAAGAAACAACAGGAATGAGTTATAAAGCCTCATCACATTTGTCCTTGGAGTTAAAATTCAGCAACCATAGTTACTGTTCGGGACTGATTTGAGCCTTGTAGGCATTACTGTCTATTACGGGCCTGTTCACCAGCCATATCATACATTTGCCATACGAACTTTTCTGCGGCGGGGTGTGACATGCATCATAGAAATAATAGTCATGAGATATAAAACCTCATCACCTTTTTCCTTGGAGGGAAAATTCAGCAAGCATTGTTTGTTCACTCGCATCAAGCTCGGGCGGCCACAAACGGCATTTTTAGCA
>JAAERL010000987.1 GCA_024230435.1 Desulfobacteraceae bacterium
CAAACAAGTCACAGACCAGAAAAAAGGTCCTAACTTTGGAGTCAATTTTCGGTGGGAAGATTCCGTTTTTTTTACGGGACTTCTTTTTTCTAATATCGCGTTAGTAGATTGGGCATATATACATGGAAATTTTTGGTGTTTTTTTCAACTTTTTTCTTGAGATTGGCCTGTGCTGGACCCTCTAGAAAAGGAGCCGCAAGCGTACTAAACGTCATGTCCTCTCGGACAGTGATGATAGCAGTGACAGTGATTGACCCATTGGGCCCTGTAAAATTAGTAACAAGTTGAAAGACCTTGAGGAATATATAGCATCAAATAAAAATAAGATTGCATCGAACTATTATTCTGAGTCCTCAAAGCTTACTAAGCCGAAATTCGTAACAAAGCAAACAAACAAACTGCAAAAGCAGGTCGTTAAAGGCAATGGTATATCCGCTACGATCGTAGCTGTACCTAAATATAAAAACGCTAAGAACAAAAATGACTTCTGGCGTATACTCTTTGATAGCGGATTAGATGGTGATCTACTCTTTGTACATTGAAAGAGTAATAGACACATTCCATGGAAGGAACGATTCGCACCTCAAAAGTGGCGTACTTTCAATGGTACCTTCAAAACGACGAAGGTTGGTGTATTAGAGCTACTTATCCCAGAGTTCTCTACTAGCAAATTATTCTCCGTAAGACTAGATATAGTGAATATCTCGGCAGATGAGAATAAGCCAGTGTATGACATGATACTTGGGACCAAAACGATGGCCAAAATGGGTTTGG
>JAAERL010000988.1 GCA_024230435.1 Desulfobacteraceae bacterium
GCTTCTGTTGAACGTGTATTCAGCCAAGTCAAGATCATTGTTGACACCATTGGAGAATTGACACTTGAGAGCACACTCGAAACACGTCTCATGCAACGTGTGAATGACTACGGTCCTTAAATATGGGGAAATTAAAGGGAGGGGAGTAGCTGTAATGTTGATAATTCAATAATCTATCTGTTTCGGGCAACTGCAGAGGCACGAGAGATGAATTTCTACTAGCTTCTACCGCATCAGATAAAACCGGATTTTCCAAACCTTAAATGACCAAATAGGCCAGAAAGAATCGGATATTTGCCGATCCCTAATCTTGGATAGGATGGTGTTCTGTGTTTTTGCGGGCTAGCGGCGCCAAAAATTTACCGCATGTTTTCGTCGGGCTATCCCTCTTTCTTCCCCGTTTAATTATAGCTAAGTAATCGCTAACTAATTTGCACACACATGTTCGGCCAGCGCCATGCTACCGCGCAAAAAAATTGCTCCTGCAAAAAATTGTTCCAGCGCGCTCTCACGCACAAAAGTA
>JAAERL010000989.1 GCA_024230435.1 Desulfobacteraceae bacterium
AGCCCGGCCGGCCAGTACTTCAGAAAATAGGCAATAAAAGTCCGATGGATTCAGCCATGGATACTGTTGATGATGATTACAATGCTGTACTCACCCTGCAACATTGATAGAATCAACAACACAAAAGCGTAAGTGCAACACTAGAGGTAATTACCGATGCAGAAAATGTGGAAAGGCATATGCACTGCCGCAATGGGCGCCTTTTCATTTAAACAAAGTTGCTGAAAAGTCTGATTGGGATGGACGTCAGCAAAATTGCTTCTTAAGAAATACATCAGGCAACAAGGTCTGGGATATTTGTACTGTGCCTGAAAATGAATATTCCGATGGATGGGAACCTTGTTTAGATCCAAAGATAATAATGCCGTGGCTACCTAGTAAATAATGTTAGACACTCGGATGTGCTGCCACTCTCAAGCCTCCTGCTTATCTCTAAGTTTTTGTTTCTTTTTGAGAAATAATATCAAGGGTAACATAGATGCATTAAGTCATGAAATGAATATAAATTTAATAACTGATAATTTAAGACTAATGTTGGTATTTCTTATA
>JAAERL010000990.1 GCA_024230435.1 Desulfobacteraceae bacterium
AGGTACGATGCATGGAAATCAAGCAGAAACTTGACATAACATTGCAAGCCAAAAATTGTAAGTTACAAGGATCTTCTCAAAAAAGAGTCTGGCCTAAAAGTAGATTTTTTGGCCAAAAATTTGCAAATGTCAGTTCATAAAGGTAACTTGCCGACAACAATGCTATTTCCCCGAAACTTCTAAGTTACAAGGATCTTCTCAAGAAAGTGTCTGGCCTAATATTAGATTTTTTGGCCTAAAATTCTCAAATGTCAGTTCAAAAAGGTACCGTGACGACAAGAATGAGATTTCGCCGAGATTGTGCCTCGGCTCTCCCTTCTAGCGAAGCTTGGATAAACGAAATACGCTCTCACCGGTCGGTTTTACCTAGGTTTATACCATGGTAGAGTACCAAGCTCCTCCGCCGGACCGAATCTTATACCCGGGTTAAAGCTAGCAAATTTTGTTAGTATGCCGGGGGTCCTATTTCAGCATTCGGCTGGAAGACACCCTGCTGCTGCCGCCACCAAATAGAGCATCCTGGTTGGATGTATCAATCTTGGTTTGATCTCTGTTTATCAATCTGTTTTGAGTATAAATCCCAGGTCCCAGTCCCAGCGATGGCACAATCTTGTGCTCGAACTTCCCAGAATTAAATCTGTGTGAGTGCAATATTACAAAGGTTGTC
>JAAERL010000991.1 GCA_024230435.1 Desulfobacteraceae bacterium
GCGGGTTTCATGTGTATAGGGGAAGCAGAATTTGGCCTGGTGATGAAACAGGTTTGGAAAATCTGGCCAGATACATTGTACGAGCCTGCTTTTCCCAAGAACGCATGGTATACATACCGGTGGAAAAATGCACCGGCGGCATTGCCAAGGTAATATACACATCAAAAGACGGGCAGAGCCAAAAAACCTTCGATGCCGTAGATTGACTGGCGCAACTGGTGCTGCACATACCCGGCAAATATGCGCACATCGTAAGATACTATGGATACTATAGCAATAAAGCCAGGGGCTGCGGAAAAAAGCACAACTGGATGATCAAATACCAACCATTGTGCCGGAACAAATGTCCTCCAAGCAATTCAGGCGCAACTGGGCCCGATTAATCCAAAAAATTTACGAGGCCGACCCACTGTTATGTCCCAAGTGCCAGGGCGCTATGAAAATCATATCCTTTATCGAAGATGACCAGCTCATCAAAAAGATATTGAAACACCTTGGATTGCGGGAAACCGTAAAACCACGACCCACCCCAATTTAACGATACGCATATTCGCACCACTGAAGCTGAAATCACCTATGATGAAACATATTCGCAACTGCCGCCCATCGATTATTGCATCCAATCATAACGATGACGGCCTTTGTCCTTTCGTCACACAGATGACTTGTTGCCTAAAATTGAGTAAATACGCAACATTTTGTTTCGTTCTACATATTGGTCAAAATTTTTTGATACACTTGTGTCAGACACTAATGCGGGCCCCGGTCGACCAGCTTGGCCATACAGCATGCTGTATGGCCAAGCTGGTCGACACACAATCACGCTACCGGCATACTTGCCTACGTAAAAAGCAAGTTCCTATCTATGAAGAGATACTCGGCAGTACACTTAAACTTGTTAACAGTGCAAGCCGAATTGTTAACAATGTGGAAAAGCCCCTGCCAATATTTATTAATGATCTGGAGCAGGCTGGAAAAGATGTAAAAATAGCTGCCAAAGACACAAAAACAATGATTCGAAATATTGATAATTCTCTTACCGGTATATCTCCTGCTGTAAAACAATTTAACAAAGCATGTGCGCAGATCAATGAAACAGTATATTTCAGAAAACATGATCTTGAAATCATTCTTGATAATTTAAAAAAAATGTCAGCAAATCTTGAAGAAGTGAGTGAAAACCTTAAGACTTATCCCGGTTCTGTTATTTATGGCTTACCTCCAAAAAAAAACAGGATAAAATCAGGCAGATAAAACCAAACTGGAATTATTGAAACTTTAAATAGTTTAACAAAAGGAAGACAATGAAAACAAGTAAAACAATTTCTCAACTGTTTTTTTACTGACAAGCATTTGTATTTTACTCCTTTTTGCAGGTTGCAACCTTATCAATTTAGACAAGACAGAGCCTGAAAAGACTTTTTTCACTTTTAATGAATTGCAAAAGACTAAATCTATAAACAAAAGTCAAAGGCTGTCTAATAGACTTACTTTAATGGAGTTTACTGCAACATCAGAATTCAGGGGGAACCAGTTTATATATAAAATGAGGAACAATTATATAAAGGATTACTACAACCGTTTTTTTCTCCGCCTGAAAAAACAATACAAACCCAATGTGCAGAATGGTTCAATATAACAAAATCACAAGGATCGTTCCCCGATCTTATTCTAAAAGGGCAAATACTTGAAATTTACTGTGACAGGACTGATGGGAATGCGCCTTTGGCTATAATTAAAATCAGGTTCAGCCTTATAGATTATAAAAAAACTGACAAGCCAATTTTTGAAAAAGATCTATTTCCCGGAGTAAAATTAAACAATTTCACCCCGGAAAATCTTATTACAGCATGGACAACATGCCTGGAAAAAATATTCAAAAATCTTGAATCTGAAATTTCATCTGCTATCTAAAAAATATTGTGGAACCTGTTTTGTTTCAGATTTTTATTTTAGATTAGCTTTTCCGCCTGCTTTTAAAGCAAATCATCAAGATATTTTTGGACAAAGTCAATTAATTCGTTTACTTCTTTATCAGTCATCTTTTTAACACTGCTAATTTTTTCATCCAATTTAAGATCATCTCTGCCAATAGCTTTTTCAATTAAAAAGGTCTCAACTTCACCGTCAGAAAGAAGATGACCACAACCGCCTACAGCACCTAAAAACTCTCCTTGATGCAAAATTGGTACAGCAAATTTTACAAAGCCTGCATCACATTCATCTATAAGAGGCCGCTTAGTTTTGGAAAGAGTAGCCCCAAAATGTTGATTTACCATTGCACATATAGCAGCAATCCCTTCAGGATATGATTTAATTGTAGGGCAAACTTCATTTGCAAATTCCACATAAGAAGTTATACGATTCCCCTGATTATTATAGACGCAGGCGTTCATGCCTGAATGATTATGTATTACTTTTTCAAATTCTTCCCATTGTTCTTTTGAAGCAAGATCTGTAAGCTCCATTCTATCCCTCCATACATCATCAATTTATGGTCGTTTAATGCAATTAGAGGATTATAATAATTTCTCCTGTTTCAGTTTAGTAATAATCTGTGCTGTAGATTTACTTCGATTCATTGTATAAAAATGCAGTCCCGGGACTCCTTTTTCAAGAAGCCCTTTGCATTGGTCAGTGGCAAAACCAATACCAAGATCTAATACTGCATCTTTATCGCCTGCATCAACATTATCAAGTTTTGCCTTCAAATCATCAGTTATTGCTGCGCCGCACACACTTGAAAGAATATTGGTTAACTTGACAGTATAAACCGGCATGATTCCCGGAATAATCGGAACACTCACCCCGGCATTTCTACATTTATCAACATAATCAAAAAAATACTGATTATCATAAAAATACTGGGCAACAGCATATTGCGCCCCATTATCAACTTTTAATTTAAGGTATTCAATATCCTTATCAAGGCTGCTTGCTTCAATATGTGCTTCAGGATATCCTGCACAACCTAAAGTAAAATCATAATTCTTATTTATAAAAGCAATAAGGTCAGAAGCATATGCAAAGCTGCCAGGATGCGGAGTAAAATCATCACCTCTGGGTTTATCCCCACGAATTACAAAAATGGTTTCTACTCCCATCTCCTTATATTTGTCCAAAACCTCTCTGATTTCATCAGGACCGATTCCATACCCTGCAATATATGCAACTGTAGGTATGTTCTTATCAATCATCAGGTTCTTTACAGTCTGATATGATCCATCCCTGTCAGACCCGCCGGCGCCAAAAGTTACTGACATATAATCCGGGTTTAATTCAGCAAGGCTGTCAATAATTGTATCAAACTGCCCTGATGCTTTTTCTGTCCTTGGAGGAAAAAATTCCATTGAAATTACAGGTTTGCTTTCTTTATATAAATTTGTTACACGCATTAATCAATTCCCTTATATATTTACACTATTCAACATTCTCTACCTTTTTTATTTCTGGTATCTCATTTAATAAAACCTTTTCAATCCCTTGTTTCAAGGTAATCTGAGACATGGCGCAGCCAACACATGCGCCTGTCAGACGAACTTTTACATTTCCATCATTATCAACGTCCACAAGTTCAACATCACCGCCATCTCTTTGCAACAAAGGTCTTATTTTTTCAATCACTGTCTGAACTTTTTTTTTCATAATACTTTTTCCTTAAAAAGATATTAAGACTGCGAATAGTAGTTAACTTAAAAATAGTTAAAAACCTATTCAAAAACTTTAGGTGTATATCCTTCAGGAAGATGTGCTGTCCCTAATACACAGCGCAGGCCTTTCTCGCTATGGACTTTTTCAGCAATCTTTTCTATGTGATCACAAAAACCGCCATCTGTTGCATCCCAACCAGTATCTGTCTTTTTAGAAAAAGTACAGGTCACAAAATGAATAGCTTCTGCACCTTTTGATTTGAGAATTTTAGCAAGACCAACAGCATTATCCCCAGGACACCGGCATGTAAAAACACCGACAAGCTCACATTCATCATATTTTTCAAATCCCTGCACTTTTTTATCTATACATGTAAAATCATCTGTTAAAGGGCATTTGTTTTCATTTTTTTCACAACGCATCATTGCAATCTTTGCCATTTTCTTCTCCTAATCGGACTTATTGTATATTTAAATAATTTATAAAGCTTAAAACTCGGATTTATGATCAGTTTATTGACTCTTCACATACCTCCGCTTTTTCTTCCGCCGCCTCTACAACCACCCATGCCTCGACCACCGCCTTTTCCGCCGCCCATACCCATGCCACGACCAGAGCCTTTTCCGCCGCCCATACCCATGCCACGACCAGAGCCGCCCATACATCGCCCGCCGCCACCCATTCCGCGATCTTGCCCCATGCCTTGACCTGCATTTTGGGGTTGAACATTACCAGATGCCGGATTATTACTAACCCCTGCTTTTTCACCTACTGTTGCTTCTGTGGTTGGATTTAATCCACCCTTTTTAAATTGTTCAACCGCATCTTTCACATTACCTGAAAATCCGGTAAACACATCAACACCCGCTGTAGAAAACACCTGCATAGCTTTAGGGCCACAATTACCTGTAAGTACGGCTTTAACTTCTTTTGAAGCCACAAAACTTGCTGATTGGATTCCTGCTCCGCCACTTAAAGCAAGATTCTCATTATTAAAAGACTCAAAACTCATATCTTCTGTATCAATAATTAAAAAAAAACTACATCTTCCAAAACGGGGATCAATCTGGGATTCCAAATTTTCTCCGGTTGAGCTTACAACTACTTTCATTTATTTTCCCCTTTCAGCTATTTTGTTTAATTCCTGATCTGCTTTCCACTATTATTCCTGTCTATTCAATTGTATGTTTTGATGCGAATTCAGGTTCATGCAGCGGCAGTAAAATATCTGCTATCTCTTTAACCCTAAGCATTATGTCATAAGATTCATAAACATTTACATGGGTTCCAGGAGGTATCACCTCCATTTCCATTGCTTTTATTTCTACAGGCGGATTAAAATTTTCATTGATAACACAAAATCCAGTTATTACAGCCTTACCTGACAATGTATCAATTGAAATTGACATACCGCCATCTGTATGGACCGGGGTATGAATGCATTTTATACCCGGGACTATTTCTGTGTCTTCAGTTAAAACTTTAACCTGATCATTATCTTCAACATCTTCTATATAATCTTCAAGGTACCGGTAATCCAGAGCATGAGGATCATGAATCCTTTCAAGCTCTTTCTCATGGACATAGATGTCTGCATTTATACATTTATAATCATTCTCACAATGATCATTGTGAAGATGAGTATGAATTATAATATCAATATCTTCCGGCTTTAAATCCCACAGTGCCAAACCCTGCTCAAATGTATATATTTTGCCACCAATAGCTGTTTCTCTTTCTTCAGACTGTATAGGGCTCATTTCACCGGTATCAACTATAATTTTTTTATCGCTATCTTTACTGCCTTCAAGATACCAGCAATAAATCGGTATTGTATATTTCTCACCATTACCATGTTGATAAGTCATCATGCTTTTATCAAAAACCTTGGTACCCATTACTATAGGATGAATTTTGTACGTGCTCATACGCACCTCTTAAATAGAGCCATTTTAATAAAACAGCTCTATTTATTTTAATTTTTCAAAAATTTAGTATTTTCTACGAATATGGATCAGTATCAGCTGTTTTAGCAAATATTGCCTTATCATAATCAAATTCTGTTACTGCAGTCCTGACTAACCCCATGACATCATTGACAACTTTTATTCCAACTGCATCAAGAGTATCAAAGGCCTTAGGGCCACAATGCCCTGTCAGCAAAACTTTTGCTCCTTTGTTCCCAACCATTGCAGCTGCCTGAATACCAGCACCTTTAAATGCATTAGCATTTTTTGAATTATCAAAAGCTTCAAATTCAAGAGTTTCAGTATCAACTATCAAAATATATGCTGCCCTGCCGAATTTAGGATCCATCTGGGAATCAAGATCCTGCCCAAGTGACGTAACTGCTATTTTCATCTTTTCTCTCCTTTATGCAAGATTTGGCTGGCCGCCGCCACCGCCGCCGCAAACCTGATCATTTTGGATCTCAGACAGATTCCCTGCAATCAAATCTTCTACAACAGGTTTTATCTCAGGTCTTGCGTCATCATAGAACACATCAATGCCAACCTGTTTAAATCCCATTAAAGGTCGCATCCCAATACCACCTACAATCAATGCCTTTACATTATGCTCTGCCAGAAGATTAACAGGAACCATACATCCGCCCTGGGCATGACCTTCATTCTGTAAAGTAGTAACTTTTTTAATCTCACCATCTTCAACATCAACAAATGTAAAAGTATCGCAATGTCCAAAATGTCCCGCCCTTGTACCATCTAATCCACCGATGCCATTTGACGGGACTGCTATTCTTCCATTTTTCATAATCTTTTACTCCTTTTAAATTAATATTTTCAATATATATTTTTTATCTGAACACCTGTTGATTCTTTGATCAACACTTATGCACCAGGGTTCATCTCGGATGAAGCCATTATTTTATTCCACATTTTTTTCACTTTCCGGCTGATATCTGAATTCTCATCATATTCAAAAATTGTTTTCCCTTGAACCATTGATTTTGTAACTGCAGAATCAAAAGGTATTTTACCTAAAAACGTCAATCCTCTTTTTTTAACCGATTCTTCAATGGCATCAGCCTGATCAGGGTTTAAATCATATTTATTTACTATAACCATGGCTGGAACTTTAAAAAATTCTGCCAGTTCTAATGCTCTTGTCATGTCATGTATCCCTGAAACAGTAGGTTCTGTTACAACAAGCAAGGCAGTTGCTCCCCCGATTGATGCGATAACAGGGCACCCGACTCCGGGAGGTCCATCAGTTAAAAGCAAATCAATATTTTTCTCCTGCGCAAGTTTTTTGGCTTCCTGTCTCACAAGGGCAACCAGTTTACCTGAATTTTCCTGTGCAATACCTAATTTTGCATGAACCATCGAACCGAATCTCGTATCAGAAATAAACCACTGGCCACAGGTTTGAATTGGGAAATCAATTGCCTGCTCAGGACATAGGTCAACACAAACTCCACACCCTTCACAATCAATTTTATCTACAACAAAATCATCACTGATAGCATTAAACCGGCACAATTCAATACATTGACCACATTCTGTGCATTTGTCAGGATCAATAACAGCGAGCCCCCCGCCTTTAAAATCAGTTTCATTTTTGATCTCCGGGGACATTAAAAGATGAAGATCTGCTGCATCAACATCAGCATCACAAAGGATACTACTTTTAGAAATAGCTGCAAACGCTGCTGTGAGACTGGTTTTACCAGTGCCGCCTTTGCCGCTCAATATAACAAGTTCTTTCATTTATTTTTGCCCTTTTTTAACAATATTTTCAATTTCTCTGTATAACTCAAGGAACTTTTCTTTCCATTCCGGTATTTTTTCAACAACCAAATCACCTTTTGAATAGACCTCTGCTATCCTTCGTTCAAAAGGTATTTCAAGAAGAATTGGAAGATTTTCTTTTTCTGCATAGATTTTTACATCATTGTTCCCGATATCTGCACGATTAATTACCAGTCCGCAAGGGATACCAAGAAGTTTAACAGCTGCTACACCAAGCTTTAAATCATGCAGTCCAAAAGGAGTGGGCTCTGTTACCATTAATACAAAATCTGTATTCTTCATTGCAGCTATTACAGGACACGATGTTCCAGGGGGCGCATCGATAACATTAATAATATCAGGGTCAATATACGACCTAACTTCTTCAATTAATGGAGGAGACATGGCTTCTCCAACCCGTAATTTGCCATGTATAAAATCGATATTATTTGATTTACCAATTGCAACCTCACCAAGCTCACGACCTTTTTCAGTTATGGCATTTTCCGGGCATACTGCCATACAGCCTCCACAGCTATGGCAGAGCTCTGGAAAAGTCAAAATAGTTTTGCCTATAATCGCAATTGATTTATATCTGCATATTTCAACACACTTATTGCAATAACTGCATTTTTTTTCATCAATTACAGGAACTGGAGTAAAAACTGGTTCTGTTTTTTCAATTTGCGGGTTCAAGAAAAGATGGGAATTTGGCTCTTCCACATCACAGTCAAGAATTTTTACACCTTCACCAAGAGAAGCAGATAAGTTTGTGGCAACAGTTGTTTTACCGGTACCGCCCTTTCCGCTTGCAACACTTATAATCATCTATTTATCCTTTTTTTTAAATCTGGATTTGTCATCTTCAAAATATTATTCAAATAATCAAATAATTTCTCTCCGTCTTCAGCACCCGGATTAACTGGAATCTGCATCAAAACGCCTAATCCCTCTGTTGCTTCATGGTAATCCTTTGCAGATAGTGAACTGATAGCAGCCGTGTTAAGAAATGGATTTTCTAGAACAACTTTATTTAGACACTCAATCCCTGTGATATCTGAAAGCATCTCATCAACAAGCAATAAATCAAATTTATTTTGATTTATTTTTGAAATAACCTCTTCACATTTCATAGCCCATGTAAATTCAACATCATTACTTTTATTAAACCCGGTTGAGAATTCCAATAAAGGATCCTTATCAGGAGTTGCGATTAATATATGAACCATCTATTTATCCTTATTAATTATATAAAGCCCTCTTTCTTAAGTCTCCTGTTAAAAACCCTTAACAAAAAACCAAGAAAGAGGGTGGAGTGATAAAATTAAAAAACTATAATGTATTTTCCAATTCTGCAATTCTTTTGTTAAGCAATTCAACTTCAGTTTTAAGCATACTAAGTTCATCAGCAGAATTACCTGTATTCCAGCCTGCATTTGCAGCATATCCTCGCCTCATACCCATGCTGAAACCATTGCCGCCGCGGAAATTCCTGCGGCCATAAGCCATTCCTCTGCCAAATCTCTGATTGCCCATTACTGGTCTTGCATTCTGCATATTTGCAGTATTGCAGTTACCTCTTGCCCCACCGGTCATTGAACCCTGACCCTGTGGACCTGTTCTATCTAATCCTGGCATAATATTCACCTCCTTTAATATTGTGAATTATTCCCAAGGTTTACGATTTTGACCTCTTCTTTGACCCTGACCTCTACCCTGGCCCTGGGTTTTTCCAGGTCTTTTGCCCTGACCTCTTCCTTGACCAGCGCCCTGGCATGGTCCGCGACCTTTGCCTGTTCCGGCGCCCTGCCCTTGTGGGCCTGTACGATCTGATCTTGGCATATTAACCTCCGTAGTTGTTCTATTTTTAAAACCGCTGAATCTTTTTTTCTGCCTATAATGTTTATTTCTACATCCAGGCATGAAAAAATCAGCATTGATTTTTTCATTTTTCATATATGATTCTAAAATCCATCAACATGACCTGTAATAAATGGAATTAACTTTATTCCACCTGTTTCAATAATATCTGAAAACCTTTTTGAGATTGCACCGCAAATCAACACATTAATTTCAAGGTTTGTAAGCATCTCGGTCAGCTCAGAAATCATTTCTGTATCAAGGGATTCATATTGTTTTTTTTCAGCCCTGCTATTTTCAACTTCTGCAACAAGCAACTTACGAGCAGAATCAAAAACAGGTGAAATCCTATTTCCCCAAATTGTCAATGCAACTTTCAAATCATTTGTCTCCTTACCAGTTTACACTAAATGGTATTGCAAGGTTTATGCCAAACCAAGTCTTTTTAGATAACATTTTGTAATTATAATATATATGTGGGCTATTTGTTTATTCATAGCACCGGTTCAAACCAAAAGGATCGCAATATTGCAACTATCATGATTGCAATATTGCGACCCTCTTGGTTTAATAAAATATTTTTTCTCTATTCTTGACCGCCCATCAAGTTTTGGCAATTTGATATCAAATTTGGTTCATCCGATTAAAGCGTACTTAGTTTCATGTAAGGCCTGAATTTTGAGTTTGAAAAACTCCATATCTCTGAAGCCATAGGCCTGTTTCTGAAGTGTTTTGATTTTGTTGTTTGTTCCTTCTAAAGGGCCAGTTGAAATAGGATGCTCGTAATAGTTCAACAGGCCGAACATGTGACCACGTAGAGTTTTGGCAAACTTAATCAGCATTGTTATTTTGCTGGATTCTGCTTTGCCAATCCAATCGTAGAGGAACTTTTTTGCGGCAGCTTTGCTTTTCTGTTTCCAGAACTGGCGCAAATCTTCTTTCAGGTAATAGGCTGTAGCCAATGGTTGATTGATTTGCAGGGCATTTTCCAGCCGGTTCTGTTCATTTTTATCACCATTGAGGTTCTCAGGATTTTTTAACAGCAGCCAACGGGTCCCTTTTAGCACTTGCTTTTCCAAAGGGCCACTGGCTTCGTTAAACAGAGCGCGGCGCCCGGTTTTATGGCGCAAGAACTTGAACAAGCCTTTCAGTACGAAGTTTTGAAAATGCTTAAAAAGGAAGGCAAAATAAATGATGCAATTATTAACAATATGCTTTCATGGCATCATAGCGGGTTTCATGTGTATAGGGGAAGCAGAATTTGGCCTGGTGA
>JAAERL010000992.1 GCA_024230435.1 Desulfobacteraceae bacterium
CAGAGGAAAAAGCGCCTCTGGAGCTCAGATGGGTCTGTGTTGAAGCTTATCGCTTAAAATGCGTAAAAACACGTAGAATTATACAAATAAAAGCCTTTGGTTTTAGTAAGCAGATGGGTCTTAGGATGGAGTTTTAAGCCGCTTTTTCCCCTGATGGCATACAAGCTCGATAAAAATGAGGAAGAGGATGGAAGCTGGCACTTACATACATTGAAGGAAATTACTACTAATTCCTACGTGAAATCCATTTCCCGCCATTTTCCCTCTCATCAAACTCTCCAACAAAAATTCAACCTCCACAAAATAAAGCAATTTATTCACCATGATCGGCTCCACTCTCGCTCGCGTCTCTCGGCCAGTTGTTGCTCGTCAGCAACGTCGTGGTATTGTTGACTGGATGACCAATTATCCTGATAAGGTGAGGGAAAATAAATTTTATCCCGCCGCTGAAAATTGAAGAAAAGAATGGCGGCGGATCGACATGGTTGAAGTTAACTTCCGATACGATAGAAAATGTATTTATTGTTCTTGTAAACGCAATGGTAGAAATAGTTTAGTGAAGTTATTCTCGACTATAGTCGGATTGAGAATGCGGTCGCTATTTTTTCCATGCAAAATGTATGCAACGCCGCTGCATCAGCATAACTCGCTTTTTTTTCTAATTTTCCATCAATATTCTCAACACGCCTCTTATCCACCTCCTTCTTATATAATTGTTATCAAAAG
>JAAERL010000993.1 GCA_024230435.1 Desulfobacteraceae bacterium
GTGCGAGTAAAAGTGGGAGTAAGTACAAGAAAAGTTAAAGAGATGGGTATCTTCTCAAAAAAGTTGGGTCACTCACAGCGGTGCCCAAGAAACCCTCCAAGACAAGCAACAGGATAAAAATGTGACAGGTATCCGCTTTCGCCCATCTAGTCATGACACTTGCCGTACCTGTAAGCGTATACATAGGAATACGTATACAAGGGCACGACTAGTTAGGATAACCCTAAAATTATTCGCGTCATCACGAAAATAAGTGCTCACAAGACTAATGAGAAGCAAAAATCGGCGAAGAGCTGAATAATCAATAATACTTTGGCGAGAATAATCCGTGGAAAATTCTACAGGCCCTTCGTTCAATGGCCGCGCTGCTCGAATATTTGTCAAAAATCAGCGAAGAGCTGTAATTGTAGGCGAGATAATCCATGGAAAATTCTACGAGCCCTTCGTTCAAAGGCCATGCTATTGATTATTTAGTCCAGCGTCAATCTTGTTGAAACATTTAAACCTAAAAAGAGCGTAGCAAATAAACCTCAAGAGAATCACAGAACAAAACAAGAGTACGACAAAACTTCCACCATCTCCCGACCATCTCGCCCATAATCTTGCTTACGGTTACGGCCAAACACACATAATACATACACGCACCGATAATCATGAGGTGGACAACAACTGCCCTCTTGCTAATGCTCGTAACTGCGGCTGTCAGCATGTCGCGCGGTGACGCAGTACTCGCGCCTGGTCAATGCGGCCTCTACCTAGCACCGTCAACCTTACCA
>JAAERL010000994.1 GCA_024230435.1 Desulfobacteraceae bacterium
AATCATCTGGTGCTGATAGTGCAGAACAAGATGAGTCTCGAAGCATTGTTGCTCAAGATGGTGGAGCCATGATTGATGCAGAGGAAATGGCAATCGATGGTGTGAACCAAACAGTTACTCACCAACCAGAAAGATACAAACGTAAAATTTGAGAAGAGTGCACAAACGAAAATGTCGGCAATGTAATATTGTTGGATGCAAAGCACATTCTGACCGTTCTAAATGCTTGGCTCGTACCGTATGATAACATAAAATCTTGTTTGTAAAAAGTATCTCTTTTTGATGTCTTTTTGGAAGCTGTTTCACAGCTTCTTGAACGACGCTTCGCGTCGCTTTTTCTTTCTTTCTTTCCCCTTTTTTGCGACCAACAGGCATAGAATTTTTGCCTTTTTTGGCAAGGGCGCCAAATTTGTTGGCTTGACTTTAAGCCATTTTATACGGGGCAGTTAGGTCACTTTTTTGACAGAATTTCCAAATTTTGACCTTAAGTGACTAGGGTCAGGAAAAGCATGGCTATACACGCGTAAAGTTGACTCTAAGCTGACTCTAAGCTCATAGGACCAAAATTCTATTCAAATGTACCCCTTAGCGCAACTACTTCTTGACACACAGGCAG
>JAAERL010000995.1 GCA_024230435.1 Desulfobacteraceae bacterium
GTAGACATGATGGTCTGCGATGCCATTAACAGCTTTCCAGCTATAAGCCAACTGGTCTTATATATAAGACCATCTAGTTTGTGCGCATTACGGCGCACTATGGAGCGTTTGCCCGCTTTTGCCCTCGTTTTGCGGAAGGTATGGCATAATATATTTACTTACCAATTCCTACGACAATAATTCTGACGTCATTTTTTGTTGCATCGGACCGCCGAGGACCACCACATGCACGAAATCGCGTCTCGCATTTGAGTAACAATTCCTCCGCTATCTTACGTTCGAACGTATCGGTTTTTTGCGTACATAATTTAAAACAATTTCGACAGACATTAACGCAGGTACATCAACGGTTTGACTGCGGCCCATTGTAAGAAAGTTCGTGGTTCGAGCGTCGAAAACGGAAACTACGTCAGCGAGAAGAAACACACGAGACAGACCAAAATAATGTTTTGCCTGCTCCCCCCTTTAATTCTTTACTTTTTGCCAAAGCCCAAAAATTAATAGCTGGAAAGCTGTTAAACCCTCTCAAGGACAAGGTAGGGTTATTATGTTGAATATTGATAGCAATGATGAATCAGTGGATGAGGCAGCCTTTACTGCAGCTTTGGAAGAC
>JAAERL010000996.1 GCA_024230435.1 Desulfobacteraceae bacterium
CATGCTTACACCTGATAAGACCGGCCCCGAGCAAAGTTCCCGCCAACAAGAAACGGGAAAGGGGTTGGATTCCCGGACAGGGTCGAAAATCAACCTGCGATAATGGAAAGTGGGGGGAGCGTCAATAAACGTCTTTCGAAACTGGAAAATGACAAACAAAGGAATTCGTGCCTTGAAGCTAAAAGATCCAAATTCCGCGATGAGAAGCCTACCATCACTTCAACGGTAGATTTGGCTGAAAATTTTCGTTAGATGAGATGCGAGATTCGTCAAACCAAATTAGCCGAGTTTAGCGTTGGAACAGCTATTCAGATACGCGGGAGTCAACAGGGAACTGATCGGACAAGCCGGTTTGCCAAAGGAACCAAAACGAACAACCTGAATGGCCGTGACGTCCGTTCGGACGAGAAAAAGGTTGAGTTGAGCCTCCGAACGGACACTCGGTTTACACTACACTGGGTGTGCACGATGTCCCATCTGTATAATATCCCTATCACGAAATAAAAATCTGGCGGGAAATAAGGAATGTGGGTTTTGTTGTGTAGAAAACAATTACGCACGGAGTGTGTGATATTGTACCAGTTCCTCTGA
>JAAERL010000997.1 GCA_024230435.1 Desulfobacteraceae bacterium
ATACCATCTTGTATGTCTTTTTTCCCGTCTTGTGCGTTATGCCAAAGGTGCGAATACGTAAAGTATGCAAACTTTGGCACGCCTTGAATACGAAAAAAAATTCTGCTCAATCTGGTATATTCTTTTCCGCCAATCGCCTAAGCAGGGTTTTTCCAAGCTCCTAAAATTTTGTTTAAAAAACCTTGACGTCAAGCCTGCGCCCGGATATTTCACAAAATTTCAAGAACCATTTGAATTACTTTTAACGAGAGCAGGTAAAGCGTGAACAAAGTAACCGATTCTGGCCCTTTGCGAATCTGTATTTTAAGTTATCGAAGCAAACCCCATTGCGGCGGTCAGGGCGTCTATGTGGCCAACCTGAGCAATGCCTTGCATCAGCTTGGCCATAGCGTAGACGTTTTATCAGGGCCGCCTTATCCCGAATTGACTAACGGGGCGCGGTTGCGCCGGTTGCCGAGCCTTGATCTTTACAACCCGGACGGCCTTTTCCGTAAACCATCTTTTAAAGAGCTCTCAGATCCTGTTAATTTGATTGAATGGCTGGATGTTTGCACCATGGGATTCCCGGAACCTCTCACTTTCGGCGTACGCGCAAGCCGTGCTCTTAATAAGCTTGCCCGTTATGATATCATCCATGACAATCAAAGCCTGTCTTATGGGTTATGGGCGATTGCCCGCCGTTTGCCCACCGTGGCCACCATCCACCACCCTATT
This sequence comes from Desulfobacteraceae bacterium, assembly GCA_024230435.1. Lineage (GTDB taxonomy): Bacteria > Desulfobacterota > Desulfobacteria > Desulfobacterales > Desulfosarcinaceae > UBA2230. Next base: position 715 of record JAAERL010000997.1, read on the forward strand.
ACCGTAGACAAACGGCTCGCTGTAAGAGCAGAAAACTCCTTTTACCGGAAAGTAAAGCAATTACGCTGGTTCTCGTTTGTCAACATGCAAAAACGCGTGGCGCCGGCTCTGAAAAGAATTATTACTGTTTCAAAAGAAGCAGGCAATGGCATCAGCCGTGAGTTTGGCATATCGGAATCTAAAATTACCGTCGTAGCCAATGGCATCGACACACAACGATTTTATCCCATAGCCGGAATTGCGCCGGAACCTGACCGCCTCATTGTAACCACCAGCTCGGATACCCCTTTAAAGGGCTTGGCTTTTCTTTTACACGCCATTGCAAAATTGGCCCCCAAAAGACCGAAACTCAAACTTATCGTAGTGGGAGCGCCCCAGAAAAACAGCCCCATTCCCGGCTTGATCAAAACACTGGGCATCGGAAACAGAATCACATTTACGGGGATTCTCGACCATGAAACCTATGTTCGCCAATACGCCAGGGCTGCAATTGCTGTTGTCCCCTCTCTTTACGAAGGCTTTGGTCTTCCCGTTGGTGAAGCCATGGCTTGCGCAAAGCCTGTAATCAGCACCACCGGCGGAGCCTTGCCCGAAGTTGCCGGCGATGCCGGTATTCTGGTCCCCCCGGCAGATAGTGATGCATTGGCCGGGGCCATTGCTTTATTGCTCGATCACCCGGACAAGGCCCGGCATTTGGGACAAGCCGGACGTCAACGTATCCTGAAACATTTTACATGGAAACAGGCCGCATTAAAAACCGTGGCCGCCTATCATAGGACAATTCATGATTACCGTCGATTTTAAAACAATAAAACTGCCCGAAGCCAGCATCATACTCGATATTGGCTGTGGCAGTGGAAGGCATACGGCAGCCGCCTGTAATTTTAACGAAGTAACTGTTATCGGCGCGGATTCCAATCAAAAAGACCTGGAACAAGCCAGGCAGAGATTACGTTTCCATGACCGGATCGGAGCTCACGGCAACAATAGCAAATGGGCCCTGAATACAGCGGATATCACAGCATTGCCTTTCCGGGATCACAGTTTTGACCTGGTCGTGTGCTCCGAAGTCTTAGAGCACATACCCCGTCACCGCAAAGCCTTGGAGGAAAGCACCCGTGTTCTTAAACCGGGGGCATGCCTGGTCGTGAGCGTTCCGCGCCGCTGGCCCGAAACCCTTTGTTGGGCTTTTTCTCGCCAATACCGCAATACACCGGGCGGACACATACGAATCTATAAAGCCGCCCAACTAAAAAAAAGAATACAGGCAATGGGTTTTTCGCATTTGAGAACCCACTGGGCCCATAGCCTGCATACCCCCTATTGGTGGCTAAAGTGTCTTCTGGGCGTAAATCGGGACCAATGTTACCCGGTAAAACAATATCAACGTTTTCTTACCTGGGACATAATGAAAAAACCACCATCGGTTCGTATGTTTGAAAGACTGTTGAATCCGATGATGGGCAAAAGCGTTGTTTTTTATTTTTTCAAAGCATAGACAACCATCTGAGAATTAAATAATATTTGGCTCAGGTATTATCAACTCTTCATAAGTGGGAAAAAAAAGATTATGCAACTATTATTTTATGCGCCGGCCCTTAGCGAAGCTGGAAAACGGTTAATGAAGATGCTAAATAAGCTGGATGGAATCGGGCTTGTGCTAAGGGTAAACAAGTTAAAAGATCTTAACTCACACCTGCGTGTGCCGGCAGGACGAATTTGTCTATGTGTATTTATGCCGGCGGATATTCAGGAATTCACATATATAAAAGGACTTCGTCATTTATTTTTTGACCGCCATCTGATAATGGTATTGCCCCATACGCATCAAAATATCGTTTCCGCCAGTTGCTCTCTAACGCCCTATTTTACAGGCTACGCGCACACTGACATGACCGATGTCATTGAAGCGGTAAAAAATGTAATAGTCAATAAAAAATAGACACAAAATTAAGCCGCTTTTAAATATTTCTCTTTCTCATAATACACCGGGGATACATAGTCCAAGTATGAATGAAGCCGAATACTATTAGGGTCGCGGAAAAATGTTTTGTCCAATTGGCATAGGATAGGATCTCGTATTCAAGACGCGGGAACCCGTGCATATCGAGATTCGCGTCTTTTAGCAACACAGAAGACGCGCCAATAGACAAGCCAGTTGGGATAAAACATTTTTTTCGTGGCCCATAGTTGATGCTTGTCTTAAACTTGCCCCTAAGTATACTAATAAATATGCTTAAAACGATCAGTTCCAGACAACTGAGAAAAGAGTTTGCCGGGCATTTGAAAAAGTTTTATTCGAAGCCTGTTCTCTGATCGCGGTGCTACTGTATTGTGTCTGCCTGGAAAGCTTCTTTACCGGTAATTAAACGCTATATCGAAAGTCAACAACCCCTGCGGTCTTTAGCCGAGGGGTTGTTGACGATTTTTGGGACGCCTTGAAGACTAAAAAATCAAGCGTAATATGTTTTGCCAATCTCCTATTCAGGATAGATCATGTATTGGTAGTTATACGAATCCCAGTCTCTGAAAATGTCGGGGGTTGCAGCCACGATAAAGTAAATCTCATCGCCTGATTCGGCTGAAAAGGTCATTGTTGACGCTTCACCAGGCTCGGCCACCTTGAGTGTATGATATGTCCTTGTCCCGGTTTCAGGGGTGTATATAACAATGCGCGCCTGA
>JAAERL010000998.1 GCA_024230435.1 Desulfobacteraceae bacterium
ATACCATCTTGTATGTCTTTTTTCCCGTCTTGTGCGTTATGCCAAAGGTGCGAATACGTAAAGTATGCAAACTTTGGCACGCCTTGAATACGAAAAAAAATTCTGCTCAATCTGGTATATTCTTTTCCGCCAATCGCCTAACCAGGTTGCACTTGTTCGAAAAAATAAGCGACAGAACAACAAGATCCGGAAAAGAAAATTTTTTTTAATCATCTAAACGAATTGTTGAAATTTTCTGGAATTTCGTTTTAATTTGTGATTTATCCTTGCGTTCAGCAAATGAGAATTGTTCAGGAGGTAAAAAATGAAAACCGCCGAGGACATTTTGAAAGATAAGCCCCGTAGCCCTAAAATCTGCGTCTCGCCCAAACATAGCCTTGCTGCAGCCATTGATAAAATGAATCAGGCAAAGATAGGCGCGATCCTTATCGAGCAAAACGATGAAATTGTGGGAATCTGGACGGAAAGAGACCTTCTCAAAGCGATGAGCAATCCCGGTTTTGATATTCAAAATGAGATCATTGGCGGCCATATGACCACCAAGTTATATTGCGCCTCGCATGATACGCCGGTGATTAAGATGCAAGAGATGTTTCTGGGGCTTTATATTCGGCATATTGTAATCAAAAAGCAAGACCGTTTCATCGGCTTGCTCTCTATTGGCGATGTCATGCGCGCCAGTTTGCTTGAAAAAGAAAAAGAGCTTAAGAAACTTAATAAAATCGCAAGTTGGCAATATTATGAAAATTGGGGATGGGATCGTAAAAAAACGTAAGCCACCCCCTGCCTGTATAAGAGCATAAGAGCCTGCTTGGCAGTACTTGCAGCTTAGCCGTGCAATGCACGCCCGGCCGCTTTCATGGCGGCTTCGCCTACCGCCTCGGCCAGGGTAGGATGAGCATGAATGGTGTCAGCCACTTGATCAACGCTATGACCGGCATTGACCGCAAGGGTTGCCTCGGCAATAAGGTCGGTGACATGGGGGCCAATCATATGCATACCCAAAATCTTTTGGTTTGAGCCATCGAAAACCAGTTTGACTTCGCCTGTAATTTCTCCCATGGCCTGGGCTTTTCCCATTACCCGAAACAAGACCGACGCAGCTTTTACATCGATTCCCCGGTCTTTTGCCTGCTGTTGGGTAAGGCCCACCGTTGCCACCTCCGGCATGGTAAAAATCGCTGACGGTACTGCATGGTAGTGCATCCGGCGTTTTTCTCCCATGGCATTGGCGGCTGCAGTAATGCCTTCAGCCGATGCAACATGCGCCAGCATAATGTTTTGAGGGCCAAGAATATCGCCAATGGCAAAAACGCCGTCAACCTTAGTGCGAAGCTGTTCATCCACACTGATCCATCCGCGTGCATCTGTTTCAAGGCCGATATTGTCCAATCCGAGAGCCGGTGCGTTGGAGCTTCTGCCGATGCAGACCAGCATCTTTTCCGCACTCAACTCCAGAGGTTTTCCATCGCCTTGAACCGGGCCTGCTATGATATTGAGCTCGCTGCCGTTTGAATTGACTTCTTTTACGGTATGTTTTAGCAATGCGCGAATCTTGCGTTTTTTCATTTCACGTGCAAGGACCTTTGAACACGCCGCATCCACTGAAGGCAGAGGCAGCACCCGGTCCAGGGCTTCCACAAGGCTGACCCGGCACCCCATAGCGGAGAGCATGCAGGCAAACTCGCAGCCGATAACCCCGGCTCCCACAATAACAATTGATTCCGGCAATTCGTTCAGATTCAATGCTTCATTGCTCGATATAATCTGCCGGCCGTCAAAGGGCGCTGCCGGCAAAGCCATAGGAACCGTACCTGCACTGATAATAAGACGATCCCAGTTAACCTCGCTGACGCCGCCATCGCCTGCTGTCACCTTCAAACGGCCGGGAGCGGTTAAAGCGGCTTGGCCATGAATAAGTTCAACACTGTGATGCTTGAGCAAACTTTCAATGCCGCGTACCTGTGTGCCGATAATTCGCGCCTTTCGGGCCATTAACTGCTTCATGTTAACGGACAGCTCGCCGGTAAGGTCAATGCCCAAATCGGAGGCCTGACTCATTTTATGAAACATTTCGGCTGTATTTTTAATAATCTTTGAAGGAATGCATCCACAATGCAGACAGGCGCCCCCGACCGCCTCTTTTTCGATTAAGGTTACCCTGGCGCCCAACTGGCTTGCCCTTACGGCCGCCACATAACCGCCCGGCCCTGCTCCGATTACAGCAATATGTGTTGTCATACAAACTCTCCTTTTCATAATTTCCGGTCAGAAATGGTCGGTTGACCCGAAAAAGGCCTCAAATCCCTCCGAATTAATTAAGATATCCACTTAAGTCAAGGATTGCGCAGCATCCGCCCGTTTATTTCAAAAATGCGCAAAAAATCAATTTTATCCAAAAAATTGATCAAAAAATAGTTTTTTATTGATTTTTTTGAACTTTTGCAATAAAAATATAAGTATACTTTTAATAACACCTACTCTCAAGGAACGCTGTCATGCCAAAAACGACCAAACAAACCCCTCTTTACGATTGGCATCTGAGCCATCAGGCAAAAATGGAAAATTTTGCTGATTACATGATGCCCATGTGGTACGCTTCTGCAAAATCCGAACATTTATCCGTTTTAACCGGCGCAGGCTTGTTCGACACCAGCCATATGGACACCCTGACGGTGCGTGGCAAACATTCATTTGATCTGCTGCAAAATACATTTACAAAAGATCTGAACCATTGCATCGGCCCAAAGCTGACGCCCCTGGTCCAGGGCCGTTGCGCCTATGGGGCATTTCTCGATGACCAAGGCAGATGTATTGACGACGCCATTATATTTAAAATGGGCGATACGGATTTTATGGTGGTGGTTAACGCCGGGATGGGCGCGGTCATTGCAAAGCACCTTGAAGATCTGAACGAAAGTGAACACGTCCAGATCATCAACTGGAGCGGAAAGCTGGGAAAGGTAGACCTGCAAGGTCCGTTTTCAGTTCCGATTTTGCAAGAAGTTCTTAACGACGCAGACCGGGTTCTGAACGCCATGCCTTATTTTTCATTCAAAGGCGGCTGGCCTTTGGAGCCCTCAAGCGCCACCGTAACCCTCAAAAACGGCGTAAACATAATTGTCTCCCGTACCGGATATACCGGCGAAGTGGGCTTTGAAATCTTTTGCCCCGTCCAGGATGTTGTATCCGTATGGGAAATGCTTCTATCCGCCGGACAGCAATACGGCATCGCCGCCTGTGGGCTTGCCGCCCGGGATTCTCTTCGCGCAGGGGCTGTTTTGCCGCTGTCTCACCAAGATATTGGAGACTGGCCGTTCATCGGCCACCCATGGCCCTTTGCCCTGCCATTTGACCCCCGGGCCGAGACGTTCACCAAGTCCTTCATTGGGGACAAGGCTTTGCTCAAAGCCCGGCACAAGATGTACACTTATGCTTTCACCGGATTTGACCCTCGTAAGATATCCCTGGCCGGAACCCGGGTTCATGACCAAAACAAAAAGGAAATAGGCACGGTTCTTACTTGCACCACGGATATGGGCATCGGAAGGCACAAAGGAACAATTTTTAGCATCACCAGCCCGGACAAGCCTGCGGATTTCAAGCCCAGAGGATTGTGTTGCGGATTTTTAAAAGTCTCAATGGCTCTGAGCGCCGGCGAAAAGGTCAGCATCAGCGACCAGCGCAGAGCCATCGAAGTTGAAATCACAACCGACATCCGCCCTGCTCGTACAGCCCGCATGCCGCTGCAAAAATTTCTGAACAATTAATTTACTCCCTGTGCGATGTGCACAGCAAGAAAGGAACCCGAGCGTATGAAAGAAATTCATGAACTTAACCTGCCCGAAAATTTACACTACACCAAAGACCATGAATGGGCACGCAAGCAAGGCGATTTGATCGTGGTAGGAATAAATGACTACGCCCAGGATCAACTGGGAGACATTGTGTTTGTTGAGTTGCCCGAACCGGGAGAAAAATTCTCCGAAGGCGATGAATTCGGCACTGTGGAATCCGTAAAAGCCGTTTCCGAACTGTTTTTACCGATAGCAGGCGAAGTTGCGGATATCAATGAAGACCTGGCCGACACCCCAGAACTGGTCAACTCCAATCCCTATGATGAAGGCTGGATGATCAAATTTAAGCCGGATAACCCGGCTGATTTTGACAAGCTCCTGGACCGGGACGCTTATCTGACCATGCTTAAAGGCTAAGCAAGAAAAAAAAGGATTGTCTGAAACGGCAATCTTCAAACTTTAACGCAAAAAAAAGTGTCTATCGAGCAAATTGGCCATTTATGGATGGACTGAACTAGTGTCAATCCAGAAATAGGTAAATTTGGCCAAGATCAAGGCGTGCGAAACATTTTACCACAGGCATATAGGTCATATTCCGAGGATAAAATTTTGAGCACAACGAAGATATCGGGCAAATTGGCCATTTATGGATGGACACAAACTATAAGGGGCAAACGCATGCGATACTTACCGCACACCGAAGAAGACATCACAGCCATGCTGAAAGCTATCGGAGCGCAATCGATGGATGACTTATTCAAAAGCATCCCCGGCGATTGCCGCCGCAAAGAACCCATGAAGCTTGAGCCGCCTCTCACAGAGTGGGCACTGGACCGGCACATGGATACGTTGGCATCTCAAACGGCTATCAGCCCGGACTATTTAATGTTCATTGGCGCAGGCAGTTACGACCACCATATACCGGAAGTGATAAAACAACTGTTGCGCCGGGGAGAGCTTTTTACGGCTTACACCCCCTACCAACCGGAAGTCAGCCAGGGCACTTTGCAATCGATCTACGAATATCAGACCCTGGTGACACGCCTGCTCAACATGGATGTGGCAAATGCATCCATGTATGACGGCGCATCAGCACTGGCCGAAGCGCTGCTGATGGCGGTTCGCATTACCAAACGCAAAAAGGTAGCCGTTTCAACGGCCATTCATCCTTTGTACCGCAAGGTGGTAAAGACCTATTTTCACCCCACCGGTTACGAAATCATGGAACTTGCCTATGGTCCTGATGGCGCCACCGATCTGTCCGCACTTGAAAACGAAAAAGAATTAGCAGCCGTTGCGGTTCAGTCACCTAATTTTTTTGGCTGCATTGAAAATCTGAAAAATGCTGACGCGTTGGTCCACGCCAATCCCAAAACCCTTCTGGTCTCCTGTTTCACCGAACCGCTGGCCTATGGACTTTATAAAGCGCCGGGCCTGCAGGGAGCAGATATCGTATGCGGAGAAGGCCAGAGCCTGGGTATTCCCCGTTCTTTCGGCGGCCCCGGACTTGGCATTTTCGCCACCCGGCAAAAATATGTCCGCAACATGCCCGGACGGCTGGTGGGTATGACAAAGGACCTTGAAGGCCGCCGAGGTTTCGTATTGACCCTGTCCACCCGTGAACAGCATATCCGAAGGGAAAAAGCCACTTCCAACATCTGTTCAAACCAGGGGCTGTGTGCAACCGCCGCTGCAATGTACATGGCCTCTTTAGGCGGTACCGGATTTAAAAACCTGGCCCGTCTCAATTACAACAATGCTCAGTACTTGAAAACGGAACTGGAAAAAGCCGGTGTCCAAATTCCATTTAAAACCCCGGCCTTCAATGAATTTGTCATTCGTATGCCGGCAGGCTCCCAAGCGCAATATGAAAGCCTGTTAAAAAACAAAATTATCCTGGGGCTGCCGTTAAATCAATTCTATGCTGAACTGGAGGACCATTACCTGGTTTGCGCAACGGAAACCTGCACCAAAGAGGATATGGACCGATTCGTAAAGGAGGTGACCTCATGATGGGAACAACAGGACTGATTTTCAACGAACCCCTGCTTTGGGAAATGGGAGCCAAAGGCCGCACCGCCATTTCCATCCCGGAGCAACAAGTGCCTTCCTGCCCTGTGGATGAGAACCTCGCAGGAGACGGACCTGATTTTCCGGACCTTTGCGAGCCTGATGTAGTGCGCCACTACACCCGCCTGAGCCATTGGAACTTTTCAGTGGACAGCGGCATGTATCCTTTGGGATCATGCACCATGAAATATAACCCCAGAACCAATGAGCGGCAGTCGTCATTGCCGGGTATTGCAGGAGCTCACCCTCTGCTGCCGGACGGACTCAACCAGGGCTCGCTCAAAATGATGTATGAGCTTGAGCGCTTGCTGGCAGAAATTACCGGCCTTGAAGCTGTTACCCTTCAACCGGCTGCCGGCGCCCACGGTGAACTCACCGGCATGTTGATATTCCATGCCTACCACAGCGCCAAAGGAAATCCGCGCACAAAAATTCTAATACCGGATACGGCTCACGGCACTAACCCGGCCAGCGCAACCTTGTGCGGCTATGCGTCCATTTCCGTACCTTCAGATGAAAACGGCATTATAGACCCTGAAACGGTGCGCGAGCTCATGGATGAAGAGACCGCCGGTATTATGGTAACCAATCCCAACACCCTGGGGCTGTTCGAAAACAATATCAAGCAAATCGCCAGCATAGTGCATGCCAAGGGAGGCCTGGTATACGCGGACGGCGCAAACATGAATGCTGTGATAGATGTGGTCAACATGAAATCCATCGGTGTTGACGTTCTGCATCTGAACTTGCACAAAACTTTTTCAACACCTCATGGCGGCGGCGGACCCGGCGCCGGGCCGGTCTGCGTGACCAAAGACCTTGAACGGTTCTTGCCCGTACCCAGGGTAATCAAAGACGGCAATCGCTATGTGCTCGAAGAAAATTTTCCGGACAGCGTAGGCAAAATGCACGCTTTTCACGGTAACTTCGGTATTCTGGTCAGAGCATACAGCTACATTCTGAGCATGGGATCGGACCTTAAAAAGGTCAGCCAATACGCGGTGCTCAATGCAAATTACATCAAAGAGCGCCTCAAGGATGTCTACCACCTGCCCTATGATTCAGACTGCATGCACGAGTGTGTTTTTACAGATAAACATTTGCAAACCCACAAGGTTTCCACCCTTGATCTTGCCAAGCGGCTCATCGATCATGGATTCCACCCGCCCACGGTTTACTTTCCGCTGGTGGTCAGCGGGGCCATTATGATCGAGCCGACCGAGACCGAATCAAAGGAAACCATTGACCAGTTCATCGAAGCCATGCGCACCATTGCCCGTGAAGCTGCTGAAAATCCGGAAATACTTCACCAAGCGCCTAAAAATGCAAAAGTGCGGCGTCTGGATGAAACCGGAGCTGCCCGCAAACCGCGCCTGGCAGGATAGAAATATCATGCGAAGGGCATTGCTTCTTAATCTGCCTTTAACAGCTTACACTGCCGTGCTGGAGCTACAGCGCGGCAGTGCCGCGGCCCGCAAAGACGGTCGCCTGGACCGCGATCTGGTCATACTTTTAGAGCACCCGCCGGTTTTTACCTTGGGACGCCGGGGCGGCAAGGAAAACCTTTTGCTGCCAGAAGAAAAGCTCCAGGAGCGCGGAATTGATATCGTGCCCATTGAACGGGGCGGCAACATTACCTACCATGGGCCGGGCCAGTTGGTCTGCTATGTGATCTTTGACTTGAGACGCGCAAAACTCAGCGTCACCGAACTGGTCAGCTCATTGGAAAAAGTAATGATCAAAACCGCTGAGCACTGGAATATCCAGGCAAGGGGAGACAAGGAGCACCGGGGCGCCTGGGTGTCACAACGCAAACTTGGAAGTGTCGGCGTAACCATCCGCCATGGCATATCTTTTCACGGATTGGCTTTAAACGCCACCACCAGCATGGAACCCTTTTCCTGGATCAATCCATGTGGTATTTCAGGATGCACCATGACATCGCTTAGCAAAGAATCGGGCAAAGCGGTGGACACAGAACTTGTCCGGCGCCAAATGCTGGGGCATATCAGTGATATTTTCAACCTTGAATTAGAACCAATTCAAATCGAACACCTTAAAAAGATAACAGGACAAGTATAAAAATGGCATCATCACGTGCAACCAGTTCCAAGCAAAAACCCGTAAAGAAACCGGATTGGCTCAAACGCCGCCTGCCCAGCGGACCAGCTTATGAGCAAACCAGACGGCTGATCAAAAACGGATGCCTCCATACTGTCTGCCAGGAAGCTAACTGTCCCAATATGTTTGAATGCTTTTCAAAACATACGGCCACATTCCTTATCTTAGGCGGCCTTTGTACGCGTAAATGCGCCTTTTGCAATGTGCAACATGGGCCCAAGGAACTTCCCGATCCTAGAGAGCCAACCCGCGTGGCCCAGGCCGCAGCTCAAATGAAGCTAAATTATATAGTCATCACCTCCGTAACCCGTGATGATCTGCCTGACGGCGGCGCTGGACTGTTTGCCGAAACCATCCGCGCCACCCGGGAAAAGCTTCCCGGCTCCCGCATCGAAGTGCTGATCCCCGATTTTCAGGGCAACCGGAACGCGCTTCAAACCGTTCTTGACGCTAGACCGGATGTTTTGAACCATAACATTGAAACCGTACCCAGGCTTTATGATTCCGTAAGGCCCCAAGCCGATTACCGGCGTTCTTTGACCCTGCTTGCCGATTCAGCCCGCATTGCTCCAGACATCCCAACAAAATCGGGATTAATGCTTGGCCTGGGAGAAACCGAACCTGAAATCGAACAGAGCTTGCAAGATTTGCGAAAGACCGGTTGCCGCATCGTCACCATGGGCCAATACCTGCAACCAACTGCGAAGCATCATCCCGTAAAACAGTATGTCAGCCCGGAACAATTTGAACAATGGCATCGCAAAGCCATTGAAATAGGATTTTCCGAAGCCTCTTGCGGCCCATTTGTGCGCAGCTCCTATGAAGCCAAGGATACATATAGTAAGGTAGCATCTATCCGCTGATTTTAATGTGTCGGATTTGGATTCGTTTTCAAGGCGCCACGATGAGTGCATACTCAAAGTCTTTGCTCATCGGCGCAACAAACGAAAACCAATTCAAGGGGCACATAGATCAAAACAGGCAAAACGGGATATTTGCAGCTTTCAAGCCCCTAAATTTTAGCCGAGTTCTTTTATGCCTTCATAAAAGACTTGAAAGCCGGTAGCCATTATGGTAGTCCCATTCTTTGGTTTTAAACAGCCAGGTTACAGGAGTATAGGACCGTGGAAGGGCAAATCGCCCGTTAATTGCGCCGGATTTGGGTTTGGCTTCAAATCGCGCCAATGGTTGCATTTTTTTTTACCTTTGCCCATTGACGCAACATAGAATACGGATTCATAGACAAGTAGCGTTTATCCTGAAATTGGCGGATTTGGCATAGATAGCGCCCATACAAAAATAGGAGAATTTGTCCGGGACCAAGGTGTTTGAAAAATTCTATCACAGGCATCTGGCTGATATACCCGGGGATTATGTTCCGGGGATAAAATTTTCAGCACAAAGAAGATACCGGGCAAATCGGCCATTTGTGGATGGGCAATAGATTAAAGATGTGTGAAAAACGTTATCAAAGGGATACAGGTTACTGTTCAGGGAATAAAGTTTTGAGCACAACAAAGGTATCTGTCAAATTGGCCGTTTTGATGATAAGCAAAAAGCAAAACAGGGTGATCCGCATTTTCCATGGCATTAAAAATCACTTCTTACCCTAAAACAAATAAATCAAGGATCTGAATCAGATGACCTCGAAGAAGCAAAGGATGATCGTGTACGGGGTGGCAATTCATCTACTTCTCGTTGCCATAGTATGTTATGCCGCCTTTCCGGTTCAAGAACCGGAAGAGCCCATCAGGCTCATGTACCAGGTTGATGCAGGCAACGTATTGTTCGACCACCAGGGCCATGCCTCGGGCACAGGGTACGGACTTGCCTGCAATGATTGTCATCATTCACACCCGGAAGGCGAAGACTTAGAGCCCGTGGCCTGTTTTTTTTGCCACAAGGCAAAACCCGAGAATAAGGAGCCTATACCTGAAACCTGCTTGGATTGCCATGAAGATGAATCCGAGTTGGAAGACAGCGAAATTCCCAAACGCTCTGACGCTTTTCACAAACAGTGCACTGAGTGTCACGAAGAATTCGGAAAAGGTCCTAAATCAGGATCGGATTACTGTTCAATGTGTCATGTGCTATAGAATTTTGGAATGAGAATAAACATTCATTCACCAAGCAGCCCAAAAAAGGTTAAATTATGCAATTGAAATCGTTTTTTGGCTCCCCGAAACCCGAGTTCCGGTATGAGCTGTTAAGTACGGCTTTTCCGGAACCCATGGCTGTTGCTTTACCTGAAACGGTAACGTTACTCATCCCCGAACAACCCGGTACTGCGCCTTGCCAAGCCATTAAAGCAGGCGCCAAGGTAAAAACCGGTCAAAAGCTGTCCTGGGATGCAAATGGCGGTCCAAGCATTGTTTCAAGCGTTACCGGTACAATCCAATCCCATACGCCTTATACAGGGGATTACGGTAAAAAGTTCGCCGCCATCGGGATTGCCACTGAAAAAGCAGATCAATGGGATGAAAGTTTCCAATCCCTGACAGGAGAGCCCACGGTACAAACCCTTATCGATCATTTCTCCGGTGCGCCCGGCGGTGCTGATTTTTCGAAATTAACAGACCCCGGCAAGCCCATAAAAACAATTGTTGTTTACGGCGGGGATACGGACCTGTTGGTCGAAACGAATCTGTTTGTCCTTAAAAGCCGGATATCAGCAGTTATGAACGGTGTAAAAATACTGAAATCGGCAACCGGGATTGATGAAATTTTCGCCGTTGCTCCGTCAGAAGCTTTTCAGAACTATGACGGCCACTTTGAAGCAAACGTCAAAGGCGTTCCTGTGGATTATCCGGCATGTCAACCGTTGATGATATACTATCAGCTTTTCGGAAAAATGCTGGAACAAGGCCAGTCATTTGAAGATACCGGCGTGTTTTTTATCCGGGCCGAGGCGGTTGGCGCCATCGGCCAGGCATTTTCCCAAGGCCGTGTACCTGTGGAAAAAATACTTACCATTTTAGATAAATCGCAACGTAAACATCTTGTATCGGCCCGTATCGGAACACCGATCGGCGGCATCCTGAAAATGCTCAATATTTCATTGAATGACCGGGACCGTATTATTTTTGGCGGCCCTATGACTGGCCGCGCCGTTTATTCCGAGCAACAACCGGTACAATTCGATACGGACGCAATCCTGGTTCAGGACGCCAACGACATCATCCTGAACAGCGATTACCCGTGTATTAACTGCGGTGAATGTATCCGCACCTGCCCCACACGGGTACCGGTGAACATGCTGATTCGCTTCCTCGAAGCCGGTGAATATCAGGATGGCGCGGATTTATACGATTTATATTCTTGTGTCGAATGTGGCTTGTGCAGCTATGTCTGTACTGCCCGCATACCTATTCTGCAATATATCAAGCTCGCCAAATTCGAGCTCGCGCGCATGACCCTTGCGGAGGAAAAGAATGATTAGTCAGAAAAAGTTTGTCGTTTCCCACGCGCCGTTCTGGCATAACGGCAGCGGTGTTCCCGAACGGCATTTTAACGCAATTATCGCAACCGCGCCCGCTGTTCTTATGGGATTGGGCTATTTCGGCATTTCAGCCGTAGCCGCACTTTGCTTATCGGTTGCCACCGCGATTGGATGGGAATGGCTGTTTTGCCTGATTTCCAAGCGCGAATCCACCGTGGCGGACGGCCAGGCTATCCTCATAGGGCTGATTTTCGGCATGCTTTTACCCGCCACAGCGCCGTGGTGGCTTGTCGTCACGGGGACCTTTCTGGCCATCGTTGTCGGTAAACAACTTTTTGGCGGCATCGGAGCCACGCCCTTTCACCCGGCGGTGCTTTCCGTGGCCATTTTAACGGCCTCCTGGAAAATGTATATGGATATCGACGCTCAGCTTGTCAATCTCAACTTCGACTTTACTCCATATCATCCCCTTGTAGCAGCCAAAGCCTTCGGCTCTCAAGCCATCAGTGACATCAGTATTTGCGATCTGATGATCGGCAAGCAAATCGGCGGAATCGGAACCACCTGCGGGCTGGCCCTGATCCTCGGAGGCGTCTACCTGATCTTGCGCGGTTATGTGCGTTGGCAAATTCCAGTTTCTTTTATCGCCGGGTTATGTATCACCGCCGCTTTATTTCATCTGGCCAATCCGGAAAAATACGCCGGTCCCATATTTCATCTGTTCGCCGGATATACACTGTTTGCGGCATTTTTTCTGATCACGGATGACAGTTCATCGCCGGTAAATCACATACCGATGCTTATCTACGGTGCGTTGGGCGGCGTGATAACCATGTTGATACGCAATGTAGGCACGGACGCGGATGGAATAATTTTCGCCGTGCTGCTCATCAATATTTGCAATCCATTGATCGATAAAATAAGACCCAAAGCAGTTGGAAAGGTAGCTTAACATGGGTGAAATGATCAAAATGGTAGTTGTGCTGAGTATACTGAGTGTTATCTCCGGAGGTGGCCTCGGTTATTTAGAAAAGAAATTAAAACCCATCCAGGAAAAGCAGATCATGGAAAAGGTCAAAGGTCCTGCGGTAAAAGACCTTCTCAAAGACGCTTCCAATGATCCGGTGGCCGACCGTTTTAAAATTCAGGATGGTGACGAAGAGCTCACCATTTTTGTCGGAGCCATTGACGGAAAACCAAAAATCCTGGTGCTTGAATCAAACGCAAGCGGGTATGGCGGCAAGCTCGAATTGCTTGTGGGCATTGATACCGAGGAAGAAAAGCTTTCAGGCATCCGGGTTACAACCCATACGGAAACGGCTGGACTGGGCTCAAATGCAAAGGATGACCCGTCTTTCGCGGCCCAATTCGAGGGCAAATCCCTCGAAAAATCCGTTGCCGTGGTTCCCGACAACGGAGAGATAAGCGCTATAGGAGGCGCTACCATCACTTCCCGGGCGGTTTGCAAAGCAGCCAATCAGGCTATCAAAAAATACAAAGAACTCAAACCCAAATTGTTGGAAGAGCTCAAAAAAGTAAGCCAATAGAAGGAGTTATCTGCAATGGCCAAACCCATTTATCAAGAGTTCACCAAGGGCTTGTGGAAAGAGATCCCGCCGTTCAGATTAGTACTGGGCCTATGCCCCGTGTTAGGCGTCACCACTTCAGTCGAAAACGGTATTGGTATGGGACTTGCCACGACCTTTGTTCTGCTCTGCTCTAATATTCTCGTTTCACTGCTCAGAAAGGTGATTCCCTCCAAAGTCCGTATCGCTTGCTTTATTATCATTATCGCAACCTTTGTTATCGTTGTCGAACAGGTGATGAAAGCGTTTGTTTATGACCTTTACAATACCTTGGGAGTATTTATCCCGCTGATCGTTGTGAACTGTGTGGTTCTGGGACGAGCAGAGGCATTTGCTTCCAAAAACGGCATCTTCCGGTCGATCCTCGATGGATTGGGAATCGGTATCGGTTTTACACTATCTTTAGGCGCATTGGGTTTAGTCAGAGAGTTTCTGGGCAAAGGAACCATTACTGTCTGGGGAGAACCTTTTTTTGAAGGCCCCATAGTGAACCTTGTTGAAAGCATGCCCAGTTTCGTACCCTTTGAATTCATGGTTCAGGCGCCCGGGGCTTTTGTCGCATTAGGATTGATGCTGGCTGTGATGAATCTTATCCCAAGCAAATAAAGTATAGAGGATTTTTTCATGGAATATTTTGAAATAATTATCGCAGGTATCTTCGTCAACAATATCTTGCTGGCCCAATTTCTTGGAAATTGCCCCTTTCTGGGAACCTCTAAAAAAATGGAAACCGCGGTAGGCATGTCAATGGCCGTAGTTTTTGTTTTGGTCATGGCAGGGGTAATCACCTGGATTATTTTTCATAAAATTTTGGACCCCAATAAATTGGTTTATTTGAGGACAATTACCTTTATTCTTGTCATTGCTTCTTTAGTGCAGTTTGTGGAAATGTTTTTAAAAAAGAGCATTCCCGCTCTTTACGCCGGATTGGGAATTTTTCTTCCCTTGATTACAACCAACTGCGCCGTAATGGGAGCGTGCGTGATTAACATTGACAAGGAATTGACATTTTTACAGGCTTTAGTGGCCTCTTTCGCATATGCCGTAGGCTTTGGACTGGCGCTGATCCTTTTCGCCGGCGTTCGTGAACGCGTCTTGCTGGCTCGGGTACCCAAGCCGCTTCAGGACACTTCCATCGCTCTAGTCATCGCCGGTGTCATCTCATTGAGTTTTTATGCTTTTCAAGGCATGGTCCAGGCCGTGATTTAGGTCACGCGCCGCCATATGGTAAGGGCATCTGTATTAAAATGCACAAACCGTTTGGGGCTAAGCGTTCCGAACGGTTTTTTTGATTACTAAATTTAATTAACCCATTTTATCATAATTTTGTAGCGAATAGTTAAGCTGTACCAAGGAGGATCTTGTGGTCGAGATCGAAGCTTTATATGGAGCTGTCATAGTAATGTTGGGTATAGGTGCCATATGCGGCATCGTTCTTAGCGTGGCATCCAAGGTTTTTTATGTATGGGAAGATCCTCGGATTGCACAAGTTGAATACTTTATGGCCGGCGCCAATTGCGGCGGCTGCGGTTATGCAGGTTGTTCCGCTGCGGCCAGCGCCGTAGTGGCCGGCAAAGAACCTCCGAGCGTTTGCATTGTGGGCGGCCTGGACGCTGCGGCCAATATTGCCGGCGTCATGGGGGTGGATCCAGGCAGCGCCGAGCCGTTGCGCTCAGCCAATGATTGTCTTGGCGGACATCGCGCGGCCGACAAATACTATTATAATGGCGCAAAAACCTGTGCGGCCCTGTCCTCCATGTTTGGCGGCAAAAGAGTTTGTTCGGTTGGATGCCTGGGCATGGGGGATTGCATACGCTCCTGCCAATTCGATGCCATACACATGGGCCCCGAGGGTTATCCGGTGGTTGACGATAATAAATGTGTTGGCTGCGGTGCATGTGAAAAAGCCTGCCCCAAAAATATTTTGACCGTAAAAACCATGAGCCAGCGTCTGCTTACGTTCAATGAAGAAGACGGCGCCCTGGCCCCGTGTCAGCAAACATGCCCCGCCGAAATCAACATCCCGGAATATATCAGCCAAATTCGCAAGGGAGATTATGCAGGAGCCGTGAATACTATCCGCGAACGTAATCCGCTGCTTTTATCCTGCGGCCGGGTTTGCCCGCACCCCTGCGAAGATTATTGCCGCCGGGGGCTTGAAGATGATCCCGTATCCATCAATCAATTAAAGCGTTTTGTGGCCGACTGGGAAATGAATTCAGGCAAACGTATGCCCATTACCTGTGCACCCGATACGGATAAAAAGGTTGCCGTCATCGGCGGCGGCCCTGCCGGTGTAAGCTGCGCTTATTTTCTGCGCAGGCTCGGCCATTCGGTTTCCATCTTTGAAGCAATGCCAAAACTCGGCGGCATCACCAGGTATGGAATTCCAGAATACCGTTTGCCTGATAAGGTACTGGATTGGGAAATTGAAGGCATCCTTAATTTGGGTATCGAAGCGCATATGGAGCAAAGGCTTGGCCAAAATTTTACTATCCAATCCCTTCGTGAAGAAGGTTATGACGCCATTTTTATGGCCATCGGCGCATGGAAAGATTATACTCTGGGTGTAGAAGGAGAGGATCTTGGAGGCAGCTGGAAGGGAATTGATTTCTTATCCAAAGTCGCCGGATCACCCGATAAAAAAATATCCGTTGGCAAAAGCGCCGCTGTTGTTGGCGGTGGTAACTCGGCCATTGACTGTGTGCGCACGCTGCTCCGCTTGGGTTGCAAAGACGTTTACATCGTCTACCGCCGTACCCGCAAAGAGATGCCGGCCAACGAGGTAGAAATCGTAGCCGCCGAGCATGAAGGCATCAACTTTCAATTCCTAGCGGCCCCTACAAAGGTCATCGGAGATAAAAACGGTAAGGTTGCCGGACTCGAATACCTTAAAATGGAATTGGGCGAACCAGATGCCAGCGGACGCCGCAGACCTGTTCCCATTGAGGGTTCCGAAACGGTTCTTAACGTGGACATGGTCATTTCAGCCATTGGGCAGCAGCCTGAAATCAGCTTTCTGGAAAAAGAACCGGAAAAAGACAAACTGGAAATCACTCGTTGGAACACCTTTGACAACGATCCTGAAATTCTGCAAACAAGCTTACCCTATATTTTTACAGGCGGAGACTCGGCTACCGGACCAGCGCTGGTTGTAGACGCCATTGGCAGCGGAAGACGAGCTGCCCGGTCCATCCATCAATACATTACCGGTGAAGAAATAAAAGGA
This sequence comes from Desulfobacteraceae bacterium, assembly GCA_024230435.1. Taxonomy (GTDB): domain Bacteria; phylum Desulfobacterota; class Desulfobacteria; order Desulfobacterales; family Desulfosarcinaceae; genus UBA2230. Next base: position 16,243 of record JAAERL010000998.1, read on the forward strand.
TCTGCCAAATCGCTTTATAAAAAGCATATAAACGAATCCTTATTTAAAACTGTTTCCGGTGTTACCAAGAAAAAACGCACTCCGATGCCTGAGCTTGAAGTTGAAGAACGAATTGACAGCATGGTCGAGGTTGACCAGGTGATCAGTAAAAAAGATGCAACCCATGAATCCAGCCGTTGCCTCTCGTGCTGCAGATTGTGCTATGACCCGGAAAAATCTGGAGATCAGGCGGCATAGAAAACAATATAACTTCCTCCCATGGAATTATTGTTCATACCCTTGCAGCCCTCTTGGTTACTGCAAGGGTATTTTATCCTTCATGCCGAGAAGACTCTTTCCTTCGCGCAGCGAAGGTGGGAGATGAATCGGCATTTTCCACATTGACAATAATAGTAATTTTTTGTATTTGACATGCATGCAAATCACCCTTCGAAAATCTTTCAAATATCGAATCTATCCAACCAAATCTCAAATTTCGATGTTGGAAAATCAGTTTTC
>JAAERL010000999.1 GCA_024230435.1 Desulfobacteraceae bacterium
ATACCATCTTGTATGTCTTTTTTCCCGTCTTCTGCGTTATGCCAAAGCCCGAATACGTTAAGTATGCAAACTTTGGCACGCCTTGAATACGAAAAAAAATTCTGCTCAATCTGGTATATTCTTTTCCGCCAATCGCCTAAGGCGATTTGTGTTGCAAAATTATTTTCCAAGCGTACGAAATGTAAAAAATAGAATTTGTAAAAATTATGGCTCATGTTGTGTTTCAAGGTGTTATTTTACCATCAACTCACTCAAAAAATATAGCACAGCTTTTCTTCTGTTTTATGCTCTGACAAACTCACTGTCAGGGCTTAGCCCATTTCAAAGGTGCAAATCTTGAATTATATTTTTATCAGGCCATTGCTTAAAGCAATTGCTACAACCTGGGTGCGGCTGCCAACATCAAACTTTTTTTTCAAATTATCTATGTGAAAATTTACACAGCTTTCGCTAACATCCAAAATTTGAGCTATTTCCCAAGTCGTTTTACCCATTTTTATCCAATTCAGTATTTCAAATTCTCTTTTGGTTAGATGAAATGGCTGTGAGCGAGACAAATACTTCAGGTTCCGGTATGCACGAAACAAATGGGGCACAGCAAGCTCGATGGTAATGTTTGAAATTGGCTCGTTAAAGTTCTTCCGGCAAGTAAATACCAATAGTATCCAACGATTACAGCATTTTTCATAAGCGCCATAGATCAAGCCATTGGAGGAGAAATTGTCCGGCAACTCTTGCACGGTTATAGTTAAGCAATCGTCATTGTTATTATAATTGGCATCGTAATTTTTCTTCAAATTCAGAGAGGATAAAATAACCTGCACAGAAACATCAATTCTATAACATCGGTCATACCTCCATATATCCATGATTTTATCCGGGCATTGATAATTAAGCGGATACATGTATTTATCTATCAATGCAGGCACTAAGCGCGGCTGCGCGTAAGTGCATACAGCCGTATCAAATTGAGCAATATTTTTTAATTTGTACAAAAGATCAGTGAGATAATCTAAATCAACACAATCAATACACCCATTGACAATCTCTAATAGATGCACCAAATTATCTTTTGATAAATAGCTCCACCAGGAATCTTTCATCTTTCTTACTCAAAAATGTGTAGTTCTCTGCCAATACGGTAATGACTCAAATTCTCCGCATAATTAAATATTAAACGATTTGGAACTTAGATCAAATTCACCACAAAAAATCGCTCTTAGTAAAACAAAAGCATAGTCAATAGATATCGCAATGATTTTTTTAATTACTACTGCAAAATTTATGCAAACTTGAATAAAATATTTCATAACGAATAATATTAGCCGCTTATGTTATTGTTGAATTGTTTTTTTTCAGCATACTATGTTGTTGGTTACATATGTTTTGTAACAAATTGTTTATAGTTTTGGATTTTGAGGGGCAATGATATGCCATCTTGCATGTCGTTTTTCCCTTCTTGTGTGTTATGCCAAAAGTTGCGAATACGTTAAGCATGCAAACTTTGGCAGGCCTTGAAAACGAAAAAAAATCTAAGCCCAATAGGGTATCTGTTAAGATGCTATTTTTTTCCGCCAATCGCCTAAGCTGACTCATCGTTTCGTCTAAGGCATAGGCTCTATGTCATTGCCTATATCTGAGGCGTAGCAGGATGTAGGCAGACTTGTCTGTGCAAACAGATTTTTCTCTTGCTGTTGTTCCGGCCGGTTTCCAAGATAGGTAAAACGGCTCTCGATTCCTGTTTTCCGGACTTTATCGATCCAATCACATGCCTGTTCGTAACTGAGCCCGCCTGAAACCAGATTTTCTTTCAGCAACTCGTATTCCCAGCTTAGGTTAGTTGCAAAGGTCAAAGGATCATCAGACCCGACGCAAACTGAAAGCACAGGCAGATCTTCACCGGTATCCACTGGCGGGCGAAGCCTCCACATGGGATGATTTCTCAAATCGGCAAAATTGCCGATCAAAAGGTTGGATGATGGGTTGATTTCAATGACTAAACCGATTTTGCCGATTTTTTCACGCAGATTTTTTTGAAGCATTTTCATAGATTCAATTTCGGCTATGACATCGATCCATTCAACCTCTTGTCCTGCCTTAAAAATATCTGGCTTCCAAAGATAGCCGCTTAAAATTCGAACGGGATCAAATTCACTGCTGTTATCTTCTTCTATTTTTATCATATCCGGATAACCGGTGCTTTTCAAAGCGTTTTCGTTGTGAAGGCAGTCAATAAAAGACTGCATTTCAAGAGGGGTACGCATCTGGCCAAAAATCAAACCGGAAAGACGTGAAATTTCTTTTTCAAGAAAAATTATTCGCGATCTTTGAAATGGAATATTGCTGTTTTGGCTGTATTGAATCCATTCCCAGGCCAGGTCCAGCAAACGTTCCTCCCTGGGTATGGCTATTTTGCTCATTCGCAGCGCCCATTGTTCCGGATTGATTCCCAAGGCAATACCATGACCAATTCGATCTCCGGGTTTCAGTCTAAAATAATTGATTGCTTCGTCAATTCGCCTCAATCCTCCAAGCAGGTGAATAAAATCTTCACCGGCATGCACTGTCATTTTGGGGGCTTTAACCGATTCATTGAATTTGTATGCTAAATGTTTAGCGGCTTCTTTGCCGGAATCGCGTATAAATCTGATAAGCGGGGCAAGCACCCATGTTGGGATTCCGAGTTCATCGGTACAAAGATCAATTCCCCTGATTGTTTTGATGCTTCTGGGAAAATTGAGAAACAACCTGCTTATAGCTAATGCTTCCTGCCTTTTTTCCCTGTAGTAATAATCATAACGAAAAGAGTTCGGTTGTAATGTTTGCTCGGCCTGCCCGGTTTGCCAGGTTTGCGGAGATGCTTCTGAACGGGTTGAAAAGGCGCCGGGAAGTCCTTTTTCAGCATCCTTGCCCCTGGACCTGGAAATATGGTATACAATTCCGAATTCAAAATGGTTTCCGGATGGAAAAGCATGTTTTGAATCCGCAGGTTGCATTTCAAGATCATTTAAATCCCAGTTTAAGAGCCCATCGAAAATTATTATTTTTTTTCTGTGATATTCCACTGAACGAATGCCTTCTATTATATCAGTGATCATCTTAAGATTTTCAGAAGTTGAAGCCTCAGGCGCTTTTCTTACTTCCAGCGAACGAAGCCCTTGACCGTAACTGCACATTTTAGCCGCCGCTATTGGCAGGTATTTCAAGCTTACTGTTTTTTTTCCAGGCCCCATTCTTGAATATGTGCGCACGAACCATTGCAGGCCCGGAACCAGTGGCCTTTGAACAACATGCCGGTAATAAATACACCGGATACGGATGGTCTGCCAGAATAAGGTTTCAAAGTATTTATCTTTTCCTTCTTTTTTCTCTCGATCTTTCAGGTAGGCTATTGCCTGGTTGACAAAAAGGATTTCAGGGATAGGATGCTGTATGCTAAGATATCCGGTTGGTTTGGCAATCGGATCATGAAAATGTAAATAATTCGGGTGACCAGGAAATGGGCGCTGGATGGTTGGGGCAATTTCTCTATATAATTGGCGCATTTCTGAATATAGAGGGTCAGAATATAATGACTTTCCAGACATAAATTCTTTAATGCAGATTCTTGCAATTTCGGCTTGGGTGGCGCTGAGTTGTTTGGCGGTTTCAGGCAAAAACTCTTCATAGAAATAGGATCGGAAATTTTTTTCAATAGGAAAATGATTTTTTGCGTATAAAAAATAAGCCAAAATGCAACGCACAATCGCTGCGCGAATCAGCCATCCGGCCATGTATTCGCCTTCATTGAAATCAGCACCCGGGCTTGAAAAAGATTTTTCGTCCGTAAGATGACTGCCGAGCGCATGCAGGGTTGCTATCCAATAATCGGAAAAATTCAATACCGCTCCCAGGTGAAGATGAGATTCGGCTACACCCTGATCTTTAAGGATTTTGTGTAATCGATCGGTCAAATTATGAATTTGCTTAGGCGGTGTATTCCCAGGTTGCAGGGCGCCTATCAACAAATCCTTTGGAATTGCAAATGAAAGCCAACGCAAAGTCTGATGGGGGTGATATTCATCTGTAATGTGCTGCGCTGCAGATTCTTGATGGTTTACAAAAAAACCGTCACGAGGAGTAGCGTATTGTCCGTGCGCTTCCAGAAACTGTTCTGCAATGCGTGGTAAAAAATCATGCATGGGTACTTTTGATTCTGCATCATAAGGAGAATTAAACCATAACCGGTCCCGGATATAAACGGCCTGGTCAATGGAAAAATCCGGAAACGCTTTCAAAAGCTGACATTCTGCTGTACGCCAGAGCTTTTTAGTACATGCTTCTTTCATATTGGGATCGAATCGGGTGATATTGGTTTGGAATGCAGCGGTTGATGCAAGCGGAAAAGCAATAAACTCAGAGATCATGTGCTCCGGCGGCAGGTTGATCACCCTATATCCTTGCACCTTTTTAGAAAAAATAATGTCGTTTGTCATTTTATCGCCTGCCTGTATGATATAGTTAATTTAACCTTTTGGTTTTACACTGCTTTTTTGTTTAGCAGGTTCGGTCGGCACTCCAATACCTTTTATCATTTCTTCATAGCTCGGAAATCGAGGATCTTTTGTACTGGTTGCCCCGTATAAAATATCTTCTTTTCTTGGGCAAACATTATTTTTAAGGTTATTGAAGCCTAACGCTGTTTTTTTCTTTTTCCGATTTTCAAAAGTTGGCTCAAAAAGTTTAAGGGCTAAATCATATTGCCTATGCTTAAAAAACTCGATGGCCCGGTTTGTTCTTATGCGCCGTACTTGCATGGCAATATTTTCAATGGAATCGTGTCTAATGCATTGGCCATATAAAAGTTCAAAATAACCAAAAATCTTGCTGTTGATGCCTGATTCAGGTGCTAACGTGCAAAGTAAATTCGCGATCCATCCATGAGCCAGATTTTTTTGGGGAATATTTTTAATGTTTGAATTTGAAATAATATATTTAATATAATAGGCGATTACAACATGAATTCGGGCAATATAGTTTTTGTCTGATAATGATCCACTTACAACATTCAACACTGGTTCTACTTTTCTAATTATATCATTTTTTGCATTTTCAAACGCTTCTTCAACTTTTTGTTTTTCTTCATCCCTTATATTTTTTTTGATTTTTTCTTTATAATTATTTATAATTTCTGACATTCTTTCTTTAAATTCATCCCTTGCGCCTTTCGTTAAAAGTTTATTTTTTTCCTCTTTTTCGTCTTCTAATTTTGCTTCCATGCCTTTCAATTTTACGTTCTGAGTACCAGACTTTTTCAATTTCTCTATTTCTTTTTCTAATTCGTTTATCCCACTATCACACTTTTTTAATTTTGTAATCCTTTCTTCTAATTCTTTTATCTTACGATCAGACTTTTCTAATTCTTCTACTATATTTTTACGTTCTACTACTGCCATTTTAAATTCTACTACTGCCTTTTTAAATTCTGCTTCTTTACAATCTAATTCTTCTAATTCTTCTATTTTTTCTAATTCTGCAATCCTTTTTCCTAACTTTGTTTTCCTTTCTTCTAACTCTGTCTTCTCTTTTTCTAATTCTTTTAATTCTGCTAATTCTATTTCTGTCGTTATTTCCAATACCCTTTCCACCGCTCGTTCCGCCACCCCTTTTGCCTCCCATTTTACCGCCTTTTTAAACTTTTTATCAACTATTTCACCTACTTTATCAAACATTTCTTTAATAGCTGAGTTTATAATATTTTCGATTCTGTCTATTGTGCTTGATATTTTTTTAAATACTATTTGTTTACTTTTTTGCGCTAACTTTCCAATCGCTGCTTCATCTTGCCTTAATAAAACTTCTGCAATGGAATCAAACTTGCCAAATTCAAAAACAGGGTCCGATTGACTTTCGCTTGATGATATCAGTTTATATATGATTTTGGTTCCGATATAAATCCAAAGGGTTAATAACTTAGTGATTGAATTATGTTCAGAATTTTCTAAAACACAGGCTTCAGATTTTTTCCAGCATTTATCCCAGCATATACGAAATGGCTCGGCCTCCCAAAATGTTTTGAAAGGCGGTATAAGCCATGAAATTTTGATACTATCGTCCATATCACCCCATTTGGCATACACCCAGTTCAAATCACCTGCTTTTTCTATTAGAGTTTTTCCGATTATTCCGGAAGGCCTTTGAAACGCCAAAAGATCGTGGTAGAGCGCCAAACAAGATCCGGTCCTGTCGCTCATGTTATGATATTTCTTTTTGTTCTTGTTATTTTGGGAACAAAAGTATATGTCCCATCCCGCAATGCCATAAAAAGTAAGTGCTGTTTCTGGTGGAGTTTCATTCGATATGGAATCAAATTTTAAAGGGATTTCGTATTTCGATCTGATGTCGCTTTTTAAAATTAAATTCTCCGTTTGAATTGTTTTTTTGGATTTGAAGTCCTCACTCAATGCCGATAAAAGATTGTCTTTTTGATTTGGCGCTAATAAAACATCTTCGTATATTGATTCGGATAGTATATCTTTAAATATTTTTTTAACGTTGAGTCCCTTACTATTTGGTTTAACCTTTCCATAGTTTTTATTAATTTTTTCAATTTCAATTCCGTCTTCGCGACGTTGGATTTCTCTTTCTAATATTATATTAAAGTCAATAAGTTTTCTGTAAGATACTTTGAATAACCATTTAGCATAGAAATAAGCATCCTTCTGACCCTCTATATTTAAAAATTTATAAAAATTTATTTTTCGATCACCCGAAGTTTTGATTTTAACTTCGAATTGTTCTAAATTCTCTTTTATTTTGCCCCATATTTCTTTTATGCTTTCCGAAATATTTTCATCTCCTAAATGAGACTCAAAAAATCCTATTTTGAAAATATGGCTATGCGGGATATTTTTATTTATGGTTCCTGTTGCTTGTTGATAGGCAAATGTGTCAAAAAAATTATTCCCGTTTTTTAAAGCAACAAAATTACTACATTTTGTTGGGTCCAAATAAAAATCATTTTTAATTTTTTGATAAAGCAATCTTCGGCAAAGATTGATATCTCCTAAAATAATGGTAAGTAGCCTGGGAGACCGAATTAAATCAAGAAGGTGCATCATTTCATAGAATCTGCGAAAATTTAGATCAAAATCGTCAATGGGTAAAATGAACATTGTATCATTCTCGAATATTTCTTTTGCTAAATCTTCGAGCATTTCATTAAATTTTTGTGTTAAATCGACCCTGGCATTTTCAGATCTCAATGTGTCAACTGCAAAAGTGTCAAGATCGATCTGGGAGGCTCGCTGGGCAAGATTTCCTTCCCAGGCGAATGCAGCGGATTTTTGAACTTGCTGAAGCTTCATTATAGCCTCATTATGGCTGTTTTCATGCCTCATATAAAAAGATTTTTCTGGGTAAGAGCGCTGTTTGAGGCAACAGATTTTGTTATTACGAGTTACCGCCTCGTTGAGTCTTGTGAAGATGGAGGCCAATAGGTTGGTCGAATTTGGCAGGGATTCTAATTCAAGCGGTTTTAAAAAAAATACACTTTCTTTTAACTTTTCAATATTATGGCAAAATAATTCATTTATTTCCGGGTCTTTTGCAGTGCAGTCCTTTTGCATGCATTTTCCGCCTTTGCTTTTTTCGAGACAAATTGCAAACGCGTGGATTAAAGAATATAATAGTGAAGTTTTTCCAGTCCCCCGTTTTCCATCAATAAATATCACATTGCTATATTCGGGTTTTCTGTAATAATATACATTTGTCGTTGGCGCTTTTTTTTCGACATTTTCTTCATTCGGAGAGTTTAAATAGTCGTGGGCATTTTTTATTTTCCTTGCTATTTCGAAAAGTATTGTTTTTCGATTTACACTAAGCTGATTCAGCACGGGCACATAAGCTTCGTGCCTTAGTTTTTTTTTATATTCTAGATTTTTATTTTTACTCATAGCTTCCCCCTATGATTTTTATTTCCGGTTTTTCGAACTCCGAAGTTTATAGTTGCTGTTATTATGAAATTGCATATGTCACTGATCAGCTTTGTTTCGACAAGAGTTAAAGCCTTAAATTGCCCACCGTTCCGGATTCAAGCTGTTATACCCGCTAATGGCTTTTTCTTCTCTGCCCTTGATTTGATAATATTGTGGAGCGTAAATATCAAATTTACACAGATCAATAGGAGTTACTTCAGAGGCATTGATAGAGCCGATCACTCCCCCCGCCTCAAGACCGGCTGCAACCAGTTCAGAACAGAAAAATTTTGAAAAATCCTCGCAATTGAGTGTGGTTTCTCCTATAAAGGGAATTTGATCTAATGTATCCAGAGCGGATTTTATTGCCTGAAGTATGTCATACTTTTTACTGTTTTGGCGCAAAAGAAAATCGAAAAATTTACTATAGTTAAGGTTTAACCTGGATTCATCGCTAAGCGGAAGCCACCAAATTTCACCATCGTAGGTATCAATATGGTTACTTAACCGGCTTATTGTTACTCCTGAAAAATTGTTTAGCGAAGTGGATTCAATGATTTGATTTAATATGCCGTCCTGTTGCTCATTATTGATGAATAATATGGATTGCAGAATGATGCCAACATGCGACACAGAGCTTTTTGTCGCCCATTTGATGATTTCAGAAATATTTTTTTTACCACCGAATGCTATAACATCACCCGGATGCATTTTTTTTCGGATATCTCTATAATGTGCAATTTGACATGACATGACGCTCCCCCTTCATGGTTTAATGGTTGCACGCTTTAATCTTATATAAGGCGCATTTTAAAACGTCTTCCGGTCAAATACAGACTTGGAAAGCATTTGACCCGCTGCAAACAGTCCAAATCATGAACTTGTCATTTTCAACTTCAGTGCCTTAAAAGCAGCGCTGAACGCATGTAACAATCAGTAAAATTAGTGTCTGCTTCTAAAATTCTGTAAAAAATCAAAACTTCAATTTTTATTGGATTTTCAGGTAGAGGAAGCTAAGAACGCATTTAAGATGTTGGTCAGATTTATCCCTTTGACTGTCAGTTGATATCGGCTCTGTTTGGGAAGCTTTCTGATAATTCCATTGATTCAAAGCAATTTTTGGTTAATATGCCATAATAAATATTTCCTATCTCTAAAATTTAAGCCTAAACAATTAAAGAAATTGGAAGCCCGCCCCCCCAGCTATGAAAGGGTGGATTGACTAATTTACATACAAAAACCATATAATGAAGCCTACAATAATAAATGAAATGGACCATTTGATTTAAGATAAAAATAATGCTGCAAAAAGTAAACCTGTTAAAAATAACAGGTTTTATTTAAGGTATTGATTTTTATTAATATTAATTATAGAGGATATTATCCTCAACACAGAAAACGCGCCAATAGGCAAGTCAGTTGGGGTAAAACATTTTTCCGGGGCCCTTAAGCCTATTGACCACCGCAACTAAAAAAATTAAAATTCAGAACTTTAAAACAAACCTGTTATTTTTAACGGATTCGTTTTTTATTTTTTCATAATTAAGATTACTGACAAGATCCATTCGTTTGGTTTCTATATGGCAAATTATCAAGAGTAAATCCGTGGTTTCTTAAAGCCTGTTTTTCGAGCCACTCAAAAGCAAGCGCAGATTAAAATTGCGCCAACAGGTCAACGATAATCTATATGAAAAAGCCAAATAAGCCTTTCAGTCAGTTTAAAATACATAACGGATATAATCTTTACGCTAAAAATAATCATTATCATACAGCAGCGCCGCATAATGTAGATTTGAGGACCAGATAGAAGAACAAGGTGTTAAAAATCACAAAAAAAATAAATAAAAAAATGCAGTTCTCAATATATTTATAGTGACAATTTGGATTAAATCGCAGACACATTCTCTATTTGATTTTAATCCATCCACTCTGCCAAAATTGTTGGTGCTTTGCCACCAAAGTTGGTAGCCAAAAATCGTCATGACGGTTTAACGAGCCAGGAGTCTGATCAACAGTTTTTTTCACAAAAGGTAATTCGAATTAAAAAACATATCATATTATATTAAATTTAATATGATTATCAGATGAAATCATCTATAAATGTCTCGTGGCTGGATTCATTTCGGCGATTTTGGCATTAAAATTGCTGGAACTTATCTTTTAGGAAATTTATTATTTTCCCTGTAGCTGCTTGCGGTAAGGGGTTTTAATGATTGTGCTGGTTAAAATTTTACTCTGGATAAATATTTATCCAATAAAGCTTTTTAGCTGTCTGATAGAGGACTATGATCGGTGATTTGATGTGTTTGCGGACCCCTTGTAGCCTTGCGATTTCGTGATCCTGCTGGATAAGGTCTGTGGTCAAGCAAATATTTAAAAACATCGTTATGTATGGAATCGAAAAAGTTTTGGTTGTTTCAGTTTGGAAATCGAAAGGGTCTATAAAAAATGAACGGAACAGACAATAATGGTAGAAATAGTAATCGCGTGGAATCTAATACTTTTCAGAGCGGGACTTCATCAGATGCAAAAGCCTTAAATGAAATCAATAAACTTAATAAAGCATTCAGTCCACCTCCAAAAGCATCATCTAAAGATAACGCAAGTGACATTGACAGTATTTATCGGCTTAATAGTTTAAATACGGATACTTCTAATCCGGAAAATTGTTCTGAGCTTTCAGAAAAAGTGATAAAATCGGACACAGATAATGATGTCAATAATAGATCTGAGCTTACCAGGAGTGCGAGTTATGAGGGAAGCCCCAGTGCCGCTATTGTGCGGGAAAAATGTGATACCCCTCCTTATTTGTGTGAATATAGTGATACAAATAATGATAATGTTGACGATGATAGTATAGATCGGGTATGTGACCGTTTTAAAAAAATTTCAATTGGCCCGTACGTAAAATTAATTCAAGAAAACAATGTTGACGATAATGAATCTAAGCTTCCGGATGAAGACAATGGTAATGAAAATGGCGCCGGATCAATAAACAATGACTCAAACCAAATAAAAAGAATATCAAAAATAAAATGCGCGGTAATAACTCTGGCATCGGGGTTAGGTTCATTCCTTGCAGGGCTTGGGAGTATAGCTAATTATCCTCAACTAATTTATAACTCAGCTAGGAGGATGAAATTATCAAAACCCTTTGAGCCAGCCAAAAATCAGGCAGACAGTGTGGCAGAGTTGAGCATGAAAGATAAGGCTAAAAAATCTCTGAGCATAATTAGCTCAGCTATGGGTAGGAGATTATCAATACCCATTGAGACAGCCCAATATACGGCAGGCAGTGTGGCAAAGTTGGGCATGGAACATATGACTAAAAATACAAATTTTCCTAAAATGATTCGATACAAAATTGATTTTCGCAAGCTTGACTCCAAAAAAGATGGTGAAAAATTACAGCTTAAAGCTGGAGATATTATCTACCATCCGCCAATATTGGCTAATTGCCATCCTGCGGGTCATATGGAAATTGTTTTGACAACCCAAAACATAAATAATCAACAGAAAGGTGGTTCATCTTTTACCCGTGCCCACGTCGTAAAAGATGGGCTCCAAGTTTCACCTTATGATAGCCCCCAAACATTATACGAAAAAAATAAAAATAAAAAAATGTTTATATACAGGTTTAAGGACGAAGAACAGCGAAATACTTTTTGGAAGGCTGCCGCTAATACCACATTTAATAAAGATTATGATGCAGTTAATGATATAAATTCCGGTACATTGAAGCTCGATGACTATCATAATTTTGCTCCTACTGAAAAAAGGAAGGATATAAAATTTAGAATATCATCCCTTTTCAAGCCGAGCAGTCTTTTTCAAATACCGAATTACTCGAAAAATAACGATACGGAAGAAACATTAGATAAAAGCTTTTGTTCGCAATATATTGCATTTGCTTTTAAAAAAGCGTTCGAGGGCTGTCTTCCGGGACCTTCGGCTGGATGGACGCCGACCCGGTTGCATGCAGCCTTTTCAGTTCATTCAAATGAAAAATATGATTATGGCGGATTTGCTGACGACGCGAACAGATGAAAAATATGATTATGGCGGATTCGCTGACGACCCGAAATCTTAGCCGGCCCATCCCGCATAAGATATTTTCGGATGTTTAAGGCGATTTGCAGTTAAAGAATATACCATCTTGTATGTCTTTTTTCCCGTCTTCTTAAGTTATGCCAAAGGTGCGAATACGTTAAGTATGCAAAATGATCAGCAGACTTTGGCAAGCCTTGAAGACGAAAAAAAATCGAAGCCCAATAAGGTATATTCTTTTCCGCCAATCGCCTAAAGCCTCCCGTTATGCTGGAGCTTGATTACTTTTTACTCTCCACCCCGGGAGCAGTCATTATTTTTCTTGTATTGCTGTTTGTGTATTGGCGCTATCGATTTCCAGAAGCTCCAGAATGGCTTGGTAGTTGAACTGATCTACCAGGTTGCTAAGGCTTAGGGCGATATGATTATCATGAACGGCGATTTGTTCGATAACGTCCTTTATGCCGCGGGCATGGCCGATTCTGACTCGATCTTTCAGGGTATCTAAAAGTTTGGCCGGCAGCAGATTTAAATTCCCTGCGGGCGCGGACTCTGTCTTTGGTTTGCCTAATTGAGCTTTCTGAAAAGATTCGATGGCTTCATTGCGGTAAATGTACTCTAAGTTCAGATGTTTTTTTAAACATGCAAACAAGATTTCTTCACAGATAGGTTTGGCGATAAAATCATCGCCTCCGCAGATCAATATGCCGCCGCGATCTTTTTCAAAAATACCAGCGCTGACAAAAACAATTGGCGTATATTGATTTGCAGGGGCTGCCCGGATTCGGCGTGTGGCTTCCAGGCCGTCCATTACCGGCATTACTCGATCCATAAGGATAAGATCGGGCCGCCAATCGCGATATATTGATATAGCTTGTTTGCCGTTGACCGCCTGCCGGGTCAGGAACCCCACCGGTTTGATCATCTGCACGATCAGCTCCCGGTTTGTTTTGATGTCATCTGCCACAAGGATTTTCGGGGGGCGTATTCTGGTTTCCAGACGAATGACGGTACTGTATGATTTTTTTTCACTTTGCGTTTCGGCTGTGCCCTTGGTTGCCGGAAATTTCAGGCAAAACACACTTCCATGACCCAAGCGGCTTTCTAAAGTGATATCTCCTCCTAGTAGCCTTGAATATTCCCGGCTGATGGCCAGCCCCAAACCGGAGCCTTCACAGGAAAACCGGTATTTTCCGGCCTGTTCGAATACCTGGAAGATTTGCTCGTGGTCTTGCTCGGCAATTCCAGGACCAGTATCTTTGATTTGAAAAAAAAGGTTGGTCTGTACCGGCGGTTGATCATGGGTTAGGGCATCCCTGGCTTTTAGTTTCAATTCAATTTGACCTTGCTGTGTAAACTTTATGGCATTGCCTAACAGGTTGATTAAAATCTGCCGTAATTTGCCTTGGTCGGAAACAATATATTCCGGTACGTTGTCTGCGCATACGATAGACAGAAATATATCTTTGGCGTTTGCCCGCAGGCAAAACATCTCTTCAAGCTCATGGAGTAGCTGTCTGATATTGAAAGAATCATTGTTTAATTTTTCATGGCCCGTTTCAATTTTGGAGATTTTCAGAATGCTGTTGATCAGCGCCAGCAGATGCTCTCCGCTTCGATTGATGGTTAGCAAATGTTCCCTGGACTGGTCAGACAGGTCCGCATCCCGGCGCATGATTTGGGAAAATCCCAGTATAGCGTTCAAAGGGGTGCGCAGTTCATGGCTCATTTTGGCCAGAAAATCACTTTTAGCATGATTGGCAGCCTCAGCGGCGCTGCGGGCCTGCACTGCGGCTTCTTTGGCCGCTTGTAATTGCGCGGTGCGTGTCCGAACCCGTTCTTCCAATTCATCATGGGCGTGTTGCAGGCTTTGCGCATTTCCACCGGCCTTTTGAAGCAGACTTAGAATATCTTCCATGAACCGTTTCAATACATCAAGATATTGCCGGTTTTCGGCAAATTTCAAGTTCATTGCCTGGGCGCTGTGAAGGGATTCGGAGAATGAGCAAATGAGCCTACCGAGCTGTTCGGATATTTTTTGTTCTTTTAAGCCTGAAACACGTGAAAGCCCTTGAATAAGGTTACTCATTCCGGCTTGCTCATTATTCAGTGTCAATAGTTCGTGGCGTATTCTCCGGGTTCGCAGGTTGATCTGCCAAAACAGGATCAAAAAAGATACGGCGACGATAAGCGCCAGGTAACTTTCTGAGGATATATCTTGAATAATGTAAAACTTCATTTTGCCGGTTTTTTTGAGGATGGTGGCGCTGGAGAGATATATTCGTCCCGAACGCCAAAATAGAATGGATGTCCGCGCAAGCTCTCCGATCCATTGTGGGATGCTGGAGTATAACAGCACACCGTGGGACTCGAGTGCAAGTGAAACCCTGGTTGTGGCCGTTCTTGGGAAAAAGTCTTCCGCTTCAAACGTGGCTGCCAGAAAACAGTCGGGTTTGCGTTTGACAAAATAGACGCGCTGTTTTCCATCTACGATATCCGAATGGAAAAGCACATGGATTTGACCTTCTTTGAGTTTTTTCACATGCTGGAAAAATCCGCTGATGCTGATATTCAAATTTATCAACCGTTCCGGGTATGCTTCTAAAATTGTGCCGCTGGAATCGAAGTTCATATTGGTCACTGCTAAGGGCAGGGCAAAGCGTGAACCATCACCGAGCAGCGTTTCGGTCTGCGCAAGACGTTGTTCAAATAAATATATCCAGGCTTTTGCTTTATCCTGGAGGTTCGTATACAAGACTCTGAAAAAGACAGCGGCCAGCACAAGGCTAATAAAAATGAACAAAATCCACGACCATTGCAAGTAATAACGAATATGAAGATAAACCAGTTGTATGCTTGAGCTTCTCATTTTAGTAAATTCCACGGAAATTGCTCGATTTTTATCTTTTCTTTCAACACTACCCGGCCGTCTGCGATTTCGCGGATATAGTGGAATTGCATAATACTGTCTCCAAATTCGGTCATGAAGACTTTTCCATAGCCCGAGTCCAGGATTCTGGACTGTTCCAGGTATCCATTGATTTTATCCGGGTACGGGCCGGCTGTTTCAATGGCTTGGTACAAAAGCGCCAAACAGGAAAAGGTGTTGACCGCTCCAAAAGATGCCCTGATTTCATAAAGATTTTCGAACTGGTGAAGCATGCCCCTGTATTTTGGTGTAATGCTGAGCCTGCGCGTAAATGATTGCACTCCATTGAGAATAGGCCCGGAAAACATGGACGCCACCTTGTCAAAACCCCATTCCGTACACAGGACCAGCAGTTCAGAGTTTTTGTGCCTGATAGCTTGCAGCACCTGAATTAAATCCGTTTCCGGCAAAATGATGAACACTGCGTCCGGATTATGCGCCCACATTTTGCGAAGTGCTTCTTGGCCGTTGGTAAATGAAATTTTCAAAATTTTGCCGCGAAAAGTTTTTTGAACCATTTCGGCCAAAGGGTCGGCATAGGCTCTGTTTGATGCGCAGGTAAGGATAGCTAAGCGGGAAACTCCGCTTTTTGTAAGGTAAGCCGTAACATTACTTCCAATAAAACGTGAAGATGTTGTGATGCGATAGAAATGATCCTTTTTTTTATCCAGGGTATGGGTGGACGTAGTGATTCCGAAAGTGGGAATTCCGGATCTACTGGCCTGTTTTGCGATGATTATTCCGGTTTTGCTGATAGATCCGCCCAAAATAGCACAGACCCCGCCTTGTTCCAGTTCACGGTATGCTTGAATGATCTGCTTTTCGTCCGTGGACGGGTTTTTGATTATATATTCTACCGGCCGCAAGCCGATTTTTGGATGTAACTCACGGTAAAACCGGACGGCAAGGTTTTCTTCATTTCCCATTGTTGTATCGGTCGAAAGTATCACTCCGATTTTGACCGGTCGGCAAAGGTGCCAGTAAGCTAAAGCACCTAAAAGCGCCACCGCCGCGCCTGCTTTTATTATATTTTTTCTTTTCATCGGTATTTGTCTAATACTTTTCTGATGGTTTCGGCCAGTTCTTTCAAGGCTACAGGTTTCATGATCACGCTTTTTACACCGATGGCTTTTGCTTTTTCTTCATTGATTCGGCCGTTGAATCCTGTGCACATAATGATGGGCAGATCGTTTTTTAAAGTAAGCAGTTTTTGTGTCAGTTTAATGCCCGTCATGCATGGCATGGTCAAATCGGTAATCACCAGATCAAAACGATTCGGGTCTTTTTCGACTGCTTTGTAGGCTCTCTCACTGCTGGTCATGGCAATGGGGTCATACCCCAAACTGATAAGCATTTTTTTTATCATCATTGCGATTGTTTCTTCATCATCTACCACCAGAATGTGTTCACGGCCCGCAGGAATCGGTGAAGATGATGGTGCGCTTTTAGCCTTGACATCGCATTTGATCAGCGGCAGATAGATTTGAAAGGCTGCGCCTTCCCCGGGTTGACTATAAACGTTGATACTGCCGCCAAGGCTATTGACAATTCCATGAACCACAGCAAGACCGAGCCCAGTTCCTTCTCCTGGTTTTTTGGTAGTGAAATAAGGATCGAATATTCGTTCAATTTCTTTTTTATCCATTCCTGTGCCGGTATCAGTGACCATGAGTTTTACATAAGCGCCGGTTTGCAAATCTGCGAAATTCGAGGGCTCTGGCAAACTTAGTTCTGTTTCTTGCAGATGGATTTCCAAAACCCCTCCTTCTTCTTTCATGGCGTGAAATGCATTGGTGCAAAGGTTCATGATGATCTGATGGATCTGTGTGGGGTCCGCCATAACAGGGCCGCAACTTTCCTGAATTCTTTGATTGACCCTGATGGTGGAAGGCAATGAAGATTTGATCAATTTCAACACTTCTTTAATGACAGGCTGGAGCCGCATGGGCCTGACATCTTCTTCAACCTGACGGCTGAATGTGACGATTTGGCTAATCAGGTTTTTGGCGCGTTTGCCGGCATTGAGTATTTCCTTTAAACTAAGGTATACTGATGCTTGTTTGTCAACGCTTAGCAGTTCTATTTCCGCATAACCCATGATGGGAGACAAAATATTATTAAAGTCGTGGGCAATGCCGCCGGCCAGGGTGCCGATGGCTTCCATTTTCTGGGCCTGCCTGAGTTGCGTTTCCAGTTTTTTCCGTTCATCCTCAGATCGTATCCGCTGGATTAATCGCCACATGCCATGGGAAAAAAGGCTTAATTGCCGCACATCCGTACTGTCATAATCCTGCGGTTTATTACCCACGCTGATGACGCCAATAATCGTATTCCCATCATGAATAGGAACACACATATACCGCTGGATGCTAACGTGGCCTTCAGGGTAACCTTTTTTAGCGCTCAGATGTGAAAAGTCGTTATGAACCGCCGATTTACCGGTGCGAATGCAATCGGCCCATATACTGGCTTTTGAAACATTGAATTTTTGTTTTTTATCTGCCGTGCATTTAGTCAGAACGCCCTTGGACCAGGTAAACGTTTGCAGGCTGATAAAATCTTGCATAAGGTGGTAAAAAAAACCAAATTCACTACCGGTAAGCTTAACAGCGTCTTCTAAAACAGCTTCAACGATCTGGCTTTCGGCCAGGCCGTTCATTTCGTTTAATCTTAACATTGCTTCAAGCCGTTCTTCATCCAGGCGCAATCTGGCTTCGGTGCGTTTTCTTTGGGTGATATCGACGATAAACGCCAGGTAAAAGGCATTGCCCTGATCGTCATGCTCAAGAACAGCGCTGAGCAGCACATCAATCACATCGCCGTTTTTTCTATTCATTTGGAATTCGATATTTTCAATTTTTTCCTTTTCAAATAGTTCTGGAAGTACTTTGGTATTAAAGTAATTTTTGGATTGATCTGCGAGAAAATCGGTTGACTTTTTTCGAATGACTTCCTCACGACGGTATCCCAAGGTCTTGAGCCAGTAATCATTGACCACGATAATGCTGCCGGCATTGTCGATAGAGTGCATCATTACCGGCGTGTTATGGTATAAATGCCGATACCTGGTTTCCGAGCCGCAGAGCATGGTTTCTGCCTGGCGCCGATGCAGTATTTCGAACCTTAAAGCCTCATTGGCTTTTTCAAGTTTCCATGTGCGTTCGTGTACCAGGGATTCGAGATTGCTTCTCATCCGGTACAGCTCCAGGTGCGTTCGGACACGGGCAATGACTTCTTCACCCCGGGCGGGCTTTTCCACATAGTCAACACCGCCGGCTTGAAAAGCTTTCACTTTTTCGGATTGTTCGGTCAAACCGCTTAAAAATATCACTGGAATGTTCTTAAGGCTCTCATCCTCTTTTAAATGGCGGCAGGTATCATATCCGCTCATTCCCGGCATGCGAACGTCCATTAGAATCAGGTCGGGTTGAGCATAAGATGCGATACGCAGCGCCATTTCTCCGTTGGTGGCTTGCAAAACCATATGGTTTTCGGTTTCGAGCACACTTGTCAGCATTTGCAGGCTTTCAGCGGAGTCATCTACGACAAGAACTTTAGCCTGGGTTTGATGCATTGTTCACCTCTCTATCTATTAGGTGTCCATTGATGAAATGGTTGATTTGTCTGATATCTTTTATGTCCTTTAAGTGTTTTTAAAAATATTATTGAAATATCAGCCAAATGCAAGTGGTGAAGAATTTCTGTGTGCAGGGGCCTTAATCGAATTTGTGTTTGATCCTGCATTTTGAGATGGGCGCTGTCTAAACTGTTATGTGCAAAGGGGCTTTGTTTATTCCAATTCAGATGCAATTTCTTAATTATATAAGCATTGCATAAACAATCAGAAGAAGAGTAATAAGGTTTGATAGATAAAAAAATTCAAATTTCAAGTGGATATAAAAATAGCATGGGTGCGTCAACCCGGGTGCATTGGAAAAAGCCGACCGTATTTTCAAAGTAGGGTTTAGGCGATTTCTGTTAAAGAATATACCACCTTGTATGTCTTTTTTCC
>JAAERL010001000.1 GCA_024230435.1 Desulfobacteraceae bacterium
AAAAAATAACGGCCCGGGACGCCATAGACTTGCTCAAGGCTGAAAGTTTAGACGGCACGCCCGGGCTTTTTATGGCGCTGCAAAACGGCCATACCGGTACAGTTAAAGCATATTCAGCAGCTGTGATCAAAATACTCAAAAAAGATAAAATAACGGCCCGGGACGCCATAGACTTGCTCAAGGCCAAAAGAACGGACGGCACGCCCGGGCTTTTTATGGCGCAGCAAAAAGGCCATACCGGTACAGTTGAAGCATATTCAGCAGCCGTGCTCAAAGTACTCGAAACAGAAAAAATAACGGCCCGGGACGCCATAGACTTGCTCAAGGCTGAAAGTTTAGAGGGCACGCCCGGGCTTTTTATGGCGCAGCAAAAAGGCCATACCGATACAGTTAAAGCATATTCAGCAGCCGTGTTCAAAGTACTCAAAAAAGAAAAAAATAACGGCCCGGGACTATAATGGACCCCGAAATCTGAACCAGTTGCTAAGCTACATTGAAGTTGCTAAAGCCAAGGTCAAATTCAATTAGAAAAAGGGAGTCTATTAGAAAAAAATACAGCGCAAAACTCAAAGCCAAAATGGCAGTGGTCATGATCCGGGAACGGGAACCTGTGGCTGAATTAGCCCAAAAGTATGAAATCCATCGTACGATGCTTTCAAAATGGAAAAAAGAAGCGTTAGACGGGTTGCCAGATATTTTCTCGGCCAAAAAGAAGGCCCAAAAAAATGACGATGAAAATCTGATAAACGAACTTTACAAGCAGATCGGTCAGCTCAAGGTTGATACAGTCAGTCAGTGACCGAAGGCAACTAATAGTTCAATAATTCAAAAACAGACTCTAAAAACGAAAAAGTGCGCTGGAAACGCACTTTTCATTAATTATTTAAAATCAATTTCTTCTACGAAAAAAAAGTGGAGGCGGCACCCAGATTCGAACTGGGGAATGGAGGTTTTGCAGACCTCTGCCTTACCACTTGGCTATGCCGCCAAAAAAAGTGGAGCGGGAAACGGGATTTGAACCCGCGACTTCGACCTTGGCAAGGTCGCACTCTACCACTGAGTTATTCCCGCTCAGTTGAAAAACTGATAAGTATCTAAAACCGATGCGTTTGTCAACAGAAAATATTACTTTTTTTTATTATTTAGTATCCATCCGGAAACATGAAAACTTGTTCGAGACCAAGGTGTGCGAAAAATTTTACCACAGGCATTTTATTCATATGCCCAAGGGTTGATATTGCAAGGATAAAATTTCAGCACAACGAGGATATCGGTCAAATTGGCCATTTATGGATGGGCACTATTTACAACCTGATTTTTTCCAATCATCCATAAAAGATTTAATGCCTTTATCCGTGAGCGGATGGGCTGCTAATTTGCTGAGAACATTGAAAGGGATCGTAGCGATATCGGCGCCCATGAGAGCAGATTCAAGCACGTGGACCGGATTTCTGACACTGGCCACGATGATCTCTGTGTCAAAAGCGTAATTGCTGTACATTTCTACAATTTGTTCCACCAGCAGCATGCCATCATGGGCCAAATCATCCAACCGCCCAACAAAGGGACTGACATAGGTGGCGCCGGATTTGGCGGCCATCAACGCTTGCAGGGGAGAAAATACAAGGGTTACATTGGTTTTGATTCCATCGGCCGTAAGTTGGCGGGTAGCTTTGAGCCCATCTGTCGTCATAGGAATCTTTACCACGATATTATCATGAATTTTAGCCAGTTCACGGGCTTCGGATACCATACCACCGGTTTCAAGGCTGATGACCTCAGCGCTGATCGGGCCGTTCACGATCTTACAGATTTCTGTAATAATCTCTTTGAATTCGCGTCCTTGCTTGGCAATGAGAGAAGGATTGGTTGTGACACCGTCCACCATGCCCATGGCATTGGCTTCCTTGATCTCTTCGATATTTGCAGTATCAATAAAAAATTTCATAAAACCTCCGATTAAAATATATTCAGGCGTTCGTAACCGTTTTTAGGCGATTGGCGGAAAAGAATATACCTTATTGGGCTTCGATTTTTTTTCGTCTTCAAGGCATGCCAAAGTCTGCTGATCAGTTTGCATACTTAAAGTATTCGCACATTTGGCATAACACACAAGACGGAAAAAAAGACATGCAAGATGGTATATTATTTAACTGTAAATCGCCTTATACTGTAACTCGATGTTCAAGTTTTTCCCGTCACTATGTGTGACAATGTCATATAACTTATTGATATTATTACATCACAAAGCTTAATAGGCAAATTTTCAGGCCCCATAAATTCAGGGACTTAGCAAAAAAACTTGAACATCGAATATAATGTTATTCTTTATCCGGTGCAGCCAATTCATTGAGAAAGCGGTCACGGCAAGCTTGGCTGCATACATGGATGTATTTGCCTTCATGAAAAAACCGCACACCTTGCCGTACCGGGAAATATGACCCGCACACTGGGTCTTTTATCATTTCATTATCTACGTTTCCGGGTATCTTTCCATGAAAACGAGTACGTTGCTTGCCGCTGACACCAAGGCAGTTCCGAAGGGCGCGATAAATCACATAAATGAAAACACCCCAGACAATTAGTTTGATTAGCATTGTCTGATATCCTGATCTTCCACAACTAGTTGATTTAAAATAGTTTTTACATCTAATCCAAATACCGGATGCACTACTGTAGGGTCTATATCACAGATAGGTTGCAAGACAAAGCGCCTTTTATGCATCCTTGGATGGGGAATTGTCAGCCAGGGGGTTTCCATAACAATATCCTGATAAAAAATGATGTCCAGGTCCAAAGCCCGGGGACCGAAACGTATGCCACCTGCTTTGCGTCCCATGGTACGCTGAACGTGCTGGATACACTCGAAAAGCTCTTTGGGCGTCAACTCTGTGCAGATCATGATCGCCGCATTTACGAACCAGTTCTGATCGGTATAATCCACAGGCTGGGTTTCGTAGAACTTTGAGCATGCCATCAATCCGATGCCTTGATTTTGGCACAAGGAGTCAATACCTTTTTGGCAATTTGCCCGTGGATCTCCCATGTTGGAACCTACCGAGACAATAGCCCATGGTGCTTGAGTTTTCTGTATTGCCATCAGGGGTAGTTCCAAGCCTCTTTGTCAAATTCGCCTATGCAGATGACGCGAGCATCTCCTTCAAGGCAGATATCATTAAAATTTTCTCCGTTTTTACGAAAATATACCTTTAAAAAACTACCGCTGCGCGTTTTCAGGGTCATTGGCGAAGCCGCCCCGCGAACGCAAGCCAAAACCAGTGCAGCCGCCACATTGCCGGTGCCGCAGGCCAGGGTTTCATCCTCGACTCCGCGTTCATATGTTCGAATTTCATAATGGGCCTCTACCAAAGGGGATATAAAATTTACATTGGTTCCGGCCGGAGCAAACCGGGGATGCATCCTGATTGAACGGCCTACGGTTTTAATGTCCAAATCCTCGATCGTGTCTTTTTGAATCACGACGTGAGGCACGCCCGTATTTACGAATCCATATGTAAAAGACGTATCCCCAATGGTCAAATTTTGATTCAACACCAAGTCCTGAGGATCGGTCATTTTGATTCTCACCCGGTCGTCATAAACTTTTGCACCGATAATTCCCGCTATGGTTTCAATGGTTAGCTCATCGCCTGTCATGCCGGTAAGATAGGCGAACCGGGCTGCGCACCTTGCCCCATTACCACACATTTCGGCGTTGCTTCCGTCCGCATTGAAAAACTGCCATTTGATATGAGCTGTCTCGCTTTTTTCTAATAAAAACAAACCATTAGCACCCACCGACACTTTCCGACGACATAACCGCGAAACAATTTCCGATGTATTTTCGCGGGGAAACACGTTGCTGCGGTTATCGATTACGATAAAGTCATTACCAGCGCCGCTCATTTTATAAAACGGTATAGGATTCACAATTCCCCCTGCCTTTAGGCGATTGGCGGTAAAAATATAACATCTTAGGCGATTGGCGGAAAAAAATATACCAGATTGAGCTTCGATTTTTTTTCGTATTCAAGGCGCGCCAAAGTTGGCGTACTTGACGTTTTTGCACCTTTGGCGCAACTTAATCAGACGCAAAAAAAAGACATACAAGATGGTATATTCTTTGACACAAATCGCCTTAGTGTTATTGCCTGTCTGTCTTTTTTTGAATAACTTCGACCTTTACGATATTTGAGTCGGGCCCCTGGCTGGAAAAACGGGTTACCGGCCTTACCTTATACATATACCTGAAGCCATAGGGCGCCTGGTCCGTGTACTTATGTTCCTTTTCTATATCAACTGCTTTTAGCACTTTAATTTTTTGAAAAATTACCGGACAATCCTTGCAGTTTTTTTCATCACGTTTTTCAGAGCCGCGATAGATTGCAAAACCATCAATATTTTTCGCGGATCCTTTATAATGCCATTTTAGTATTACTAAATCTTGCTTTACAGCCGCTGTCAAACTATCTATGGCTGAGGCAGGCCTGATGGCAGGTGCTACCGGAGCGCCTTTTACACCGCAACCGGAAACTGCGATTCCTGCAATTACAACCAGTACACAGGCTGTTTGAATTAACCTTTTCTTCGCTGTCATCTTTTTTCGGAGAAAAATTTTTTCTCCTCCGCCTTTTCTTTCCTTAATTGCTCCAGGGCCTTTTTTATTGCCCCCTTTACATTTTTCTGGGATGTTCCCCCCGAGGATAGTCTTCTGGACACCATGGTTTTCAAAGAAAGATGATCAAAAAGACTTTGCTCAATACTCTTTGAGAACGTTTGCAGTTCTTTTAATGAAAGCTCATGCAGTTCTTTTTTATGTTCCAGCGCATAGGCCACGGCCCGGCCGACAACACTATGTGCTTTTCGAAACGGCATGCCGCTGTTTACAAGATAATCCGCCATGTCAGTGGCATTTAAAAATCCGCTGGAAGCCGCCTGTTGCATGGCCTCTTTATTAAAAGTGAGCTTGGGCAGCATTTTGATATAAATGCCCAGACAGGCCTTAAGCGTATCGGCAGTTTCGAATGTTGGGGCCTTATCTTCCTGCATGTCCCGGTTATAGGCTAGTGGAAGAGACTTCATCATCGTCAGCAGGTTTACAAGGTTGCCAAAAACAGTGCCTGTTTTTCCACGTACAAGTTCCGGAATATCCGGATTTTTCTTTTGAGGCATGATGCTGCTGCCGGTGGCAAATGCGTCCGGCAGTGTAACAAAGCCGAATTCGGATGAAGACCAGAGGATCAACTCTTCTGATAAACGGCTTAAATGAACCATGCAAATGCTGGCGTCTGACAAAAATTCCATTACAAAATCACGGTCGGACACAGTATCCATACTGTTGGCCGCAACCGTGCTGAAACCTAAAAGTTCAGCCGTATAATGCGGATCGATGGGATAAGTGGTTCCAGCCAGGGCGGCAGCGCCAAGGGGCATAACATCGGTTCTTGCGTAACTATCTTTAAAACGCAAGTAATCCCTTGTAAACATTTCATAGTAGGCCATCAGATGATGGCCCAGTATAACTGGCTGGGCCCTTTGGGTATGAGTATAGCCCGGCATGATGGTTTCGCAATGCTGTGTGGCCAGCTCTGCAAATGCCAATCGCAGATCCTGCAAGCTTTTCATGATCATTCCGGTTGCGTCTAGCACAAACATACGCATATCAAGCACTACCTGATCATTGCGGCTGCGGGCGGTATGAAGCTTTTGAGCGACCTTGCCCACATCCTGAAGCAGCCGGTCTTCAATGTGCATATGAATATCTTCCAGGCGATCATCGAATTGAAAATTGCCGTGATCCAGATCCCGTTGGATGCCTCCAAGCCCTTCGACCAGTTTTGAAGCTTCTTCGTCTGTGATAACGCCAGTTTTGGCAAGCATCCGGCAGTGGGCGATGCTTCCCAGAATATCATAAGGATAAAGGCGCCGGTCTATCTGTATAGAAGATGTAAAGCGCTCAACACTCATGTCGGTCCGTTCCGCAAAACGGCCGGCCCAGGGTTTGTCGGTCATAGCTTTTCCTTTTTGTCTTTCCAGATTGTGCTTTGTGCAGTGCTGTAGTGTTATCTCATCAGGTTAGAACCGGCGATTGTGCATCAGCTTCTGAATACGCAGGCGCAACGCGTTCAACCGGATAAAACCTTCTGCATCTTTATGACTGTATACGTCATCATCTTCGAAGGTTGCATGGGCCTGGCTGTAAATGGAATTTTCCGATTTTCGTCCCAATACCGTACAATTGCCTTTGTATAGTTTGAACCGCACCACACCGGAAACAGGCTCCTGGGTTTGATCGATCATTGTTTGAAGCAAACGCCGTTCGGGTGCGAACCAAAAGCCGTTGTAAATCAACTGTGCATATTTGGGTATCAGGCTATCGCGCAAAAGCTGAACTTCTCTGTCCAGCGTGATGGATTCCAAGGCCATATGGGCCAAACGCAAAATTGTGCCACCGGGCGTTTCATATACCCCGCGGGATTTCATTCCCACGTAACGGTTTTCCACCAGATCCACCCGTCCTATACCGTGTTTGCCGCCCAGTTTGTTCAACTCGGTTAGCATTGCGGCTGCGGATAAAGCTTTGCCATTGATGGCCGTTGGATCACCCTTGGTGAAGGTAAGTTCTATAATTTCGGGTGTGCCGGGAGCATTCTCAGGAGAAACCGACATTTTAAAGATATCCTCGGGGGGCTCGGTCCAGGGGTCTTCCAGAACTCCGCCTTCATAACTGATATGGAGCATATTACCGTCGGTGCTGTAGGGCTTGGCATGGGTTGTGGGTACGGCTATGCCATGGAGCTTGGCAAAATTCATCAGCGCGGTTCGTGAATTCAGGTCCCAATCACGCCATGGAGCAACTATTTTTATATCCGGGTCAATAGCAAGGTAGGCCAGTTCAAATCTTACCTGGTCATTGCCTTTTCCGGTAGCGCCGTGACTGACGGTATCGGCGCCTTCAAGCTTTGCGATTTCCATCTGGCGTTTTGCGATAAGCGGCCGCGCAATGGAAGTTCCCAGAAGATATTGTCCTTCATAGACCGTGTTGGCCCGAAACATTGGAAATACGTAATCTTTTACGAATTCTTCTTTCAGGTCTTCAACATATGCTTTTACGGCGCCGGTATTCATGGCGTTTTTTTCGACATCACCCATGGGGTCCGGTTGCCCCAAATCAGCGGAAAAGGCGACAACTTCGCAATCATAAGTTTCGATCAGCCACTTCAATATCACCGAAGTATCCAGTCCACCGGAATATGCTAAAACAACTTTATTTATCTTTTGACTCACTTTTGATTTCTCCTAGTCATCCAACAGTTCATCCAAACAATCAATCAAGGCGTCGATTTCTCCTTTTGAGATAATCAGCGGCGGTGCAAGTCTCAGTACATTATCTTGAACACAATT
Organism: Desulfobacteraceae bacterium; assembly: GCA_024230435.1. GTDB lineage: Bacteria > Desulfobacterota > Desulfobacteria > Desulfobacterales > Desulfosarcinaceae > UBA2230. Next base: position 7,405 of record JAAERL010001000.1, read on the forward strand.
TATTAAAAATCCCTTTTGCATGCAGTTCTTAACCAGATTTGCACCGCTTTTGCCCAGTTCAACCCCCAACAAGAGTCCATACCCGCGAACATTGCGAATAACAGAATGTTTTTTCTGTAATTCAATCAGTTTTTGTTTAAAATAGGCTCCGGTTTCACAGCAAAGATCAAGAATCTTCTCATCGTGTATCGTTTCGAGAACTTTAAGGGCCACACTCGTTATCAGCGGCGTGCCTCCGAAAGTTGTCGCATGGCTTCCCGGACCAAATGCCTGGGCCACATGTTCTTTGGCCAGCATTGCTCCTATGGGAAGACCATTGGCCAGAGCCTTGGCCAGGGTCATGATATCGGGTTGGATGCCGAAATGCTCATGGGCGAACAGCTTACCCGTACGGCCTATACCGGTTTGTACTTCATCGAGAATCAGCAAACAACCTTTTTGATCGCATAGTTCGCGCACCCGTTTAAAAAAGCCGGGCTCCGGGCAGACAACGCCGCCTTCGCCCTGGATGGGCTCGATCATAACAGCGCAGGTCTTGGCTGTAACGGCTGCATCAATAGCACCTAAATCATTGAAAGGCGCAAAATCAAACCCCTCTAGAACCGGGTCAAATCCTTTGCGGATTTTTTCCTGCCCTGTGGCCGACAAGGTGGCCATGGTTCGTCCATGAAAGGACTGCTCCATGGCGACAACACGGTAGCGGTCAGGCTCGCCCTTTTGCTTAAAATATTTGCGGGCAAGCTTGATACCGGCCTCATTGGCCTCGGCGCCGCTGTTTGCAAAGAACACGCGGTCGGCAAAACTGCTTTTTGTCAGCCAGGCGGCCAATTGCGCCTGGGGCCGGGTGTAAAATAGGTTGCTGACATGCCACAGAGCCTGTGCCTGCCCGGTAAGGGCTTTTATAAGCTTAGAGTGGGCGTGCCCGAGGTTGCACACTGCAATACCGGCTATAAAATCGCTATAGGCTTTACCGTCTTCGTCATAAAGCGTACAAGCTTCACCTTTAGTAAACGCCAAAGGATAGCGTGCATAGGTATTGAAGATGTGCTGATCGGCAAGTTTCATTGTATCCATTATCACAAACGCTCCATTTAGGATCTTGAAATAATAATTTCTGTACCTATTCCTGTATCCGTAAACAATTCCAATAAAATTGAATGCCTTCGCGTGCCATTTATTATCGGCACTTTTTTTACGCCGGACTTGAGCGCCTCAAGTCCATATTCGATTTTTGGAATCATCCCACCGGTGATCTGTTGTTTTTCGATCATGCGCTGAATCGTAGCAGCATCAATAGTTGAGATCAATTTACCATCTTTATCCATTACACCGTCTACATCAGTCATAAGGATCAATCTGCCCGCCTTCAGGGCCATAGCCATGCGGGCGGCGACGAGGTCTGCATTGATATTGTAGGTTTCGCCTTTTTCGCCGGCGCCCACGGGTGCAATAATGGGAATGAACCCTTTACCGGTCAGAGTGTGAATAATGTCCGGATTAATACCCGTAACCTGTCCAACCATTCCAGGATCAATGATTTCCGGCGGTTTGCCGTCACTGTCATTAAAGGCGATTTGCATTTTCACAGCTTTAATCAAATCGGCGTCTTTGCCGCTTAGCCCAACGGCTTTACCGCCCTGCCGGTTGATTTGGGCTACAATGGCCTTATTGACTTTTCCGCCTAAGACCATTTCGACAACGTCCATGGTGGGGCCGTCTGTCATGCGCATACCGCGCACGAATTTTGGCTTTATGCCCATTTTCCCCAAAACCGAATTGATTTGGGGGCCGCCGCCGTGCACCACTACAGGATGAATTCCAATGAATTTGAGCAAAGTGATATCACGTGCAAAATCCTCCTTAAGCTGCTCGTCCACCATAGCATGGCCGCCGTATTTGACCACCACGGTCATACCGGAAAATTCGCGAATATACGGCAATGCTTCAACGAGTACGTCAGCCACGCCGGTTTTAAAATTTGTATCGGCACTCATAATTTTCCTATCTATTGTCCACCGGTGAAATAAAAAAATTTGTTTGAAATCTTCAAAATCAAGGCGTGCGAAAATTTTACTACTATCATCTGTTTTACCACTGGCATCGTAATTGATACGCTCAAGGGTTGATATTGCGAGGATAAAATTTTTAGCACAACGAAGATATCGGGCAAATTCGCCGTTTACAGATAGGCTCTATCTATAAAATATACCTGCTTAAATCTACATCATCCTTGACTGCTTTAAGTTTTTCGTCAACGTAAACCTCATCGACAACCACTTTGGCCGCATCCAATTCAGGCGCATCGAATAAGACATCTTCAAGCAGGCACTCCATCAGGGTATGCAACCTGCGAGCCCCGATGTTTTCAGTTCGCTGGTTGACTTGCTCCGCAATGGCCGCTATTCGCTCAATAGCACTGTCTTCAAAGCTCAATTCAACGCCTTCGGTTTTCAAAAGTGCGCAATATTGAAGCAAAAGAGCGTTACGCGGCTCTTTTAAAATCCTGACAAATTCTTCTTTACCTAAAGCATTAAGTTCAACCCGGATAGGAAAGCGCCCCTGCAGTTCGGGAATAAGATCCGAGGGCTTTATCGCGTGGAATGCTCCGGATGCGATAAACAGGATATGATCGGTACGCACCGGACCGTATTTCGTATTGATGGTGCTGCCTTCCACGATGGGAAGCAAATCACGCTGCACCCCTTCGCGGGACACTTCAGGCCCATGCCCCTGCCCTTTTGCCACGATTTTGTCGATTTCGTCTAAAAAAATTATTCCTGAACGTTCGACTTTCTCTATCGTCATGCGAACGACACTGTCCATATCCACAAGATTCTGGGCCTCTTCTTCAGCCAGGGTTTTCATTGCTTCAGGCACTTTTATCTTTCGGCGCTTAACATTTTTAGGCATCAGGTTGTTCATCATATCCTTAAAATTAAGCCCAAGTTCCTCCATTCCCACATTGGAGAAAACCTCAACAACAGGCGTGGACCGATCGGAAACATCCAGGTCGACATACCGGTTATCGAGTTTGCCTTCCCGTAGCATTTGCCTCAATTTCTCACGGGTTGTGGATACTTTTTCTTCCTCCTGGCCGGCAACCTGCGAGAAAGGTATTGTTTTGCCTTCGTTTTCAACCGGACTTTTTGGAGTCGGTTTGGGCAACAACAAATCCAGCATACGCTCTTCGGCGATCTGAGAGGCTTTTTGCGCAACCGCCACTTTTTCGCTTTGACGGACTTTATTAACGGTCAGCTCTACCAGATCACGCACCATGGACTCAACATCACGGCCCACATACCCTACCTCGGTAAATTTGGATGCTTCCACTTTGAAAAAAGGCGAGTCTGTCAACAAAGACAGTCTCCTCGCGATTTCAGTTTTACCAACACCGGTTGGGCCAATCAGAATAATGTTTTTGGGTGTAATTTCTTCCCGAAGATCTTCCGGCACCTGTTGACGCCTCCAGCGGTTCCTGAGTGCAATAGATACGGAACGTTTGGCATTTTTTTGACCGATAATGTAACGATCCAGGGATGCTACGATTTCAAAAGGTTTTAGATTACTCATTGCAGTTTAATTCTTCTATAGTTAAATATTCATTGGTAAATACACACAAGCCAGCGGCAATTTTCATGGCGTCTTGGGCCAATTCGACAATATCAAGCTTGGTGTGCCGAAGCAACGCCGCAGCGGCGGCCTGGGCAGCCAGAGCCCCCGAACCGATAGCGATAACGCCTTCATCAGGTTCAATTACATCGCCATTGCCCGAAAGCAAAAAAAGTTTATCCTTATCGGCCGCTATCATCAGGGCTTCCAGGCGTCTGAGGTATTTATCCGTACGCCAATCCCTGGCCAATTCAACGGCGCTGCGGGTTAGATTGCCATTGTACCGTTCCAGTTTGCCTTCCAGGCGCTCAGACAAATTCAATGCATCTGCCGTTGCCCCTGCAAATCCCACGATAATCTTATCGTTATATATGCGGCGAACCTTGCGGGCCTTGTGTTTAATGACCGTATTTTGCAGTGAAACCTGACCGTCTCCGGCAATAACGATACGATTCTGGTGACGGATTGCTAAAACTGTGGTCCCATGCATCAGGTGTTGATTCTCTGAAGGTTGCATTTTCTTATCCTGTATAGTTTTGATCCGGAGGCTTTTCAGTGAGGAGCCTGGATTTTGCTTTTTATCGTCCCGGATGAGCCTTACCATAGGCTTCCATTAAACGATAGATATTAATATATGCATAGCGCTGTGTTGCAGATAAACTGCTGAGGCCTAAAAGTTCCTGGACGGCCCGCAAATCCTCTCCCGCATCCAATAAATGGGTGGCATACGAATGCCTCATCGCGTACGGTGACACAGACACTTGCAATTTACAAACCCTGACGAATTTTTCTGCAATCCTGGCCATGGATCGTGTTGTCAGACGTTTACCGTTTTTGTTCAAAAACAAAGGGTCCTCGTTGGAAAAAAATTGCGGCTTCTTAGTCGCAATGGCTTTGCGATAGGCATCAATCGTTTCGAGAGCCTTTTTCCCAATAGCAATTATACGCTGTTTATTTGCCTTGCCGGCCACACGAATCATTTCGCTTTCACAATCAAGATGTCCGATATCCAGCCCTGACAGTTCTGAAACCCGGGCCCCTGTTGAATAAAGTGTTTCGAGAATAGCTGTGTTTCGCAATCCGGGCAAATCGTTTGCTTGCATAGCTTCAATCAAACTGAAGCTTTCATCTGCAGGCAAATAAGATGTCACGGATTGCTCTTGTTTTAGCGATCGGATGGATTCGGCCGGATTTTGATCAATGAGCTTGTTCTTTTGACAATACTTAAAAAAAGACCGCACTGCCAGCAGTTTACGGGCAATAAAAGCTTTTGCGTTCATACCATGCAAGAAACCAAGATAATGACGAATATGATTGGCTTTAAAATAATTCAGAACAATATGGGCCGGCCGATTAGGCTGCTGGTTGGCCCACCGGGCATTGCCGGCTGCGCAGGCCGCAAATTCCAGCAGGTTATGCCGGCATGCGCGCAGGGTATGCGCAGAGCATCCTTTTTGTGCAGACAGGCTTTCAAGAAACATGTGCATGGTATCTAAGAATAAAATAGCCATCAGTTAAATTGAATCAGCTTTTCCAATTGCGGCCAATCAGTCACTTCAGTAAAAGGGTGCGGTTGCCGGTTCCAGGGTTGGGCAAAAACAATTGGGGTAACCCTTCTGTCCCTTAACAAGAAGCATGTATCCAGCCGGTCCTCCACAAAATAACGAACATTTAAATCATCTAAAACATCCGCCTTTGCCTTGTGATCACCCGTGGTTTCCAGCATGACTTCAAAATGTTCCCGGGGAAGCATATCGTCAATCCAATACGGGATAGGGCCGGGCTTTGACCTTGCCGTTATCAGGCGAATGGGGCAATGTTCGCCTAATCGTCTCAACACATCACCTGCGCCATCAATGGCATGCAAACGGCACGAGTATTGCCCATGCATGATCCTGTTGAGAATGTCATCGATAATATCGGGGTCTATATCCAAACACTCATATAAATTGTAATCCGTTATATCAGTGTATCGGATATGATTTATCCCATGAACCTTTCCGGCAATCTCCAGAAAAAGTTGCATGGTGTCGGCAATAACACCATCGATGTCAAACGCGATTTGAGAAGGTTGAATCATTTTCTATGAATTAAGTGACTCGGCGGCTCTTTTTCTTAAGCCGTGAAATACGCCGGCGTAAAATCGCCGCCAGCTCTCTTTGTTCGGAGGCCAAAGCTTCAGAGCGCTTTTGTCTTAGTTTTTTCATAGTGGCTTTTATGCTCCTGGTTAAATCACTCTTTTTTTTCTTGGATTCTTCTGTAATTCCAAGGTCTTTCTTGGGTTTATCTTTAATTCCAAGGTCTTTCTTGGGTTTATCTTTAATTCCAAGGTCTTTCTTGGGTTTATCTTTAATTCCAAGGTCTTTCTTGGGTTTATCTTTAATT
>JAAERL010001001.1 GCA_024230435.1 Desulfobacteraceae bacterium
TGACCCCACGATAGATACGATATGGCAGAGTGTGGTTCTGCCAGGTAGCCCACATTGGACCTCTTAGATTAGTAACGAGGCTGTAGCTATGCATCAAACACGCAAACCGCCTTGTCAGTTTTGTTTTCCTGCTCTGTCTAACCCCAGTTTATATTGTTTTAGAATTGGTTTATTCGCATTTTACTCTTATTTGGTAAGATTCAATGTTTTTATCGCTCATGCTGAAGTTGACCTCATCAGGTCTTCGTTTGTTTTTATTATGAGATTTTCTTGTTGTGCTATTTTCGTTTTTTCGGATCAACGGTTGTGTACTTGTTGATGCATCACATGAACATACCTTATTATTGCGTTTTAATATCATTTACTATTGGTCACTTGTCATCTTTAGGTTGGATCTAAAGTGTATTGCATTTTACTGATACTGGAATTTGTTTGATCATTGTATCTTTAGAAGTTATCTTCACTTGTCTACTTAGTCGTCGGTCCTTACACTTCACATTCTTTTTCTGGGCAATTAGGATCAGGATTTTCAGCAGTCGCAGCTAAAAACATTGCCACTAGGAATAAAGCTCCTCCCGAAAAGCCTTCAATTCCACCCGCCTCTCCAAGTAGGAAAAAACTCATAATAGCTGCCCATAGTGGTTGACTTGCGTACAAAATTTGTGCTCTTGCTGGTCCGACAGCTTGTTGACCTGAAACCTGGAGATACGGAGCAACACAATTCACTGCCAAGCCACTCCATAACGCTACTATTCCTACA
>JAAERL010001002.1 GCA_024230435.1 Desulfobacteraceae bacterium
GCAGAGCTTACCACTGTCTTGTTCTAGCAAGCATTTCTGTCCAACTTGGTAGTCAAAGTCAATTTGGCAATTATTTTCATGCACGTTTGATTTGTCAACTAGTAGTTTTTGTTGTTGTCCTGTGGCAGTCCAATCAGCCAAATATGGGAGATCAAACATCATGTCTCGACCAAATATAGCGGCGCCGGGCGACGGTTTGAGAACAGTGTGGTACGTTGAACAAATGGCCCAAGCAGCATTCACGATAAAATCGTTAATGTCACTGGTTGTCACAGTTTTTGACATATCCAGGCCATAGGTGCAAAGCATGTCGCCAAGGACACCATGCATGCGCTCTAGTATGGCATTCGCTCTCGGATTTCGTACAGTGGTAGGCTTTGGCTTTAACCTGAACTCCTCACAGAGTTGTTGGAAATGTAACTTAAATTTGCTCCCATTGTCGTAGACAATATTTTTGGCTCTTGGGTAGCAACTCAACCACTGTTTATTGAATAACCGACTAATTTCCGCTGATGATTTATCAATAATTATTTTGGTTAACTCTTCTCCCTTTTGCACTACTGTTATAGCAGCATTGGGTAGTTCTACGATTTCAAACCAAGCTGTTGCTGGGTCAATCATGGTTAAACACATAAAGTCCAAAATAGTACCATCTTTTCCTTTTAGCGTGTATGGACCGACTAAATCGACGCATACAGACTTCCAGGGTTTGATTACGGCATTTTTGGCCGGAAATTTAC
>JAAERL010001003.1 GCA_024230435.1 Desulfobacteraceae bacterium
CGATCCTGCATATGATTTTTTTTGCATCTCTTGGTATGCCACCTGATCATTTTGGTACTCATTCCATATGGAAAGGTGCAGTGACTCATATCGCAACTGGCACTATATCTTCTCTGCCAATTGCATCTATCTGCCTTCGTGCAAATTGGGCAATGCCAGGAGTGATGAACCGATAAGTTTGAAAATGCTGGCAACCAGTTTGTGGGAAGGTGTGTGTCTGGGCTTTCCCATCTGGAAAAATACTTTGCCATCAGCCCAGCATATTGTGATTTTAGCTCGTGTGATAGAGCCATTGAGACGCGCGGCGCCGGAACATGGCAGCTCTATTGATGCTGCCAATGATCAATGGCAGACCCCGCCAAGCTTGGCCTCTTCGTGTTTTTAGTGCTTGTTCAGGGGGCTGCCGATAGAGATATAACGAACATAGTAAAACTTATTAAGTTTTGCTAATTGTACCGGACAAGACTGACTTCGATATCGCAATTGCGGATATTTTAGAGCTAGCGGCCGTTGACAAAACGATCATTTTTACTCTAATGAC
>JAAERL010001004.1 GCA_024230435.1 Desulfobacteraceae bacterium
AGAGGAAATAAACAAAATAATAATTGATAAATACTTAGCAGAAGTTAGTAGGTTACTAAATAAACATTGGTTGAATTGTTATCATAGAGCCAAACACATAGTCCATGAAAATGGGAGCAAATTTAAGTTACATTTCCAAGAGTTATGCTTGGAATTTGGATTAAAGCCAAAGCCAACCACTGTACAAAATCCGAAAGCAAATGCCATCCTAGAGCGCATGCATGGTGTCCTTGGCGACATGCTTCGCACCTCTGGCCTGGATATGTCCGAAACTGTTACACCCGAAGACGTAGATAATTTTATCGTGAATGCGGCTTGGGCCATTCGTTCTACCTACCATACGGTTCTGAAAACTTCGCCTGGCGTAGCTATATTTGGCCGAGATATGATGTTTGATCTACCCTTTTTGGCTGATTAGACTGCCATAGGACAGCAAAGACAACTACAAGTTGATAAGGCAAATGCGAGCGAAAATAAACGCCAAATTGGCTTTGACTATCAAGTTGGGCAGAAAGTTCTGCTAGAAAATGACAGTGGTAAGCTCTGCAAAGGTCAACTGAAATATTTGGG
>JAAERL010001005.1 GCA_024230435.1 Desulfobacteraceae bacterium
ATACCATCTTGTATGTCTTTTTTCCCGTCTTCTGCGTTATGCCAAAGCCCGAATACGTTAAGTATGCAAACTTTGGCACGCCTTGAATACGAAAAAAAATCGAAGCTCAATCTGGTATATTCTTTTCCGCCAATCGCCTTAAGACTCCCAATGTTTTTGTCATGGGCAGTTTTTTAAAAAGACCGGATGCCAGCGCTTTTTGATAAATCTGGCAGGGTGCTTGTCCGCCTTGGCAAGGGTCCATGAAGATATCATGGATTATTAAAAATCCTCCAGGCAGGATATGGCCGGCCCAGGCGTTATAGTCGGCCAGAACCGTTTCATAAGCATGTCCGCCATCGATAAACACCAGTGCCAAGGGCGTTTTCCATGCTTGTGCAGCAATTAGGGAACGGCACACAATAGGCACTACGGTATCTTCCAGATTCGCCTTTTTTAAAGTATCTCTGAAAAAAGGCAGTGTATCAACTTCATATGAGCGGGGATTAAATACTGCAGGATCGAAGTATTCTTCTCCGGGCTGCTGTTCTTCAGAGCCGCGATGATGGTCTACAGAAAAAAGAATCCGTCCGTGTTCTAGGCACCCTTGACCTAAATAGACTGCTGATTTGCCGCAATAGCTGCCAATTTCCAAACACGGCCCCAGAGGCGCAGCTTGGCGGGCCAACTCGTACAATCGTTGTCCTTCATGCGGATCAAGGAAACCTTTTACTTTTTCGGTTATAGAAAACATTTTCTACTTAGCGTCCTTTTCGAAAAATGGCTAAAATCCTGTATGGGAAATTGGTTCTGAGGCGATTAACGGAAAAGAATATACCAGATTGAGCTTCGATTTTTTTTCGTATTCAAGGCGCGCCAAAGTTTTGCTGATCAGTTTGCATACTTAACGTATTCGCACCTTTGGCATAACGGCAAAAGACAGAAAAAAAGACATACAAGATGGTATATTCTTTAACTGCAAATTGCCTAAGGTATATCGTCATAATTGCCAACCAGCACTTGTCTTGGCTTGACGCCATCGGAAGGCCCTACAATCCCTTCCTGCTCCATCACCTCAATAATGCGGGCAGCGCGATTGTAGCCGATACGCAGATGCCGTTGAATCATGGAAATTGATGCTTGACGGGTTTTTGTTACCAAGACAACGGCGTCATCATAACGCTCATCATATTCAATTTGTTCGCCCTCCCGCTTTTCGTTGTTTGGGTTTTCAACTACAGTTTCATTATACTCGGGCGGCTTTTGTTTCTTTAAAAACTCGATGATTTGCGATAATTCGGTTTCGGAGATATAGGCCCCATGGATGCGCTTCAGGCGTGCAGTTCCCGGTGGCAGAAAAAGCATATCTCCCATCCCCAGCAGGTTTTCGGCTCCGTTTGTGTCGATAATGGTTCGCGAGTCGATTTTCGATGATACCTGAAAAGTCAAGCGTGTTGGAAAATTCGCTTTAATAATACCGGTCAGTACATCAACAGATGGGCGCTGGGTGGCAAGGATTAAATGAATACCAGCCGCACGAGCCATCTGGGCCAAGCGTGTCAATGCGACTTCCACATCCCGTGAAGCAACCATCATCATATCGGCCAGTTCATCAATAACAATTACAATATAGGGTAAAACTTCGGGCTCCTGTTCAGCCTCACTTTCCGGGACCGGTTTTTTCTTGGCGTTTTCTATTTCGTGTTCTGCTTTTTGGTTGTATTGGCTGATATTGCGGGCTTTTTTATTGGAAAGCAGCTCGTAGCGCCTCTCCATTTCCCTAACTGCCCAGAAAAGAGCATTGGTGGCCTTTTTAGCGTCGGTCACCACCGGTGTGATCAAGTGAGGTATACCGTCATATGCAGATAACTCAATGCGCTTTGGGTCCACCATGATCATTTTGACTTCGTCGGGCTTGGCTTTGTAAAGAATGCTGCAAATCATGGTGTTCAACCCCACGCTTTTACCTGCGCCTGTGGCCCCGGCAATAAGCAGGTGTGGCATTTTATCCATTTGGGAAACAACTGGAGAGCCCTCAATATCCTTGCCGAGACATAGGGTTAGCTTGGATTTTGATTTTTCGAATGCCCGGGAGGCCACAATTTCTTTCATACGGACCGTTTCACGGTTTTCATTGGGAACCTCGATACCGATAACGTCACGGCCGGGAATCGGCGCCACAATACGAATACTGACAGCTCGCAAAGCCAAGGCTAAATCATCAGTTAAATTAACAATTTTATTAATTTTCACACCGGGCGCAGGGGCGTATTCAAAGGTGGTGATTACCGGCCCCGGAGTGGCCGCGGTAACCTGGCCCCTTACACCGAAGTCCTCCAATTTTTGTTCCAGCAGTTTGGATTGCATGCGAAGGTTTTCTTCATTCACGGAATCCGGGCGGCTTTCTTGATTTTCTAGAAAACTGACATCCGGTAGCTGAAACTTGCCGCCTTTGACCTTAATGTCCGGCTTTGAATTTTGGGCTTTTGCATTCGTCTTGGGCTTTGACCCGGCCTTAAGCTTTGATGTGTTCTTTTTCAAAGATGTTTGAATGACGATATCCTCCAAAGAAGCCTGGGATGTTTTTTTTGCCGGCTCCTTTTGTTTTTTTACAGGGCGGTTTTGCTTAATCAGTAAATTTTGTTGTTTTTCCTGTTTCTTTTTTTTCTTATCCGAACCGGCAAATACGTTTTTAACCCTGGTTAAAAATTTGAACACGATAAAGCATAGTTTATTCAAAAAAGATACCAGCGAAAAACCGGTTGTCATGATAAAACCGATTAACCAGAGCAGTCCCAGAATAATTGCGCCGCCAGTATGGTTGGCATACTGAACCAAAAAAACTTTCACCGGAATCCCCACAATACCACTGGCGCGGTAGGTCGCATTCATTAAATCATAAGACTCTCCCCAGAAGGACAACAAACTGCCCGTGGTCACCAAAAGCAAAATACCGCCAAGGACTTTTTGCCAAATGGCGCCTGTCTTGCCGCTAAAAAAACGGATACTGGCCATAAGCATTAAAATCGGTACCCATATTGAACCCAAACCAAACAGACTTATCAGTACTGCGGCGGTATGCGCGCCGACAGTCCCAAACAAATTTTTTACAGGCTGGTCCGCTACCGCATTATGGATTGACGGGTCCGAATTCTGATATGAGATAATGCTGGTCATAGTAAAAATAACCAGAAACAAAAGTAGTAATCCGAGGATCTCTTTTCTCATTGCTTATATCGCTTATTTCGCGTCCATCCGGAAATGTTCGATTTGCCTATTTCCGGAAAAGCCTTATTTATTCAAATCTCAACAATAAAAGGTAAAATCACCGGTCTGCGCCCGATAGTAAAAAAGAAATACTGGCGCAGGGCTGTTTGGACCCTGTCCCGGATAATATCCGCGCGGTTTGACACTTCGGGCGGTACGTCTTCAACAATTTCAAGAATCACACATTGAGCGTCATCTAACAAGTGGCCGGTTTCCGTTTCAAAAACGAATCCCTTTGAAGCCAAATCCGGTCCATAAATGATGACACCGGTCTCTTCATCAAAAGCCATGTTCACGACCACCATGCCCTCTTCGGAAAGCATGCGCCGCTCTTTTAACACAATCCTGCCTACATCACCGACCCCTTTGCCATCGATCAACAAACGCCCGGTAACAACAGACTCATCTATATTAACATTATCCGGCCCAAAGGAAATAATCTGGCCGTTTTGAGCCAGTAAAATCCGCTTGGGGTCAATTCCCTGCTTTTGAGCCAACCGCGCATGCAGCACCAGATGCCTGTATTCACCGTGAATAGGGATAAAATATCGAGGCTTTGTGAGCCGGATCATCATTTTAAGCTCTTCTTGATAGGCATGTCCCGATACATGAATATCGGCGATTTTTTCATAAATCACGTCCGCTCCGCACCGGTACAGCTCGTTGATAATCGTGTTTATGGCTCTTTCGTTGCCTGGGATGAACTTTGATGACAGGATCACCGTGTCACCGTCTTTGATTCTGATTTGTTTATGCGTCTGGGTGGCCATTCGCGCAAGGGCGGACATAGGTTCTCCCTGACTGCCCGTAGTAACGATAATGATTTCATCATCCGCGTACTGATCAATTTGATCGATACTGATTTCCATACCGACGGGTATTTTTAAATAGCCGAGCTGCTTTGCGATATTTACGGTTATAACAATGCTACGGCCATTGAAGATAATTTTCCGGCCGCATTCTTTGGCGATTTCGATAATCTGCTGAATCCGGCCGATATTGGAAGCGAACAATGCAATAATCATCCGGCCCTTACAATTGTGGCAAATCTGCAGCATGACTTTGCTGATTTGAGCATCGGACATCGTGGCCCCGCTGCTTTCCACGTTTGTGCTATCGGATAATAATGCAAGAACACCCTTTTTGCCATATTTGAAAAATTTTAAGACGTCTGTGGACATGCCTTCGATCCGGGTATCGCTGAATTTGAAATCCCCGGTATGGATAATGACACCCACAGGTGTATGGATAGCGATGCCTACCCCATCCACCACGCTGTGATTCACACGTATGAATTCAAGTTCGAAGGGACCGATTTTCAAAGTCTCTTTAGGATGAACGGGATGCAGGCAAGTATGGTGTAACAACTCATGGGCTTCAAGCTTATGTTTTACAACTCCCAATGTAAAAGGGGTGCCGAAAACCGGAACACTGATCTGTCTAAGCAGGTAGGGCAAAGCACCGATATGATCCTCATGGGCATGGGTTAAAACAATACCGGCAATTTTGTTTTTATTTTCATGGATATATGTCAAATCGGGAATAACATAATCAACCCCAAGCATGTGATCTTCCGGAAACATCAGCCCTGCATCAATAATAAAGATGGTTTGCTTGTATTCGAAAACCATCATATTAAGCCCGATTTCCCCTAAGCCGCCCAGAGGTATCACTTTCAGCATAATGGCTCCTGCTTTGTTTCAGACGCCAATTCCTTCGTCATTACGGTCCGCACGTGAGCCATCAGGTCATCCTTGCCTTTTCGAGTATAGGATTTTGTATCAATAGCAGATTTTATATCGACAGTGACAATCTGCCGGCGAATGAGCAAGCTGTTCTTTGGCATTATGGCATGGGTCCCCTTGATCACGATGGGTATGATTGGAGCAGCCGCATCAATGGCTAAAATAAATCCGCCCGTTTTGAACGACAGCAGACTCCCGTCGCTGCTGCGGGTTCCTTCGGGAAAAATCATAACCGAGGCTTTGCCGTCACGGATAATACCGGCAGCTTTTTTCAAACTCATAAAAGCGGATTTACGGTTGGACCGGTCGATGCTGATATAACCTGCTCCACGCATGCCCCGTCCAAAAATAGGAATTTTAAAAAGCTCAGCCTTGGCCAGCCATCTAAACTGAAGATTCAACCTGGTAAATAATACCGGGATATCAAAATTGCTTTGATGGTTGGACATAAGAATACACGATTTGTGTTTTTCAATATTTTCCAAACCATTAACAACAACCTGAATGCCGCTTACCCATAAAATCGACCAGGCCCATGTCCGCGCTACATATTGCACACTATTGCCGGTTTTTGAAAATAAAGAAAAAACAATGGCCGTAGTTCCAAAAAAAATGGTGGCCGCTATAACCCAGATATAAATCACCACGGTATGCACAAACACCTGGAACTTGTTGCTTGAAAATAAACTTTTCATCTATCCGCCTTACTGGTCAACACTTTGAACAGGGATCAGGTGATGATTCCCAATTGTTCAAAAACACCATCCATAAATTCTATGATCCAATTTCTTTGCCTTGTTGTGGCGTATTGGATGCAATTACATCGAATCCTTTCCTGACTCCTAACCAGCAACTCACATACCAGACGATCAGGCAAAAGCTCCAACGCAACGTAATAAGGACCGCAATCTAAGTGTTCTTTTTGGATATCCGTCAAGTACTCTGTATCAAGGCGGACCCAATAAAGCCCATCGAATCCTTTTACACTGTATCGCTCATCAAAAAAGGTTTTGATTTGTTTATGATCTTCAGGTCTTAATTCATCAATTACATATTGTTTCATAGTGCGGGCTACCTAGCATAAAACGCCAAAAATCGCAAGATATACGTAAAATGGCGCTCCCTAACAACAACTCCTTGGGGGAGCAGCTATCGAAAATTGGTTGTAATTCGACCGGCTCGGCTCGGCACGGCAGGTTATGGCCGTGGGAGAAATATTCCTAAGGAATTTTTAAGGCAAGAGTTCTTGGATTTTTATCAAACCCCCGGCGCAGGCCGTTGCCGCCAGGGGATTGACTTAATAAATTCAATTAGGTTTTTTCTAAGTTTCTTCGATGACGATAGCGCCTTCTTCACAAACCTCTACACAGCTTTCGCAGCCAAGGCACTCATCGGGATTAACCGCTTTTGATTTACCATCTTCCATCTCAAAAACCTCTACCGGACATACGTCAACACATTCTTCGCAACCAACGCACTTTTCCTCATTCACAATTGCATTAAATGCCATTATAATGCCTCCTTTTAAGTGATTTATTATAGAAGTTGATTAGATCAACTTTTTAGCAACTGCCCAAATGAAACGCTGTATACCAATTAGTAAGGTCAGTCAAGCCTTCATATTGTTTTTTGAAAAATCATATTATTAATTTTTTACTTAAATATTGGAATGTTAAATACGAGCAGCAGTTTTAAGCCCCCAATTGCCGCATGCTAAATCGCTTTAATTTATCAAACCAAAAATTGTGTTCGAAGTGTGTTGCTCTCTGAAAAGCTTGGTATCTGATTCTTTGCCTCTTGCTATTTTTGATAAAAACGCCTGCGGACTGCAACCGGCCAGACCATACAGGGTCAAATCAGACACCTGGTTATCTTCCTGGTCCAATTCATCCGCGTGTTGACGGGCAAAAGCAAGATCCCTGGCACAAGAAAGCTGCTTTAATTTTTCATCAAGGGTTTGATTTTTCAAATCGCTTCCGGCGCCTGAACCGGTATCCGTGATACCGCATTGCATTAAACAAATCGCATCAGAAAATTTGTCCAATAAAGCTTCAAACACCGCCCGGCTATCGGTAATAAAGGCCGATGGCTCCACTTGGCAGCTTAACGCCAGTGTTGCCCAGGCCTGCAGCCTTTGGTCTGTCATATAAAGGCCATTGTCTTTGCAAATCATCTTCGAAACAGTATTCAAAACGTGATTCGATTGGGCTTGATCGCCTTCGAGCCGGTTATAGAGCTGGTTTTCAATCGTGCTGACCGAGTCTAAACTATTTTCCAATTCATATTGGATAGCATCGTATTCATGGGCAAGGCAAAGAAACAGCGCGGCCTGATAGATCGGATTGTCCACGGGTTGCTCATAAGTCTTGCCATAGTTCCGGATTCGGGAACTGATTTGCGTTGGTGAATTTTCATCCGCCAGGGGCGCTTTTGCATCCATGGCCTTGTAAAACGCTGCAAGATCTACCGCCTTGCCCTGATGTAACGATGCCCAGTGCTTGTATTCCGCCAAGATAGCATTTAGGGTATCTTGATCAATTCGGGAAGGCGCTTTGATCTCCAGCTCGCCGATATTAGTCAAAGACTGAACCGGATCGGCCATGGGCTTGAAGACGGGCTGACAAACGATAATTTTTGAACTTACGCTCCGCAGTGCGCAAAAGATTGTTTCCGGTAAAAAAGTAAATGGCATATAACTTATCATGGTATACTCATTCTTGTTCATCTGAAAAATGCCGCCCCGAGGGCGGCTATTTGCGTAAGAGACATTTATTTCTTCGATTTGGTATCTCGAACCACGATTCCCATCCGGTGAAGTTTTTCGCGTATTTGATCGGCGAGTTTCCAATTACGCGATTGCCTGGCGCGTGCTCTTTCGTCAAGCAGGGCTTGCACCTTCGGGTCTTTGTGCTCATCATTGAATTGAAATATATTTAACACCAAATCTATATGCTTGAAAGCATCCAGAATTTTGGGGACCTGCTGGTCCGAAATCTGCCGGTTTGAAACCAGTCTATTGATCTTTTTGGTAAAACGAAAAATTGCGGCCATACCCGCCGAAATATTCAGGTCATCGTCCATTGCAGTGATAAAGTCGTTTTTTAAATCATAAATCATTTGATTCAGATCATCGTAAAACCGGCCATTGCGGACCTGTTCAAGACTTTGCACACAGGTATCTAAGCGATGCAGGCAACTTCGTATGGACTGCAAACGCTCATTTGAATAAACAACGGGCCTCCGGTAATGGGAGGACAGCAGCCATAACCGTATTTCGCGGCCTGTCCAGCCTTTTTCCGTCAATGAACGAATCGTCAGGCCATTGTCATTTCCATCCAGTTTCTTTCCGCCTGCCAACACCGTGTCACAATGCAACCAAAATCGCGTCAGGGGTTTTTTGTTCAATGCCCCGGCTATGGCAATTTCATTTTCATGCAACGGAAACATCAGCTCCCGGCCGGCAATATGGATATCACAGGATTCTCCCAGATATTTCATGGCCAAAACAGCGCACTGCAAAGGCCATGAGGGCCTCACATTGCCCCATTGTGTTTTTGTGTAGAGCCCCTTTTTTAATTCCGAAAGCCGGACCCGTTTAAGCAGGGTAAAATCGCGCGGATTATCTTTTTCATAATCGTCAAGATCCACAGTGGCTCCCAGCTTGATTTTATTCAAATCAATGCCTGACAACTGTCCGTATTTTTTATAGCTCGAAATGTCGAAATAAAGAGATTGCAGTTTTTCGTAGGCATGGCCTTTGCCAACCAATTGTTGAGCTGCCAATACCATATCATCGATATGATCGCTGGAGCGCGGATAGTGAGCCGCCGGGCGAATGCCCAAAAAGTCACGATCCTTTTCAAAAGCATCAATATTTTGGCCGGCAAACTGCTTAGCCGGCATTTTTGCTTTATCCGCACCTTGATAAGTTTTATCGTCCAGATCGGTAATATTCATGACGTGCTGAACATTATATCCGCGAAAACAAAGGTAGCGGTCCACAAGATCGGCAAAAACAAAACGGCGGGCTTCCCCCGCATGCATTAACGCATGGGCGGTTGGTCCATTGGTGTAAACAGATACCTTGCCGCCGATTAAAGGCTTAAAAACCTCCTTGCTCCGGCTTCGGGTATTAAATAGCGATAAACCGACCTGCTCCTTTTCCACAAAAAGGGTAGTGGATAAATAACGCTCGCCGCTGTCAGGTAAAACCACTACAATTACACCTTTATCCAGCATTTGCGCCTGGGACAAAGCGGCGGCCATGGCCGCTCCGCTGCTCATCCCCACAAAAAGCCCTTCTTGTCTGGCCAACTGACGGGCGGTTTCAAAAGCGTGTTCATCGTCCACATTGACTTTCCGGTCAAGCCGTTCTTTTTCATAAATTTCGGGCTGGTAAGACTCTTTCATATTTTTGAGTCCCTGGATCTTATGTCCTAAGTAAGGCTCTACGCCAACGATTTGAACATCGGGATTGAGTTCTTTAAGCCGCCTTGAAAGCCCCATCAAAGTACCGGATGTTCCTAAAGTGGCCACAATCAGAGTAACTGCGCCCTTGGTCTGCTCCCAAATCTCGTTTGCCGTGCCATGATAGTGGGCCTGCCAATTGGCCGGATTGTTAAATTGATCGGTGACAAAATAGGCATCAGGGTTTTGCCTGGCTAAACGGTAGGCTTCCTCGATGGCTCCATCCGTGCCCAAATGGCCTGGAGTCAAAAGGATTTCAGCTCCTCTGGCTTTTAGAATTTTTTGACGTTCCACGCTGGCTGACTCCGACATGGCCAATAGCAGCTTGTAACCCTTTACACTGCAAACCATGGCTAACCCAATACCGGTATTGCCGCTGGTGGCTTCGACCACGGTTTTTTGAGGCGTCAACTCGCCGGAACGCTCCGCAGCTTCTATCATTGAAAGCGCTGCCCGGTCTTTAACAGATCCGCCTGGATTCAAATATTCCAACTTGGCGTATATCTGAACTCTTGGATTAGGATTCATGCGTTGAATCCGTACCAGCGGCGTATTACCTATTAAGTCTATAAGTGTCATAAGCATAAAAGGTTGTCATGAAAATCAGAATGTTAAAGTTAGGGTTTGCAAAACTGTTTCAACCGCATGCGCCACCCGGTCCACACTGCCTGAAGCGTCGATGACGCGAAATCTGTTAGAATGTGTTCGAGCCAGCTCCAGGTAGCCACTGCGGACTTTTTCATGAAATGCGATGGTTTCTTTTTCAAACCGGGTTTCCATACCTGTCCTCTCACCACTGTTGATCTGGGTCCAAGCCCTTTTCAAGCCCTGAGCAGGGTCCAGGTCAAATAAAAATGTAACATCCGGCTGGAGGTTATCACAGGTCAGTTTATGCAAAGCTCTTATCTTGTCCTTGTCCAGGCCGCGCGCATAGCCCTGGTAGACCAATGTGGCGTCGAAATACCGGTCGCATATAACCACACGCCCGGATGCTAAATGGGGATTAATAAACGTACGGATATGCTGAACCCGGTCCGCAACATAAAGCAGCAATTCTGCGCCGGCATCCAAATCATTGTTTTCCGGATCAAGCAATATGCTCCTGATACGGCTGCCCACAGGGGTTCCGCCCGGTTCGCGGGTCGTGATACAGTCATAGCCCCTGACTTTAAAAAATTCAACGATGTATTGGATCTGGGTGGTTTTTCCAGCCCCTTCAATTCCTTCAAGCGTAATAAACATCAACAACTCCGATAAAAAATTAAACAAATGATTACAATAACAAAACAAGCGCCCCCGGAACAGTGTTTTATTGATTTAGGGTCTTGGAAGATGCCAATATGGACGTTATTGAGCTTATATTTGGATTTGTTTCAACAATTTATGATGATTACATGCTCATTGTCTGTACACATTGACGCAACAGACAAAAACGAATTTAGGCGATTGGCGGAAAAGAATATACCAGATTGAGCAGGATTTTTTTTCGTATTCAAGGCGCGCCAAAGATTGATGATCAGTTTGCATACTTAACGTATTCGCACCTTTGGCATAACGCACAAGACGGGAAAAAAGACATACAAGATGGTATATTCTTTAACTGCAAATCGCCTTAAGGGCAAGCATAAGTGGTATATTCGCATCTTCTCACGACCCTTAGCGCCCATCCGGGGACAGATACATTCGCCCCGGAATAAAGGCGTGCGAAAAATCAGGGCAAATTGATCATTTCCGGATGCACATGCTATCCGGTTGGAGTGATAAAAAACTGCCTCTCCAATAAACGATGGTAGGACGTCCAGGAAGAGGAAGAATCTTCTGTGGCCATAAATTCCCTGATGCCGTTCACCCGTGAGTCGATCTCATCAATATAATTGAGCAATACCGCTTCGATGGTTTTAGGCGGCTCGGGAGAGCCGTACTCACGGGCTCCGTGATGACTGACAATCAGATGCTTTACAATGGTTGCCAGCCGGCTGGGAAACGCATCCCCAAGTTGCTTGATTTTTTCATCCACAAGCTCCAAACCAATAATGATATGGCTTAATAAACGGCCTTCGTCCGTGTAATCGATAGTGTGATCACATGATAGTTCACGAACCTTTCCGATGTCGTGCAATACTGCTCCGGTAAGTAACACGTCACGGTCCACTCCGCTGTAATGGCTCGCAATTTTGTTGGCCAAAACAGCCATTGATAACGTATGCTCAAGCAATCCGCCGACAAAGGCATGATGCATTTTTTTGGCGGCCGGTGATTTTTTAAAACGGCCGGCAAATTCCGGATCTTGCCAAAAAGCGTTTAGCAATGCACGCAGAGGCTCTGTCTTAATGGTTTGGGTCAGGCTTTCCAAACGTTCGAACATATGGTCCACATCACGGGAGGTTGATGGTAAAAAGTCGGCAGCGCAAACCGACTCGGCAGGAACAAGCGACATGGATTTAACAATAACTTGAACCTGGCCGCGATACTCCTGGGCCATTGCTGAAATTTTGATAAAATCACCAGCGTTGGCTACCTCACAAAGTTGATCTACCTGATCCCATACCATGGCCTTGACCTGCCCGCTCTTATCTGCCAGCGTCAAGGTCAGATATGGATTCCCGTCCTTTTTATGTGATAGATTTTTTGAGGCCAGGGCAAAAATATCCTCTATTTGATCACCCGGGCGAATTTGACTGACATATGTTTGTTTTGTCATGCAATAGTTATCCTTTGAATCATTGTGATCCTGATTTGGCGATTACCTGCTAAAAAAGTTAAAAATGCAGATTTAGGGTCTTAAAAAATTTTTATGGTTTTTCCGTACTCCGGTCAATGTCAAGAATATCTAACCCGCCAGCATATGTACGCGTACGGTGGTAGGTAATAGCGGTTAATTTTCGTGTAATTTGTCCCATTTTTTCAATGCTGGCCCGAATAGAGTCCAGACTATGATAAATGGGCTCTTCAGAAGAAACATCCATCATAAGGATTTGAATAGCGCCTAAAACATATTGCAGGGGCTGATTCAATTCGTGGCAAATCCCGCCGGCTGTTTCCAAAACACCTTTGAGCTTTTCATCCTCGGCCAATTTTTTAATAGCATTTTGCTGATTCAAGCTTGAACGGACTCTGGCCAGCAATTCCACCCGGCTAACCGGTTTACGGACATAATCCGTGGCCCCTGCGCCAAAGGCGGCTTCCAGGGTTTCATCATCTATATTGCCTGTAACGAAAATAACAGGAATATCGCGCGTGTTCTGATCAAGTTTCAACCGGCGGCAGGTTTCAATTCCGTTCATAGCAGGCATGTTGATGTCCATTAAAATAAGATGTGGCTTTTTCCCGAGAACCATTTTCAAACATTGCTGCCCATCGGCCGCCGAGTCGGTTTCGAAACCGGCATCAATCAAAACATGGCTGATAAATTTAAGGCTAAGGGGATCATCTTCAACTACAAGGATTGTATCTTTTGGCTCTTTTTGTTTCTTCGGCACGTTAGCATCCTTTTAAAAATAGCGCTCTCGGCTGCCTTGCAGGACAGCACCTGGCAGCTTCCCGCCTCGTGTTAATTAAAATGCGCCCCATCCTCATCCTTTTCGAGCCCCCATGTCTTGAGCTCGCCCAATGAGTCAAAATCAGTCATATCGCAGCGAACAGGCGTAATGGAAATGTAATTGGCCTCCAGAAGCGCTCCATCGACATCCGGGTGATGGTAAAGTGGTTGGGTTTTAGCGCTTTGCCAGTAATAAAATCTGTTTCTCGGGTCCCGCCTTTTTTCAAAGGACTCTCCATATTGATCAATGCCTTGCCGGGTCAAACGCGCACCAGCGATCTGATGTTCGGGAATATTAGGCACATTGACGTTTAAAAAAGTCCCAGGAGGCAACTTTTTTACATATATAATCGGAATCAGGTTTGCGATGAAACCTGCAGCCGAGCTATAGTGCGCCGGAGGCCCGCCGTTTTGAATCGAAACCGCTACGGCCGGCACGCCATACAATGCCGCCTCTTTTGCCGCCGCCACGGTTCCTGAATAGTTAAGGTCAACACCCACATTGGCTCCCGGATTAATACCGGAAATAATCATATCCGGCTGCTGCGGCAACAACTCATTTATAGCGAGCTTGACACAATCGGCCGGCGTGCCGCTTACTGCCCATCCCTTCTTATTTGCATTGCCCCTGGATAAAGTCGCTCTAAGCGGCTGATGCAAGGTGATGCCATGCCCAACGGCGCTTCTTTCACGATCAGGGGCCACTACCCATAGCCGGTGAAACGCTGCCAAAGCGTTGTACAACTCCCATAATCCCTCAGCGTGAAAACCGTCATCATTGGTTAACAAAATTTTCAGTTGTTTTTGATTGCACATAGTGTCTTTTTACAACAATCATTACAGTTGCACAATGCAAAGCCATGTGCAGCCGGATCGGATTAATATGAATTTGTTGATCTTCCGGTTGATTTTTAAATACTTATAGTTCTATAGTGAAAAATTTAAATTCAAGCAAGGCTAAAGCCGGATCCGGTTAGTGTGTAAATTGAGCTTCGTATAAAATGGCGCTATGCGCAGTTCCTTTTATAAGCTCCGGAATCTTAATTGAAAAATCTGGAACCATATGTGTTACTCTATTGAAAACGGTTGTTGTGCTTCATGAATCCCTTAAAAAAAATTATCAAAAATTGCGGGTATCTTTTAATTGCAGGAATTCTTTCGATTACAAGTATATTTGTTTCAGTATCCCCGGCCAGGGAAAATAAAACCGGAAAAGATACTGAATCTTCCGATCCCTGGCAGATCAACGCTGACAACATCCATTTTGACCGGGAACAAAACGCTTACCTGGCCGAAGGCAATGTGTCTTTAACGCGCAAGGGCAAAACGTTGACAGCCGATCGTGTATGGCTGAATCAAACAACGAATAACGCATTGGCCGAAGGACAGGTCCGGCTCATCTCGGGCAAGGATCGGCTTACCGGAAAACGTTTTCGGCTCAACCTGAAAAACGAGATTGGAGTTCTGACTGAAGGCAGCATTTTTTTTGACAAAAATCATATTTACCTTTCGGCCGATGAAATACAAAAAACCGGTAAAAACACGTACGTAGCACAAAACGCATCTATTACGACCTGCGACGGCCTCAAGCCGTCATGGCGAATCAAAAGCCGGAAAATGAAAATCACCCTGGAAGGCTATGGGCAAGCAAAACACGCATCCATCTGGACCAAAAGCGTACCGGTATTTTATTCGCCTTATCTTGTATTTCCAGTAAAAAGCAAACGCCAATCCGGATTGCTCCTACCTAAATTCGATGCTTCATCACGGTTAGGCACCCAATATCAGCAAGGTCTGTTTTGGGCCATTAATGACAGCAGCGATGCTACCCTTTATTTACACAACATGACTGAACGCGGTGTTAAGGCGGGGATAGAGTACCGTTACGTTCTCAGCGAAGAATCCTTTGGCGCTGTTAAGGCGGGCGGATTTGTTGACAAAAAAGTGGAAACGGATTCGTCGGAACTTGATTCGGACAGTGATAACTTAATCGGATATGATGATGATTACCTGCGCTTTAATAAGGACCGCTATTGGTTAAGGGGCAAGTTTGACCAGCAAATGCCTCATGATTTCACTGCAAAACTGGATATTGATTTTGTCAGCGATCAGGATTACCTGCATGAAGTCAGGCACAGCCTTAACGGCTTCAATGCCTCCCAGGACTATTTTTTAGAAACCTTTGGCCGGGACATGGATGAATACGATGACCCGGTAAGGACAAACAGCCTGAAGTTAAACCGCACCTGGACCAGCTACTCCTTAAACGCCGACCTGCTGTGGTATGACGATGTCGTTAAACGCCGGCAACAAGAAACTGATGATACACTGCATGAACTTCCGGCCATAACCTTTGCCGGTTTCCGCCAGCCAATAACTCCGGGCTTGCCTTTTTATTATGACCTGAACAGCGAATACGCCTATTTTCACAGGGAAACCGGAACACGCGGTCATAGAGCCGATGTTTATCCGCGTGTATATTACCCTTTTTACATTTTTAAGGGCATCTCGGTTGAACCTTCTGCCGGCGCCCGTGAAACAGTTTGGTTTGTTGACCAGGATGTATCCCCCGAAAGTGATCAGGCCCACCTTAACCGCCAGATGTATGATTTTAAACTGAACACAAAAACACAACTTTACCGTATTTTCAATTTTACCTCAGACGGCTATGATAAACTCAAGCACGCCATTGAACCTGAAATTGCATACGAGTACATTCCCGAACAAAACCAAACACAATACCCTGAATTTGATGAAATAGACAGCATTGAAGAAAAAAACCTTGTTACCCTTTCTTTTACCAACACCTTGACACTGCGTAAACCCTATCAAATTGGAAATCAGGCGCCCGTTCACCGATACACTAATTTTTTACGATTCGAAATCTCGGAAAGTTTTGACATCAACGCTTATAATGATGAAGATGACGAAGATCATCAACAGCCTCTGACCGACATTTTATCAGAATTGGAGCTTACCCCGGGACGGTACATCAGCATTGATTCCGATTCTGAATGGTCACCCTATGACTACGAGTTTACTCGTCATAGCAATACCTTGAATTTTTTCAATAATCGAGGGGACTCGGTAAGTTTCGGCTACATCTATGACACGGAGCCGGTTGACAGCAGCCAAAACATTATCGATTCTTATACGCTTGACGGCATATTGATTGTCACTGATCGTTTTTCGATGCGCGGCGGTTATGAATTCAACCGCTATACGGGCGATGAAATCGAAACCCGTATCGGATTGACCTACCGGACCCAGTGCTGGGCCCTGGACTTGGACTATGCTCTTGAGGAAAACAATACCAGGTATGGCTTCATGATTCACTTACTGGGGCTTGCCTCCGCCGGCGGCGGTATTTAGGGGCTTGAAAGCTGTTGCACCATGCCGATGGATACAACTATTAGATACAACTATCAGATACAACTAATTACAGAAGAAAGGAGACGGTGTTTGCTCTCCGGCATAAATACCGGAGTCTGCGACCCCAATATTTGATGATCATTGTAAGAACCCCTCTGCGAATCAGCTTTGTGGGCGGCGGCTCTGACTTGAAAACGTTTTATGAGCATCACCACGGAGAGGTGGTTTGCAGCGCCATTGACAAATTTGTATACGCCATCGTCAAAGAACGCTTTGATGATATGATTTATATTAATTACTCAAAAAAAGAGACCATTAAAAGCGTGGATGACATTCAGCATGACCTGGTGCGCGAGGCCATGCGTGTTACCGGAGTCGAAAAAGGCGTTGAGATTACGACCCTTGCGGACATCCCCTCCAGCGGATCGGGATTGGGAAGTTCCAGCTCCATCACAGTGGCCTTGCTTCATGCGCTGCATACGTATCAAAACACCCTGGTGACCGCCGAGCAGCTTGCCCGGCAAGCATGTCAGATTGAAATCGAAAGGTTAGGCAAACCCATTGGCCGGCAAGATCAATATGCCGCTGCTTACGGTGGTGTGAACCGCCTGGTTTTCAAAGCCGGTGATGAAACACTGCGTATGCCCGTTTCAATGTCAAACTTCGAACAACGGAAATTTTCGTCTTCCCTGCTGCTCTATTTTACAGGTATTACACGCAGCGCAGATGATATTCTAAGCCGTCAACACAAGAACCTTGTAACCGGGGAAAAACGCGCGATTATGAAACAGATGGCAGCCTTGGTTGAACCGTTTACAAAAGCAATGACCATGGGCGATATATCCGCATGCGGACGGTTGCTGGATGAAAATTGGCGGTTAAAACAACAGATGGCCAAAGGCATATCAAACGAGACCATTGATCGTATGTATGCCCGGGCAAAAGCGGCAGGCGCCCTGGCCGGAAAAATCAGCGGCGCCGGAGGCGGTGGTTTTTTACTCTTGATTGCGGCCCGTGAAAACCAGAACCGTATATTCGAGCGTATGCAATCTTTCCGTGAACTGCCTTTTATGATAGAAAATAGCGGAAGCAAGGTCATCTTTGACTATCGGAGCTACTCCAGCAAATAAGGTATGGGCCGTAAAAGATTCCAAAATGCCACTTTTTCGCTAAATTTTCTATTTTCCAAACAAGCTCTAAAGCCGCCGCTAACATTGCCGGGGCAGACTCGGACCCGCGAAAGCGCTGAAATTGAACATAAATTCATTGCAGCGGGTATTTTGGCTTTTTGCCCATTGTTGCACCATGCCAATGGGTACAACTATTTACAGGAGAAAGGAGACGGTGTTTGCTCTCCGGTAAAAATGCCGGAGTCTGCCCGGTGAATATTTGATGAACATCCTTATTACCGGTGGAGCCGGATTTATCGGATCGCATACCGCCGACGCCCTTATTTCAAAAGGACATAAGGTGCGCCTTTTGGATAATCTGCAAAAAACCGTACACCCTAAAGGCAAGCCTGACTACCTTGATCCGGAGGCGGAATTTATCGAAGGCGATGTGCGCGACAAAGAAACCCTTCGCAAAGCGCTTGAAGGAATTGAGGCGGTTTACCATTTGGCGGCCTATCAAGATTATCTAACTGATTTTTCAACTTTTTTTCATATCAATGCAGTGTCCACGGCTTTGCTGTATGAAATTCTCGTGGCCGAACCACAGCGATTCAACGTTTCTAAGGTTATTGTGGCCGCCAGCCAAGCCGTTATGGGGGAAGGAAGATATCGCTGCAACCATTGCGCAAAATCAGAAACGGATTTTATTTATCCTCAGATACGGCTCGAGGAACAATTGGCCAAGGGAATGTGGGAGCACCTTTGCCCCAACTGCGGATTGGAATTAAATTGGCTTGCCAGCGATGAATCCGTGATTTGCCCTTGCAATCAATATGCGCTTTCCAAACACAGCCAAGAGCAGATTGCCATCCAATTGGGCCGGCGCTACCGCATACCATCGGTGGTTATGCGCTATTCAATCGTGCAGGGACCGCGTCAGTCGTTTTATAACGCTTATTCGGGAGCGATGCGGATTTTTGCATTATCCCTTTTTTTCAATCACGCTCCCACGATCTATGAAGACGGTTGCCAGATAAGAGACTTTATCAATATCAAGGATGTAGTGGGCGCCAACCTCTGTGTTTTGGAAAACCGGCAAGCCGATTACCAGGTTTTTAACGTTGGCGGCACAAAAGCGTGGAAAGTATCCCGGTTTTATGAAACCATGCAAACTATCGTTGGCAAATTTATTGAACCCGTTTCCGGTGGTTTTTATCGCTATGGGGATACCAGGCATATTTTTTCAGATACCGGAAAACTGGAAGCACTGGGCTGGTCAGCTCGGCGATCTGTTCAAGACAGCATCAAAGATTATTGGGATTACCTGACCAATCATCAGGACAAGGCGGACATATTGGATTATGCCCGCAAGCAGATGCGCAAGTTAAACGTTATCCGGGAAGCAAAAAAATAAAATACACAATATAGGCATTGACTTTAGGCGCTATTTCGGGTCTATTTCGCCACCGGTTTTTTCATACACCGGGCGGAGATAAAAATGGGAATACATTTCACGGATGGATCCCAAAACTCGTGAAAGTTGCAAATCAGCTAACGGGTGATTTGCATTTTCCACGAACCTGAGCAATGATCCATCAGAAGCAGAAAAGGAACTCGGGATGGATATTCGCAATTTTGCACAAGACTACTTAAGCCGTCTCAAATCGCTAATCGGCAGATTGGATTTGAATGCTTATGAAAGTGTTGTTAAAGAAATACTTGAGGCTTATCACAGACAGGCCCGTATTTTCGTCATGGGAAACGGTGGAAGCGGATCAACCGCCTCCCATCTGGCGTGCGACATAAATAAAGGGTGTTGCCTGGATCTTGAAAAAAAATTCAAAATGATGTGCCTCAACGATAACATACCAACCATGCTGGCGCTGGCGAACGATATCTCTTACGGCGCGGTTTTCGATGAGCAATTGAAAAACTTTTTCCAGCCTGGGGATGTGGTTATCGGAATATCAGGTAGCGGCAATTCGGAAAATGTTTTGCGTGCAATTGGCTACGCGGCCGGACACGATGGCGTGACCATCGGATGGTGCGGATTTGACGGTGGCGAGCTTGCCAAAATGGCCGATATTGCCCTGATCGTGGATAGCCACGATATGCAACAGGTTGAGGACACTCACGTTATCGTGGCCCATATGCTCATGCAAACCGTACATCGCGCCTTACATGGCGCTGCTGCGGCTTGCACAACTTAATCCTGGTTCAAAAATTATCAACATAAGTGATTATGAACGAAATTAAATTAATACCTGCCTGGTATGTGCTTCATACCAAAAGCAGATTTGAAAATGTCGTCAATGAAGGGCTTTTAAAAAAAAATATTGAAGTGTTTCTGCCCAAATTAACGGTCCCGAGCCGCCGTAAAGACCGTAAAAAAATGATCCGTGTTCCACTTTTTCCGGGCTATCTATTTGTAAAAACGAACTTAATGCCGGATCATCATTTAGAGATTCTCAAAACCGTTGGGGCCGTTAAACTGGTAGGCAATACAACGGGACCTGTTCCCGTACCGGATGATACCATTGAATCGTTAAATATTATGGTTGTCACAAATCAGCCCATTATGACAGGTTACGATTTCAGCAAGGGTGACCGTGTTATGGTCGTAAAGGGTCCGTTTGCCGGTGTTTCAGGAGTTTTTGATCATTTCCGGGGCCAAGGCCGCATTATGGTTTATATCGAAGCCTTAGGACAGTTTGCAGCTGTTGAAGTAAATGTCTATGATGTTGAACGAATTCCGGATACCGTATAATTGCGCGTATGGGCAAATAAGGGGCCATAAATTTCGGTTTTATACGTAAATCGACTTAACTACTTGACTTTGCATTAAGTTTAGTTCTATAGAGCATTTTTTCAAAAGAAATCTCAGCTGAATAGACAAGGAGAATCTATGAACAAACTCGAGCTCATTTCTGCCCTAAAAAACAGTGCTGAAATATCAAAATCCGAAGCCGCTGCGGTAGTGCAACTCTTTTTCGACAGTATAGCCGACTCTATGGTTCAGGGAGAACGAATAGAAATCAGGGGGTTATGCAGTTTTTATGTAAAAGAATACAAAAGCTATGTTGGCCGAAATCCTAAAACCGGCGATAAAGTGATAATTGAACCCAAAAGGCTTCCTTTTTTTAAATCTGGAAAAGAACTAAAAGAACGTGTTGATCTTTAAAACGGCGTCCGCGCTATTCTAAATTTTGCCGGACACCACCAGGCATCAAGGGGCGCGGCCCCTCAGAGCAACGGAACGTATCATTTTGCTTGGATTCAAATCTATTATAGGGCAAGCGTTTCCCAAACGGTTATTGCACGCCTACCTGAAAACCGGGGCAATCCCCCACGCCTTAATGTTCACAGGCATGGAGGGCATAGGCAAATGCATGACCGCCAAAGCATTCGCAATGGCCCTAAAATGCATACAAAATATTGAAAAAACAAAACGCGCAGGTTCCGTGCCGGGTCCGCAGCACGATGCCTGCGGCCAATGCCGGACCTGCCGCCAAATTCAGGCTGATACACACCCGGATGTTCTAACGATTGAACCCATAGGCGCCTTTTTGAGAATTGATCAAGTGCGCCGGATGTTAAGCGCCTTAGCCCTGAAGCCGTTTCAACCCGGCCACCGCGCCGTTATCATCACCAAGGCGCATATGATGAACAAAGAAGCTGCCAATGCCCTATTGAAAATACTTGAAGAACCACCAGACAATACGGTTCTGATTTTGACGGCGCTTCAAAAATCAGATCTTTTACCAACGATAAGCTCCCGGTGCAGACAGATCCGGTTCAGCCCTTTGTCTCACACCGAGCTTTTCAACTTGCTCATAAAACAAGAAAACATTGACCCTGACCAAGCAAATCTGCTTGCCGGACTTTCCGGCGGAAGCCTTACAAAAGCGCTTGATTTGCACCGTTCAGGCTGGCAACAGCAAAGAGACTGGTTAATCCGGTCGGCGGGACTTGTTGCGCCCCAACAATTGAACAATCGCCCTTTAGCGCTTACGTTGACTTTTGCAGGACAACTGGCCAACCAAAAAGACCTTGCTCCCGGACGCTTAGAAATACTAAGCACCTGGATAAGGGATATGAGTATCGTACGGCTCGATTCAAATAAAGTGACAAATCGGGACTGTATCGGCCAATTGGAATCGGCAAGCGGTCAATTAAGCGGCCGGCAAATTTGCCGATTATGGGATGTTGTTGTAAAAGCACAGAAAGATATTGCGGCCAACGCCAACTTGAGATTGACTTTAGATGTCATGGCGTTAAAAATGGTATCGGCGGTAAGCTCAAGGCAGATGCCAACTACCCCGGCCTAAAGGGCGAAGCTTGCAAGAGAGCAAGCTTTTTGTGTTGACTAAGCGTGACTGGGCTGCGTTACAGCACAAACTGACAGCCTTGGGCTGATTTACCAGCTCCAGGCTCTGGGGCAAGCAGTTAAAAAAGGTTAAAGGGCTGCTTGCGCAATAACGGTATATTGGCATCTTCCAAGACCTTTAACCCGCGAAAGCGGAGAAATTAAAGACAGCTTCAATGCAATGAGTATTTGGGGTTTTACCCAACTGGCTAAAACCCCGGACAGGAACAGCACAAAATATTAGCAGCAAGTTTTGCCATTGTTGCATCATGCCAATGGCCACAACTATCAACAAAAAAAAGGAGACGGTGTTTGCTCTACAGCATAAATGTCTGAGTCTGCCCACCGAATATTTGATGAAAAAGATCGTTGGTATCCGGTTTAAAGCCGGCGGGAAAATATATGATTTTGACTGTGGCGCATTTGTACTGTCCGCGGGTGATTCCGTAATTGTGGAAACGGAAAAAGGCTTGGGGTTTGGAAAAGTGGCAGTGCCGCCGCATTTGCCGGAAAAATCGGATCAGGCTGACGATCAAGAGCCTGAAAAAGTACTGAAAAAGGTTTTCCGCAAAGCAACTGAGAATGATATTCTCCAGCGCGATAAAAATAAGACTCTTGAAAAGGAAGCTCACTCATATTGCTTAAAATGCATCCATGAATTGAGCTTGGAGATGAACCTTTTTACCGTAGAATCCACCTTCGATACCAGCCGCCTGACCTTTTTCTTTACAGCTGACGGGCGTGTGGATTTTCGTCAATTGGTAAAAATGCTGGTAAAACGATTCCGTCTCAAAATAGAAATGCGCCAGGTGGGCATCCGTAACCAGGCCAAAATGTGCGGAGGATTGGGCCGTTGCGGAAGAGAGTTCTGCTGTTCAACGTTTATGGAAAAATTTGATCCCGTATCCATACGAATGGCCAAAGATCAAGGGCTTTCTCTGAATCCAACCAAAATTTCGGGCCAATGCGGCCGTCTGATGTGCTGCCTGACGTTTGAAAATAAAGTATATCTTGAACTAAAAGCTGAATTCCCTCCCATGGGTAAAACCGTAAAAACCAAGGAATTTTCAGGTAAAGTAATTCGCTACAATTTCCTTCATCGTAAAGTCGTCTTACGAACCCAGGAAAACCAGGAAGTGGAAGTCAGCATCGATGATCTTGGCAATGCCGGATGAGGAGAACTTACATGACGACCCCGTTTTATATAACAACACCAATTTATTATGTAAACGCTCGCCCGCACCTGGGTCACGCTTACACTACAATTTGCGCCGATGTTATCCACCGGTATCATTGCATGATCAGTGATACCAACTTTTTTTTGACAGGCACCGATGAGCATGGCGATAAAATCATGCGGGCGGCCAAAGCGGAGAACACAACGCCCCGGGCTTATGTTGATAAAATCAGCTCACTGTTTCGTGAGTTATGGCCCCAGTTAAATATCTCCAACGATCATTTTATACGCACCACGGACCCGGATCACATCGAAGTAGTAAAGATGGTCTTGCAAAAAATATACGACCAGGGAGATATCTACTTTAGTGAATATGAAGGCAAATACTGCTTCGGTTGCGAACGTTTCTACACTGAACGAGAGCTGGTTGACGGCAAATGCCCGGATCATGAAACCGAACCGGAAACCATCAAAGAGTCCAATTATTTTTTTAAAATGAGCCGCTACCAGCAATGGCTGATCGATCATATCAAAGAGCATCCAACTTTTATCAGACCTGAACGTTACAAAAACGAAATTCTTTCCTTTTTACGCGAACCGCTGGATGACCTGTGCATTTCACGCCCAAAATCAAGAATCAATTGGGGTATTACCTTGCCTTTCGACAAGGATTACGTCACCTATGTCTGGTTCGATGCCTTGCTCAACTATATTTCCGCCCTGGGCTACCCTGACAGCGAAAAATTTAACACTTTCTGGCCTGTTGCCCAGCATATTACAGCAAAGGACATTCTCAAACCCCACGGTATTTTTTGGCCTATCATGCTCAAAGCTGCGGGCTTGCCCGTTTACAAACACCTCAACGTTCATGGCTATTGGAATGTGGATAAAAGCAAAATGTCAAAAAGCCTTGGCAATGTGGTTGAACCGTTGCAATTGAAAAATGTTTATGGCTTGGATGCATTCCGTTTTTTCCTGATGCGCGACATGGTTTTCGGTCTTGACTCCAGCTTTAATGAACAAGCCCTGGTTCAACGCATCAATGCCGACCTTGCCAATGACTTAGGCAACCTGTTTTCACGTGTTATCACCATGGTTCACAAATATTGCAAAGGAATTGTTCCTTCAATTGATACTTCTATTGAAAAGGAGCTGTCCCTTGGCCTGAAAGATAAAGCGGCGGAGGCCATAAGCAAATACCAGCAGGCCATGGGAGATTTCGCTTTTCATAAAGCTTTGACCGCCATATGGAATTTAATCAGCCAACTCAACAAGTATGTTGATGTTACAGCGCCTTGGGTACTGGCAAAAAACAAATCAAGCCGCGGGCAATTGGATGTTGTGCTTTACAATCTTTTGGAAGGCCTGCGTGTCATCGCAGCACTGATCTATCCCGTAATGCCGGATACCGCAGCGAAAATGCATAAACACCTGGGGCTCGATCCGCGTGAACCATTTTATAAAATGCATACCGTTAAGGCATGGAAAAACCTTCCATCCGGTATTGCTTTGCCCAAAACCGTCACCTTGTTTCCCAGGGTGCAAATGAAAGAAACCAACACTTCACCGGCAGAAAAGGACGAGAATAAAACATTGAACCCCGCGCTTAAACCTGAAATCAGTATCGAAGACTTTGCCCGCATCGATTTACGCGTAGCGAAGATAATTAAGGCCGAGGCGATTGCCCGGGCCAAAAAACTTTTAAAACTTCATGTAGATATCGGAGAGGTTGAACCTCGCATCATAGTTGCTGGCATTGCCGGCTCCTATACTCCTGAACAGTTAACGGGCAGACAAGTTATCATTGTGGCCAATCTGAAATCGGCCAAACTCATGGGCGTACTTTCCAAGGGTATGATGCTTGCCGCCGGCAACGGTGAAAAATCCGTAACGTTGACCCTGGATGAAACCTTACCGCCTGGGACACAGGTTCGATAACAATTAACTCAAATCAATCGAATCATATGTGGAAAAAAAAAGACCCTTACATCAATGGGCGCCACCTTAACTGGCGCTCTTATCAAGTCTCATTGCAAAAGCAAGGAGCTTGGTCAATTTCGCGAGAAAGCAAAAAAAGCATCTTTTTAAAAAGAGCCATACTTACGGCCGGTTTGCTTTCCTTGGTGATACCGGCCGCACTTTCTTACTTTAACTCGGAACCGAATTCTGCTCAAAAGGCTAATTTAAAAGCCCTGCCGCAAAAACCCCCTGATACCGGACAGATTACAAAAAAAGATGTCAAAAAACTAATAGAGACTACTCGCCAAAAGCAATCGGGCGCCGGCAAAACCGTCCTGGAATTTGATGGGCTTGAACGTGCCGACCTTGAACTTAATAGCCTTGAGCTTGACGGGCTTACCATTGACCTGACGACAAGCATTGATCAGACCCTTCAAACGTATCTTGCCAAGCGTCTTGACCGGAAAAACTCGCGGTATATAGGCATCGTGGTCATGAATGCCCAAAACGGCCGGATTTTAGCAATGGTGGGTTTTAATAAAGACAATCAACAAAACAACCCGTGCTTATCGGGCCAGTTTCCGGCGGCCAGTATTTTTAAAATTGTTACAGCTGCGGCAGCCATAGATTATTGTGGTTACAATGCCGGCACAAAACTCAAATTCAACGGCCGCAAACACACACTTTACAAGCGGCAACTCAGGGATAAGGTCAACAGATACACCAATAATTTATCTTTTGCAGATTCATTCGCCCAATCCGTCAATCCCGTTTTTGGTAAGATAGGCGCTCTGATGCTTGGCAAAGACATACTGGAAAAATATGCAACCGCCTTTGGATTCAATGAATCCATTGATTTCGAATTGCCGGTGACTCCCAGTAAGCTGAAAGTCAATGATGATTCCTATCATTGGGCTGAAGTCGCCAGTGGTTTTAATAATGATACGACCCTGTCACCTCTTCACGGCGCTGTGATGGTATCTGCAGTGCTAAATGCAGGACGCATGAAATCACCCACCATTATAGAAACGCTTTCGGATAAAAACGGCAAAATAATTTATCGTTCGGATGCGTCATGGCATGGACAGGCCATGACAAAGCAAGCGGCAACGTCTCTGATAAGCATGATGAAAACAACCATCAGAGCGGGAACGGGAAGAAAAGCTTTCCGGGGCGCAAAAAAAGATTCAATTTTATCCAAACTTCACATTGGAGGAAAAACAGGTTCGATTTTCAACCGTGCCCATGATACCCGTTTTGATTGGTTTGCCGGCTTTGCTTCAGAAAAAAACGGCAATCAAAAACTGGCGATTGCCGTCATGGTCGGTCACCAGGAATATATCGGCAGGCGTGCGGCTGAATATGCCCGCCTGGCAATGGCCCATTATTATAAAGACTACTTTGTGAAAGTTAAAGGAAAAACTAATAATTCAGATAGTTAATCGCTAATTTTATAAATGTGCGAACAACCCGTACGATCGGTTTAGCCTAAAAAAGGAGATCCAGAGTATGCCTGGTTTTGAAATTTTTGGAGAAGAAGAACGAAAACACGTTCAAGATGTCTTAAATACCGGTGTTCTATTCCGATATGGATTTGACGGGGCCCGCCAAGGTCACTGGAAAGCAAAAACATTTGAGCAAACCCTTGCCAAACGCGCAAATGTTCCCCATTGCCATCTGTGCAGCAGCGGGACCGCGGCAGTTGGAATTGCCCTTGCTGCGTGCGGCGTAGGAGCCGCAGATGAAGTCATTGTACCTCCTTTTACCT
Organism: Desulfobacteraceae bacterium; assembly: GCA_024230435.1. Taxonomy (GTDB): domain Bacteria; phylum Desulfobacterota; class Desulfobacteria; order Desulfobacterales; family Desulfosarcinaceae; genus UBA2230. Next base: position 26,751 of record JAAERL010001005.1, read on the forward strand.
TCGTTGCCACTTTTGAGTCCGTATTAATGGCTGGAGCAATTCCCGTCTTTAGCGAAATCGACGAAACTCTGTGTCTTGATCCCAAAGCCCTGGAAAAGAAACTGACTGCCCGGACTAAAGCCGTAATGCCGGTTCACATGTGCGGAGCCATGGCGCAGGTGGATGAATTGAAAGAGTTTTGCCAGCGCAAAGGCTTGATCCTTATAGAAGATGCATGTCAATCCGTAGGCGCCACATTTAACGGGCAATGGCTGGGTACTTTCGGCCAAATGGGCTGTTTTTCCTTTGATCCGGTAAAAACCATTACTTGCGGAGAAGGCGGCGCCATTATCACCCATGACCAAAAAGCATACGAGCTGGCCCAAGCTTTTGCAGACCACGGCCATGACCATATCGGCAACGACAGAGGTGCTGAAGACCATCCCATCATGGGATTGAATTATCGTATCAGCGAGCTCAATGCCGCCGTGGGATTGGCCCAATTATTGAAACTGGACGATATTCTTGCCAAACAGCGGGCCAACAAGGACGCCCTAAAAACTGCCATGTCAGAGTACAAACATATCAGCTTCCGCAAGTTGCCCGACAAAAAAGGGGACTCGGCAACCTTTTTAAGTTTCATGATGCCGGATGAATCCCAGGCACGCCGGATAACCAAAAAATTGGCCGAAGCCGGTGTGGATGGCTGTTTTTATTGGTATGACAATAATTGGCATTACCTGCGGAAATGGCATCATCTGAAAAATATGAAAGCGGCTGCCAAGCTGCCTGCCCAACTGTTTAACCATTGCCCGGATTACAACAGCTTGAGCTTGCCCCAGTCCGACGCCATTATGTCCAGAACAATTTCCATGCTAATAAAATTGTCCTGGACCCGGCAAGACCTTGATAAGCGCATTGCTGCTATAAAAAACATTTTTGACGAACACAAATATTAAAAAGCATATGACTACTGAGTGGAAAATCTTATCGGCGTCCGGTCCAATAGTTTTAGACCTGAAATTAAGCCAGGAGATTTTCTTGTAAAAGATAATCGCTGAAAGCGATGATAAAAGGAATCTAAAATGCAAAAAATAATCTTCTGGTCAAAAATAAAACATCTGGTGCGGTATTGCTTGATCCAATGTGCTTGCCTGACCGGTACTGCCGGAAAAATGAAAATCTATTGGGCGCGTTGTCCTGCAGGTATGACAACTCCGGCAATTGTCTTGTTTCCAGTTTCGGGCAACACATTATACTGCGGTTTGGCTGGATTGATCAGCATACATAAACAGCCTGATATAACACAGGAAAATCACTGCGATCAAATTGATGCCTTGATTAAAAAGGCCGAAGCCCATCCTTTGAAAAATGTCACGAAAAACACGGCGCACGTTATCCAAAAATACCTTGACGGAGAAAAAACATTGACTTGTCTGTGTGCATTGGTGGCTGAATTGAAAAGGGAAAAAGCCTTTGTGGAAATTTTTGGCAGCAAGGATCTCCAAAATCAGCTCCACCAGGCCGGACAACGTCTTGAAAATCTGATTCTTCAGGAAACCCGGGATCTTATTTCACAAACAGGGCTGTTTAGCCCGGATCAATTCAAAACCGCTAATCAATACCTGGAAAAATTGAAAGATATCGGTTGGAGCCTTCAAATCGAACTTTTGGCCAATATCACTAAAGTCAATTCGTTGATGGCCAATTGCAAAGAGCACTGCAGCCCGGCGTCAGTTAAAGTTTTCCGGCAAATTAACGCGGTTTTGAACAGCATCGACCGGCTTGAAGTCCGCGGCCGGGATTCAGCCGGGATTTCATTACTCTTTCTGTTGGACCAGCAAACGGCCTCAGACATGCAAACCGCCATTAGTGAAAAAAAATTTGATGAGGTATACAAACAACGCCTAAATCACGAGATCCTCTCAGACGAATCCATAAATGTTCATTATCAAGAAGATAGCGGGCTCACAGCCATTGCTTTCGCATATAAGGTGGCTTCTGAAATCGGAAGCTTGGGCGACAACGTTCAGTATTTACGCAAAGTCATTAGCGAGGATCCGCTTTTGCACCTAGTCATGGAATTGCCCTATACCTTTCATACCATAAATTCTCACACCCGTTGGGCATCTATCGGCGCAATTACCATTGCCAATTGCCATCCCTTAGATAATGCGACCCATGAGCAGCGCTGCGGCCAGAAAGGAATTATCCACGTCTGTCTTAACGGAGATATCGATAATTACCTGGAACTGAAAAAACAATGGCTGAAAAAGGGCCAAACCATCGCGGAAGAAATCACAACGGATACAAAAATCATCCCTTTGCAAATTGAAATGTATTTGCGGCAAGGGCACAACGTAGAAAAAGCTTTCCGTTTGGCGTTAAACGATTTTGAAGGTTCCCACGCCATTTCCATGCACACCGATATGGAGCCCGGAAAATTTTTTCTGGCTCAGAAAGGAAGCGGTCAAGCGGTATTTGTAGGTTTGGCTAAAGATCATTATCTGCCCGCAAGTGAAGTCTACGGTTTTGTAGAAGAGACTTGCGACTATATCAAACTCGATGGTGAGAAAACTATACAGGCCGCAACCGGATCAACCCAGGGGCAGATTTTTATTCTCGACCAAAAGAGCAGTGGAGGCTTAGAAGGTATTAGAGCCATGTATTATGACGGCACAGCCATTGCCTTGCAAGAATCGAATATCCAGCATACACAAATTTCTTCACGCGATATCGACCGCCAAAATTTCCCGCATTATTTTTTAAAAGAGATCAGTGAAGCGCCGGACTCCGTATACAAAACCCTTCAAAACCGCTGGAAAATCTCAAAAGAAGACCCCGATCAGTTGTATATTGCACTGGAAGAAACATCTTTTTCCAAAAAGCTTCAGGAGAATCTGAAAGCCGGTCAAATCAAGCGTATCTTTTTTATCGGTCAGGGAACTGCGGGCATTGCAGCAAACGCCAGCGCTGATATCCTCAACTATTACCTCAATGAACCTTCCCTGAACATCAATGCCTTGAAAGCTTCTGAGTTAAGCGGATTCAAATTAGAAGAACACGGTAGCTGCGACAGCATGGCCGACGCCCTGGTTATTGCCATCAGTCAATCCGGCACTACCACGGATACCAACAGGGCTGTGGATATGGCTCGCGCATTGGGGGCTCACACTCTGGCGATCGTCAACCGCCGCGATTCGGATATCACTTTCAAGGCAGACAGCGTTATTTATACCAGCAGCGGCCGGGACATTGAAATGTCTGTAGCTTCCACCAAGGCATTCTACTCCCAAATCATCGCAGGCGCTCTGATGGGATTGAAAATTTCTGAAATCATGCAACGCCGCTCAGCAGCATTTATCTCCGGAGAACTTAAAGCATTGCGTGAACTTCCCGATCAAATGCGCAAAGTTCTTGAACTAAAAGAACAAATAAAGACATCGGCCCAGCGGCTTGCCCCCTCGAAAACCTACTGGGCGGCTGTGGGCAGCGGCCCCAACAAGGCTGCGGCCGATGAAATCCGTATCAAACTAAGCGAGTTGTGCTACAAAACCATCTCTTCAGATTACGTTGAAGATAAAAAACACATCGACTTGTCATCAGAGCCATTGATTCTTGTCTGCGCCGCCGGAGCAGGCAGTACGGTTATCAATGACATCATCAAGGATACCGCGATTTTCAAAGCCCACAAAGCATCCCCGGTTGTCATCGCCGATGAAGACGAAACGCGCTTTGATCCTTATGCTGACGATGTCATACGGGTACCGAGTATTCCCGGGCATCTCGCACCGGTTCTAAATACTCTTGCCGGTCATTTATGGGGCTATTATGCAGCGCTGGCCATCAACGACGGATCAAAACTGCTGCACAATTTCAGAGAAGATATCCGCGCCGTCCTGGATAATTTTACGCGCAAAGGTTTGAACATTTATGAAGTCATTCTGGAAAAACGTTTTCGGGAGAAAATTGCGCGTTTCTATACCAAATTTCGAAATCTTCAAAAAACACAGCGGCTGCCAAGCATTATCACTCATGCCACGGATCTGCTTCTACTTTTTAAATACTTGACTGGGCGGCTGCCCGTATCCGACTTCGAAATGGATTTTGGCGTCAAGGGAACCCCATTGAATATGCTCAACACCCTTTTGGATCGATTAGGACACTCCATCAACGGCATGTCAAGACCTGTTGACGCCATTAAACATCAGGCCAAAACAGTTACGGTAGGCACAAGCCGCATTCGGGAAAAAATTGAGGGTATTTTGTTTGAATACCTGGAAAAACAAGTCATCAGCACGGCCCAGCTCATCAACCGTAACATTATCGTGCTCAAGAACCTTCAAGGAATTGTCTCCAAAATCAACGGCTCCATACTCTATCGGATCAGCGGCCTGAATGTCCTTGGAGAACCCACTGAAGATAGCGTTATCGAAATCATAAGCAAAGAAGGTGTTCTAAAAGATCTGCCTTCCCGGGTAGAGAAAGATAACTCTCTAAAAGGAACTAAAAACATCATTGTCCGCCAGGGCAATATCTATGTCGGCAAGGGCCGTAAAGACGCCCGCAGCATACTGGTTATACCGGTTATCTCCACCGATCCCGCAGCATCCAACACCATAGAACATCTTTTGCTGCTCAATATCAGCTTCAAAGAAAAAGTCGATTTGGCAGTTAAAATAAAAGCGCTTGGCGGCAAATATGAACATATCAAGAACATTGTTCAAGAAAACAGCATTGTATGGCAAGATCACTATCTGCAAATGGTGGAAACCGATGAGCTCTTCGGCCGCTCTGCGGAAAAAATAGGTGAGTTCATCCTTCTCCAACTAAATCAAAAGAAAACAGCATGAAAATGGATATAAATTTAAAAGAACAAATCATTAACTTTACCGGCAAAATGGTTGACCGGGGCCTTACTACCGGCACTGGCGGCAATATAAGCATCATCAATCGCCCAAAGGGTCAAGTTCACATCACACCCAGCGGGATAGACTACGAGCTGATGACGGCCACGGACATCTCTACTTGTGATCTTAAAGGCCAGCTAATTCACGCCGGCAAAAAACCCTCCAGTGAATTGGATTTGCATTTGGCGATCTACGAAAAAAGACAGGACATTGGGGCCATTATACACACCCATTCGGTCTACGCCACAACTCTGGCCTGCCTGCATAAACCAATTCCCGCCGTCCATTACCTGGTAGGATACTCCGGAGACAAGGTGCCCCTGACTGCTTATGCGACATTCGGCACACCGGAGCTGGCCCAATCTGTCAGCCAAGCCCTCAAAGACCACAATGCAGCCCTGTTGGCCAATCATGGTCTGGTTACCGTCGGCGATGACATTGAACAGGCATTTAACGTTTCTGAACAAATCGAATTCGTCGCCCGGATTTATTATCAAACCCTTACCGTGGGGAGTCCAAAAATGCTCACAAAAAAACAAATGGAAACGGTATTGGAAAAATTCGAATCGTACGGCAAACAAAAGTTGTTATAAAAATGGGGCTCATGTTGAGTTATAGGGGCCTGCCAGCTCATTATAAAATATAAACTTTTGATATAATATTGTTTTTTTCAAGGCCAGTTTTTTCACAGATGATATCTATAATAAAATTGATCTCATCGCGGTCATACCTGCTATTGCATGTGGAATTAAAATGTATCTAAAAATCGGAGAATATATAATTCGCAACTTGCAAATCAAGGATGCTCCAGCAATAGCCCGCTATGCAAACAACAGAAAAATATGGTTGAATTTACGTGATAAATTTCCCCATCCATATAGACTTGAAGATGCGGAATCCTTCATTTCATCCGCTTGCAAAGCAAAGCCAACGACCGTCTTTGCAATAGCGAATCAAATTGAAGCTATTGGCGGTATTGGCCTTTGTCCCGGCGAAGATGTTCATCGTTATACTGCCGAAATGGGATACTGGCTTGCAGAGCCTTTCTGGGGCAAAGGGATAATGACTAAAGCAGTTAAGAGCCTAACGGCATATGCAATCCGGAATCTCAAGCTGCATAGGATTTTCGCTGAACCGTATGTCACTAATCCAGCATCGGCAAAAGTCCTTGAAAAAGCCGGTTTTGTATGTGAAGGCATTCTTCGCTCTAATGTTTATAAAGATGGCAAAGTACTTGATCAGTATATTTTCAGCTATATCGCAAACGCGAGCACACGACCTGGCATTTAGACCATTTGAGGAAAAGAACCTTTTGAAAAATTGATTCTTTTGTGGAATTATCAGATTTTTACGAATTTAATTCTTTCTTTAAGGTTTTCCGATAAAAATATATTTCTGCATACAAATTCAACGCTTGATCTGAGATGCGGCGCAAGAGCGAATTCAATTGAATTAAGAAGTACAAATTGCAAATGAACCAATTCAGGAAAGGGATACAAAATGATTCGAAAGCTTATATTTTCATTTCTTTTGTTGATGCTATCCACATCAACAGCTTCAGCAGGCCTTTATTATAGCGGTCATAGCACAGAGCCAGGAACGGTCACGGCTGCAGTAGAGATAAAAGACAAAGGCCTTTACAATCTTGTTGTAACGCTTCAATTTTTGAGAACCCCTAATAAAGATAAAAAGATCTATAGATCGGATGAATATGAAAAGCTTGTTGATAGATTGTTGGTCGAATCCCGTGGCATTGCACTGCAAAAAATTTTAGAACGTAAAGAACTTACTATAGGTGACTTGGCCGGACTCAAAAAAGCCATTGAAACTGACATTGAAACTTTGGCTGCTCAATTGAAAATGAAAATTTTACCCCATAAAGATGTTGAAGTTATTTTTTCGATATCAGATTTTTTCCTACTGCAACCGTCATACCGTAAATGATGCTATATTCTGAAATTTTATGTTAGCGGGGAGGTAATAAAAAGGAGTGCTTACATGATCAAAATTGATACTGCCAAATGCAATAAGGATTACATGTGTATAAATCAATGCCCTTATGGCTTTATGTATGAAAAAGATGATGAAGGCTTTCCGGTAATAAAATCATCTTTATTCGAAAAATACTGCATCAAGTGCTGGCACTGCATTGCAATTTGCCCGAAAGGCGCAATATCACATCCCGGAGTCAAACAGGAAAACTTTGAGCAAATAAAAAGTAATGATTTACCTTCACATTACCAAACCGAAAAATTTATCCGTTCCAGAAGATCCTTTCGCTCTTTCAAAAAAAAATCAGTGCCTGATGATGTCATTTCTAAATGGCTGGATTTTACACGGTGGTCACCCACAGCGAGTAATTCACAACAGATAAGCTGGATAATTGTCAAAAAAGCAGCAAAGGTGGCGCATTTTGCGGATATAATGGTTGACTGGCTTAAAGAAAAAAGAAGTTACCCGGAAATTATCGAGCACTGCGAGCAAGGCCATGATATTTTGCTTCGAAGTGCTCCCCACCTTTTAATTGCGGTTTTACCAAAGGATTATTTCTGGGCTATGACCGATGCCGCTACAGCCATCTCATACCTTGAATTGACTGCAAATTCACTGGGCCTGGCAATATGCTGGGCCGGCTACTTTACCAAAGCGGCCTCGGAAAGCCCCGCATTAATAAATGCGTTGAATCTTACCAAAAACGAAAAAATCGCCGCAGCTTTGATGTTTGGATATCCAGTGTACCGGTTTAATAGAATTCCTGAAAGAAAGGAACTATCAGTCCGGTATCTTTAAAATTTTCATTATTGTTCTTTTAAAATCCGATCATCCGGTATAAAATTATTTTTGCCAGCGAACCGGAAACTGCAAAAAGCATTATAAGGCTTCCGGCAAATTGCTCCATCAAGAGCGCAAGTTGCATAAAAATCGGCCTGAATGGCTGTAAGCCGAACCGCAGGCAGTTTGTTGCAAATGAGCGCGGCCAACAATCATCTGTCATAGCGATGCTTATGAGATTAAGACATGCCAAGACACTGATAACCGGAAAACCCGGTGTGGGCAAAACAACTCTTATCCGTAAGATTATCAACCAGTTGCAACCGGTCCCGATGGCCGGTTTTTATACCCGCGAAATACGGTCAAAGGGACATCGGTCCGGCTTTGAACTGCAGGGGCTCAATGGTGACCGCCGAATACTGGCTCACGTGGACTTGCAGAGCCTGCACCGGGTGGGAAAATACGGTGTTGATACGGCTGGCTTCGATAAATTTCTGCTAAAATTAGACCTGTTGAATCCTGAAACTGTAATTATCGTGATCGATGAGATTGGAAAGATGGAACTGTTTTCAAACCGTTTTCACACTCTGATACGAAATATCCTGAGCACAAATAAAATGTTACTTGCCACCATCGCCTTACATGGGAAAGGACTCATTGAGCAGATTAAACAACGGCCGGATGTCCACTTGCTGGAGGTAACCGGCAATAACCGCGAAAATTTGGAGACTGCTATTCTGGAGTAATTTTCCTGACGGTCATAAAAATTACAACCAACATCAGGTGGTATTAATATGATTTTTAACCAAGAGCGAAGAACTATTTTTATTCGTCTATTTAAATGGGTTGCTGTTTCTTGGCTCGCCTCACCTTGTTGGGCATTTGCCAAAAAAAATAGAACTTACCAGGAGGCTGTGATGAAATTACCACCCCCGGAATATGAAGGAACGGTCTCAGTTGAAGCAGCGATCAAACAACGCCGCACGGTTCGGGCATTTGATTCACGGGCGTTGAATTTAAACCAGTTGTCTCAACTGCTCTGGGCGGCAAGCGGTGTTACGCAAGATGGCGGATTCAAACGAGCGGCCCCATCCGCAGGCGCACTCTATCCCATGGATGTTTACGTTGTGGCGGGACAAACCGGTGTAGAACAAATTGAAGCCGGGATTTATCATTATCAAGTCGGCGGACACCTTCTGTCTCCTGTGTCCCAAGGCGATATGCGCCAGTCAGTCGCCAGGGCCAGTCTTTCACAAATGTGGATGGCCGGTTCCCCTATAATTATCGTTATTAGCGCAGAGTACGGCCGGGTAACCGTAAAATATGGAAAACGCGGAATTCGCTATGCAATGATCGAAGCGGGCCATATCGGTCAAAACATTTTCCTCCAGGCTCAAACCCTTGGTCTTGAGGCCGCAATTGTGGGGGCTTATGATGATAAAAAACTCATCGATGTAATGAATATCCCTTCTGCTCACGAACCTTTACTGCTAATGCCGGTAGGCTATAAAGCTTAAGGGCCGCAAAAAAAAATGTTTTGTACAATTGACGCGGAGTCAACAACCCCTCGGTCTTTAGCCCAGGGGTTGTTGACAAAATATTTTTCCGGACCTTTAACCTTGTTTGCGCTAAAGAGCTGTCATCTGAATCTGGTTCCATTATTCTTTTTTTTGTATATCTGACAGATTGTATCCCCTTTGTTTTTTTCAAAATCCAAATACTGCCCAATGCGCCTTTTTTCAATGCGAAGCGCTCAAGTGTAACCATTTTAAAAAAAATAAAGGCAAATAGATTTAGTTACAATCTGTTACACGCAACACCTTTCTTTTAGGCTTGTTTTCCATCCTCAAAGTATATATTAAGGCGGTTGATAGAAAAAATTTTAACATCTTAGGCGATTGGCGGAAAAGAATATACCAGATTGAGCTTCGATTTTTTTCGTATTCAAGGCGTGCCAAAGTTTGCATACTTAACATACTCGCACCTTTGGCATAACACACAAGACGGGAAAAAAGACACTCAAAATGGTATATTATTTAACACAAATCGGCTAAGTACATGCGCTCAATGCGAAATTGAATTAGCATAAAACCGTAATGATAATGAAGTTCAATATTTTTTTTAAAAGCTTGGCATTTTTTGGATGTTTATTCTTAGCACTGATTTTTGCATATTACGCAAGGCTGATTTACTCTGCCAGAGAGTATACCATCAATACGATCCTTCCGGCCGAAGCGGCCGCTGAATATCCTCTGGAGGTATCATCATTAACATCGCGCCAATTAGAAACCCTTTTGAAAGTAGAAGATCCCGGTTTTTTTAAACATCATGGTGTTGATTTATTAACCCCCGGCGCAGGGACCACGACCATTACTCAAGCGCTCACCGGGCAACTTTATCCTGCATCCTTAAAATCAGGTATTAATAAAATAAATCAGATATTGATCGCTCATTTTGTCCTTGATGAGTTAATGCCAAAAAACATGCAATTGCGCAGGTTCATAAATACCATCTATTTGGGGCCAGGAGTCGAAGGCTTTGCCAAAGCCGCCACTGCATACTTCGGCAAGCCTTTTGATCAACTTACTCAAGATCAATACCTTTGCATCGTGGCAATGATTATAGATCCTTGTGTCTTTAATCTCGAAAGTTATCCCGAACGAAACAAAGAACGCGCAAACCGCATCAAACTCCTGTCAAACGGCAAATACACCCCCAAGGGTTTGTTGGACATTTTTTATGGAAAACTGGATTTAGATGCACAGCAACGTCTTCCTGCGTTTTACTATTTTGATTTCTATTATTAATAATGCAAGGTTTCCGGCTTCGGCTGCCCGGATTCTTAATCCGGGCTGTTGTGAAATTGTGTCTGTCTTTTATGCTCTATTTCCCACAGCATTTCCGACAAATGGATTACTCGCAGGTCTATACCGCGTTGGATAGCACCGCCGCGCAGTTGCAGGATGCAACCCGGACATTCCGTGACAAGCTGCCGGGCGCTGGTGCGTACCGCGTCATCAAGCTTTTTATCTAAAATTTGGGCCGAGATAGCCGGAAACTTGCTCGAATAAGTACCTCCAAAACCGCAACAGGTTTGCTCTTCTTGTGCGGGGCGAAAATCCAGTCCGGCTTTTACTATCAATTTTTTTGGAGCATTTTTAACATTTAATCCGCGGCATAGATGGCAAGGTGCGTGGAAGGTAACAGGCATCGGCGCGTCTGAGGATTTAAAATCATCCATTGATAACATATCATTGATCAATACGCTAAAAGGTATCACTTTTTCGGCCAGCATATGTGCTTTTTTAGCCAGCTCGGAGTTATCGGCCAGCAGCCTGGGATAAGCATGGGTGAAATGGGATACGCAGGATGCACAAAGACTAACTATATGGTCAGGCATGTTTTTTGTCATGGCCAGAACATTGCGGGCGGCCACATGGCGGGCAGCCTCGATCTGGCCCATCATCTCCACGGGTAGTCCGCAACACGATTGCTCCATGGGAAAATCTACAGCAACCCGTCTGGATGCCAAGACTCCAACAGCAGCAGTAAGCTGTTCAGGATAAATAAAATCCTGAGCGCATCCTGAAAAAAGAGATATGCGAAGTACTGGCTTTTTCACCTGGGGTTTAAGCTGATGCCACATGTCACGAAAGGCCTTTGGAGCAATTGCCGGAAGACGGCGAAAGTTATGTTCCTTTGATACGATCATGGGCAGGTGCCGCAAGTATGGCGCGCCACCAGTAAAAGGTTTTTGGGCTTTAGCCGCGGCTTTCAACAAACCGTGAAATAGCTTGCGATTACTGAGAAGTTTTCCAAGCAACACATTTTGTATGGGGTGGCCTTGTTTATCCATCACCCTGACATGAACCGCCTTAATCAGTTGCGGCAAATCTATACCCGCTGAACAAATTTCTTTGCATGCGCCGCAATTGATGCAGTTTTGAACTAGGTTGCGGGCTTTTTCGCGGCCATGAAAAAAATACGTCAGGATCAAGCCGATGGCGCCAATATAAATATGGCCATATGTGTGCCCGCCCACCATGCGGTAAACCGGGCATACATTCGCACACGCTCCGCAGCGCACACAACGCAGGGCCTGAACGAAGTCCGGATCGCGGGCAAGCTTCAAACGGCCGTTATCCAGTAAAATCACATGCATGATTTTTCGATTGTCTGCGGCTGCGCCACAGGCGTTGGGGCCGGTAATCCAGGTCACATAAGAGCAAATGTGCTGTCCTATGGTATTGCGCGGCAGGATTTTGATAATCTTCAAAGCGTCTGCCAGTGAAGGAACCAGTTTTTCCACGCCAACCAGGGCCACATGCACCCGCGGCAGCGTGGTGACCAGGCGGGCATTGCCCTCATTGGTTAAGATACCGATTGTGCCTGTATCGGCCAGAACAAAGTTGGCCCCGGTGATCCCCATATCGGCTTCCGCAAATTTACTGCGCAACTGCCTGCGGGCCACTTTAACTAGCCGTTGGATCTGTGCATCCTGTTTTTTGCCGGTGACTTTGGTAAAAAGGTCAGCTACCTGAAAACGGGATAGATGAATAGCCGGTATCACCATGTGCGAAGGGCCTTCTGCCCGCAATTGTATGATCCATTCTCCCAAGTCGGTTTCGGTAACCTGCATGCCCCGGGATTCCAGATAAGGATTAAGCAAGGTTTCTTCGGTGGTCATGGATTTGGATTTTACAATTCGTTTAACATCGTTATCTTTTGCGATTTTGGCAATCATGCGGTTGGCCTGGCTTGCAGTCCGCGCCAGATGGACATGAACACCCATTTTTTCAGCATTTTGCTTAAAGCGCGTATACAAAACATCTAATTGCGCCAAAGCATTATCTTTAAGACGTACAATATCGGCCACCAGGCAGTCAAAATCCAAACCGGAAAAAGCTTCGTCACGCGAGGCGCGATAAGATAAGGCAAATTTATCCAATGCTTTTCGCTGAAATTTGTCTTCCAAAGCTTCTTCGATCTGCTTGCGGTAGGCTTTTAGATTACGGGCGTTTTGCATGAATTACTCTCCATCAGCAGGATGTGCAGTTCAAGGGGGCCGTGAACTCCCAGGGCCAGCACCTGTTCGATATCGCCGCTGCGGCTGGCGCCGGTAATAAATGCAGTATAATTGGGTGTCTTGCCAAACATCGATTCCAACTCGTCTTCCAGATCAGCAGCCGTGGCAACCAGGCCGGTAACCGGCAGCACAGCAACATGAATTTCACTAATCATGGTTGCCAGACGAATTTCTTCGCTGCCGGCATTCATAACCAAAGTTCCTGTTTCGGCGATACCATAGTCTGCAAAGGTAAAACCGGCATCGATACCGGCCAGATAGCCGCGCAATCCTTTTGTCAGTAACTTAATTCCCTTTTGGCGGCATATACGATTGAGCTTATCTGCAGCTTGCCCGTCAAGGCCCGGCGCAGCAATTATCTTAGGCGGCTTGTGCGAGCAAAGGTTTTGGCCTTTTTCTGAAAGCGCTGCTTCACAGCCGGGTGCAAGCAGTTCGCAGGCCTGCTTGTCAGAGCAAAGATCTGCCGTATAAACAAAAGCCTCTTGAAAATCGGCTACACGTTCAACTACGGCAGAAACTTTCCGGGCTTGTTTTTCAAAGAGCTTGGTCAGATCCTGCTTGTCTTGCATCAACAAACTTCCTTCATTGGGGGCGCAGACCTTCTATAAAATGATTGAATAAAACCGGGGCGGTTTGCTTCATGGAAAAAGCAGTGCGGTCAAACAGCCAGTGCTGTATCAATCCTTTTACAAAAACCGATGTCATAAGCGCGGCATGCGCGGGTTTAATATCGCGTTTGACTTGCCCGATACGTTGCAGTTGTTTGAAATCTTTTTCAAATGCTTTTAAGATCAGGCGTTTTTCCTCTCGCTGGCGGGCAAGAACCGGTTCGAGTTCTTCATGATATTCAATTTTGTAATAGATAAATTTATAATAGGTATTGAGCCTGTGATTGTTTTCAATATCAACAAGCCAATGGAGGATCTTGTCACGCAGTTCTTCCAGAGAATCAAAAGGCTCCCTGGCTATAATCTCTTCATGCGTAGTGTCATGACAGCAGCCAATATCATCTGAGAGAGCTTCGAGCAAATCAACTTTATCTTTGAAATGCCAATAGATGGCGCCGCGGGTAACGCCCGCGGCGGTTGCGATATCGTTCAAGGTGGATCGCAAATACCCTTTTTGACTGAATACAGTTAAAGCTGCATCTAAAATATCCTGACGGGTTTTTTCTGCCTCATCTTTCTTCTTTCTTGCCATTTTTTCTCCACGGTGAGCGCCCGCCTGCTCCAAGGCGTAAAAGTCAGGGAGCCAGGCAGGCATTGCCCTTTTTTTGGAACATAACCGTTTTAATTTCTGCCAAATATCCGATTCTCAAATTTTCGATAAACCGGACGCTGCCTCAAATTGCCTGTCTTTTCTTCGCAACTTCTTAGCAAATGCTTCGCTGAACCGCTGAATCAACACGTAAAACATCGGCACATAAAAAACCAGCAATGCGGTTGCCGAGATCATACCGGCAAAAACAGCAGTTCCCAGCGCCTGTCTGCCCGCGGCGCCAGCTCCAGTGGCAATAACCAGAGGAAACACGCCAAGTATCAACGTCGCCGCTGTCATTAAGATAGGACGAAAACGCAGTTTAGCAGCATCAAGCGCCGCATCGGTGATACTTTGCCCTTCTTGTCTTGACGTTTTGGCAAATTCGGCAATCAGAATTGCTGTCTTACAAGTTAATGCGATCAATAAAATAATACCAATCTGGGTGTAAACATTGATATCCATAGACCTTATCCAGACAGCGGCCACGGTGCCCAGTACCGCCAAAGGAACCGATAGTATTACGGTTAATGGCAAAGACCAGCTCTCGTATTGAGCGCACAAAACAAGGTAGACAAAAATGACGGCCAGAATAAAAATAAAAAGCGTCTGACCACTGGCCGCCTTTTCCTGGTAAGACATCCCGGTCCACTCATAGCCCATTCCATCGGGTAGCTTTTCTGCGGCAATGGATTCCATAATCTGCATGGCCTCACCCGAACTGATGCCAGCAGCACCCTGCCCGTTCAATTTTGCCGAAGGATACAAATTATAACGGGTGATAACCTGCGGCCCAAGTGTATCGGAAACATCAACCACGGTGCCCAACGGCACCATATGGCCATTGTTGTTGCGGACTTCCAGCTTGAGAATATCCTCGGGTGTTGCCCGAAAACGTGAATCTGCCTGAATTCGCACCTGGTAGGTGCGCCCGAATTTATTAAAGTCATTTACATATACAGAGCCCAGGTTAGCCTGCAGTGTTTGAAACACATCGGATAAAGGGATGCCCAGGGATTTGGTTTGGCTGCGGTCCACATTAGCCTGCAACTGGGGAACGTTGGCCCTGAAGGTTGTAAAAACCTGCTTCAAATTACCTTGGGTGTTGGCCGCCATCATCATCGCATAGGCGTTACTTTGCAAGGCGTTCAGGCCCAGGTTGCCAACATCTTGAATCTGCATTTCAAATCCGCCTGCATTACCCAGCCCCATAATCGGCGGCGGCGGAAAAGCAAATACCATGGCCTCTTGAATATTGGCCACCGCACCCCATAATTGACCGATCATGGCGTCCAGGCTCAACCCGGCCGTCTGCCGCTCTTCATATGGATCAAACACCGTAAAGATAGCAGCGGCATTGGAGGCAACGGTATCATCCAGTGCCGAGTAACCGGGCACCGAGACATAATTCTTAATTCCGGGCATTTTGTCCAAACGCTCATTTATGGTATCCACCACAGCTTTGGTGCGCTGCAGGGAAGCGGCATCCGGCAGTTGCAAAGCGATAATGGCCCAGCCTTGATCTTCGTTGGGCACAAACCCTTTGGGAAGCTGATTAAACCCCCAAAAAGCCGCTGAGCTGATACCGGCAAACAAAATCAACATGAGAACTGCCCGCCGGACCAGTCTGCCGACCACAAAACCGTAGGCCCTCTGAACCCAATCAAAACACCGGTTAAACCATCGTGCAATAAAGTTCTGGCGGTTTGCGGTTGGACGCAAAATTATAGCAGAAAGAGCCGGACTAAGGGTCAGGGCGTTGATAGCTGAAAAAATCGTTGCAGTGGCAATGGTAAGGGCGAACTGGCGGTATAGCTGCCCGGTAATACCGGAAAGAAAAGCCGTGGGAACAAAGACCGCCAATAGCACCAGTGTCGTAGCCACAATCGGGCCTGTCACTTCCTTCATGGCCTGAAGGGTGGCCGACTTGGGGTCCAACCCCGATTCATCTATGTTACGCATCACGTTTTCCACCACCACGATGGCGTCATCAACCACGATACCGATGGCCAGAACGATACCGAACAGCGACAGCATATTTATGCTTACATCCAAAGCCGCCATAACCGCAAAGGTGCCGATCAGCGAAACCGGAATGGTAGCCATGGGGATCAGCGCAGCCCGCCAGTTCTGCAGAAAAATCAGGATGACCAGGATGACCAGAACAGTGGCGATGTAAAGGGTCTCCAACACTTCATCAATAGAGTCTTCCACAAATATGGTGGTGTCAAACGGAATATTGAACTCTATACCCGGAGGAAAACTGTGGGACAGCTCTTCCATACGGTTTTTGACTCGTTCAGCCACTTTCAGGGCGTTGGCCCCCGGTTGCGGGTTAACTGCTATGGCGGCGCACTCCTTGCCATGGGTCTGGCTGGCGCCACTGTACGACTGGGCCCCGAGCTCAACACGGGCAACGTCTTTTACACGAATCATCCGGCCGCCGGGAAGACTCTTTAAGATAATCTGCTCAAATTCAGCCACTTCCTCAAGCCGCCCCTCGACGTTGACGGCGTATTGATAATCCTGTTGTTTATCGATTGGCGGTTGACCGATTTGACCGGCAGCTACCTGCACATTCTGTTCGCTGATGGCGGCAATCACATCGCTGCTTGTCAGTCCCCGTGCTTTCATACGCTCCGGGTCCAGCCAGATTCGCATACTGTAATTCCCGGCCCCGAAGATCTGCACCGATCCGACGCCTTCTAAACGGCTCAACTCATCTTTGATGCGAAGACTGGCATAATTACTTAAATAAAGAGAGTCTAAACTGTTATCCGGTGAGGTCAGAGAAGCAAAAAGCAGGATATTGTTGGACTTTTTTTTCACGGTGATCCCCATGCGCTGGACCTCCTGTGGCAAGGATGATTCAGCCTGGGCAACACGGTTTTGCACCAGCACCTGCGCCATATCCAGATTTGTTCCCACCTTGAAGGTAACGGTAAGGTTGTATGCGCCGTTATTGGTGCTGGTAGAAGACATGTAAAGCATGTTTTCTACGCCGTTTACCTGTTCTTCTATGGGTTGAGCAACGGTGCTTGCAACCACACCGGCGTTGGCTCCCGGATAAACAGCGCGAACCTGAACCGTAGGCGGGGCAATTTCAGGATATTGTGCAACTGGAAGTGTTTGAAGGGTAACCAGCCCCGCCATGATAATGATAATCGAGACCACCGCAGCAAAAATGGGCCGATTGATAAAAAAACGACTGAACATAACCCCTCCTTAAGATGACTGATCAGCGGCGTGTGTGCCGGATTCTACCGCCGATTTCTTTTCCATAGGTCTCACCGGCGAACCAGGGCGCGCCTTTTGAAGACCGTTGATGATAATCCTGTCCTGATCGCCGATTCCCTTGGAAATAACGCGCATGCCATCTACCAAAGTTCCCGTGGACACCGGCCGGTACTGGACCTTATTGTCCTTGTCGGCCACCAGCAGAAAATGCCCCTGCTGGTCGCGGTTCAGAGCTGTTTCAGGAACCAGAAGTTCTTCTGTGGCCTCGCCCATAGGAACCCGGATACGGGCGAAAAGGCCAGGTAAAAGCCTATGGCCTGAATTGGGAAATACCGCACGAACCTGAAGGGTTCCCGTTTCCGGATCAACACGGTTGGCGCGGTAATCAATGCGCCCTTTATAAGCAAATCCGGTCTGATTGGATAATCCAAGTAAGACCTGGGTATCATCGCTTGCGAAAGACGGTTGAAAATCCAGACCGCGCTCAAGGTAATTAAGCAATTCGCGCTCACTCACTGTAAAATAGACATAGATGGGATCATCTCTGACAATCGTGGTCAGCAGGGTGCGATCGCCCGCTCCGACCAGGTTGCCGGTATCTACAAGACTGCGCCCGATCCTGCCGCTGATAGGAGCAACAATCCGCGTATAAGACAGGTTCAGCTCAGCCGTTTTTATAGTCGCCTCAGCAGCGGACACGGCCGCCTTGGCCGATGCCAAATGAGCAGCGGCCTCGATCACAGCCACTTCGCTTACTGCTTTATTCTTGTAGGCTTTTTGCCTGCGTTTGCTGGTTGCCTTAGCCAGTTTGAGCTGGGCTTTGCTAATTTCCAGGTTCGCCCGGACTTCAGTCAGTCTGGCTTGATAGATATCAGGATCAATTGAGTATAACAGTTCTCCTTTTTCAATCAAGGCGCCTGCTTTGAAGTGGATCTCATCCAAGAACCCTTCCACGCGGGCACGGATTTCGACAGATTCCAAGGCTTCGGTTGTACCGGAAAAATTGGCATACTCGGTGATATTCTTTTTTAATGGTTGGCTAACCGTTACAGTTGGCGCTGGTGGAGCAGTAGCAGCCGAAGCCGTGGCGTCTTCCCCGGAGCATCCGGCCAGCGCAATTATTAGCCCCATCAATACGAGCAATGGATAAATAGAATATTTTATATTCAAGGGCTTCATCTCAGGTCTCCTTTATTGTTTGTTCCACTTAAGTTAGACTCTTTTCTAAAATCAGCAATTTGCTCCAGATCCCAGCCGCCGCCTAAAGCAGCATACAGCCGTACAAAGTTGGCGGCGCTGTTTCCACGTGCGGAGGCCAATTGATTTTCAAACTCAAACTGATCGCGCTGGGCGTCAAGTACAACCTGAAAATCGGCCAATCCCTGTTTATACAACTCCGTGGCGAGCTTAACACTTCGGCGTGCGGCATTCACCGAACGTACCAGGGCTGTAAGGCGGATACGATTCTCGATATAAGCTTTCAGAGCATTTTCCACTTCCCGCAAAGCGTTTAAGACACAATGCTCGTAAGCAAGCAACATTTGGCGGCTAACGGCATCCTCAACTTTTATCTGGTTTCGGATACGCCCGCCTGCAAAAATATTCCACCTCAGCGAAGGCCCGAAAGAAAACACCCGGCTGCCGGCATCAAACAGGTCAACAGTATCCACTGATTCATAACCAAAATTACCGGTTAAAGAAAAATTTGGATAAAGATCTGCTTTGGCCATACCAATTCGAGCGGTTTGAGCGGCAAGGCGGCGTTCAGCTCTACGGATATCCGGCCGTTGGCGTAAAAGGTCTGCCGGAACCCCTACTGTAACTTTTTCAGGCGGCAGAGGAATCTGACGCGCCGTGACCAGCTTCTCATACAGCGCACCTGGCTGACGCCCTAATAATACCGCTAAATTATTAATGCTTTGGGCCAAACCAATTCGAAGAGGAGGCACTTCCGCTTGCGCCCTTGCCAAAAACCTTTCCGATTGCGCTACATCCAGATCCGTAGCCAGACCGTTTTTAAAACGCGAAATGGTCAATGCCAGCACCTCTTTTTGTGATTCAATATTTGCCCGGGCCGCAGCCAGACGCGCCTGGTTTGTGCGAAGATCCAAATAGGAAAACGCCACATCGGCGTAAAGAGTAATCATCACATCAGTGAAATCTTCTTCACTGGCCTGGTACTCGGCGGTTGCGGCCTCGACACAACGCCGGATACGGCCAAAAAGATCTATTTGCCAACCGGCTGAGACACCCGGCGTGTAAAATGTTTCTTCATATCCCACACTAAGTGAATTCTCACTGCCGCGCTGACGTGTAACCGCGCCTTCAAGATCCACGAACGGGTAATGATCGCCGGTCACAATGCCCAATCGCGCCCGGGTTTCTTGCATACGGGCCATGGCAGTCAACAAATCAAGATTGTTTCGTGACGCCTCTTCAATCAGATCATCTAATATAGGATCATTAAAAAGCTTCCACCATTGGCGGACAATTTCCTGATCGGGCAGCAGCGCCGGGTCTGTTGCAGTTTGCCAGTTTTGGGGCATGGGCGTTGCCGGTCGCTCATAGTCTGGACCCACAGCAGCACAACCCAAAACAAATGAAATGTAAATCATCAAAAACAATCGTTTCATCAAAATTTAACACCGTTAATACTCCGGTATTTAGGCCGAAATGAAACCGGTGCCCCCCCTTTTTTTTAATTTTCTTTTCAAATGTATCAAATTTATTCCGCATATCATTTGCGAATCAAAATACCTTGCAGTGCTTTTGCTAAAAATCAACATAAGCACATTTAAGCAATGGCAACACATAACCAGAAAAATATGCTAAAACAAACAAACATGAATGTATGTTTGACGGCCAAATATAAATACATTCATGAATGTATGCAAGATTTTTTTTTATGTTGATATTATTGTTCCAATTCATTTTGTAAAATAATAAAAATCGTTAAGGATGCACACCCATCCTAAAATTGGTAACAGCAGCATAAAGTGTAAATTTATATCAAAGGAAGAAGTGATGATACCATTTGATAGAATCAAGGCGTTTTACCTTTACCATTTACCAGAAGCAACTCTTCGCAATCAGCGTATTTACGCGGATTGTCCTTTTTGCAATCAAAAAAAAAACGGCGCCAAGGCAAAACTGATTGTCCATGCCAACCCGGACAGCTATTTCAGGGGCTACTTTCATTGCAGCCAGCGCTGTGTTAATGGTGGTTTTCATTTTCATTTCGCACAACTTTTAAACTTGAGTCAGGAAAAAGTGCCCGGTTATGATTCGGAAGACGAAGGATATATTGTTGACGTTCAGTATCCCACAAAAAATCTACAAACAGATATCGATCAATTTATTTCTTTAATTGGTGAGGAACAACACGGCTTTTTGGAAGAATACGGCATATCCGAAGACACGCTGAAACAAATGAGGATCGGGTTTAATGGGCGTTACCTGGTTTTTCCGTATTACCAGGACAATGATCTGGTCTATGCAGCCCGGTGTGTTTTTCCAGGCCGGGATGAAGACTTTTTCTG
This sequence comes from Desulfobacteraceae bacterium, assembly GCA_024230435.1. Taxonomy (GTDB): domain Bacteria; phylum Desulfobacterota; class Desulfobacteria; order Desulfobacterales; family Desulfosarcinaceae; genus UBA2230. The sequence goes on from JAAERL010001005.1 coordinate 47,531, forward strand.
GCATGGTAACGAGACATTCAGCAAGGGGGAACTGGCTGTTTTCAATGCCCAGGAAATCAACCGCTGCCAGGGGGGAGCTTTATTTGTCACCCACGGTGAGCTGAATCTGTTAATTTTGAAAGAATTGGGTTATCCGGGGATTGCTGTACCATCTGTACAAGATTTGGTTCATATTGCACCGGAGCGCCTGAAGCGTATCAACCATATTTTTCTATTAACATCAAACTTGCCTCAAACGCGTATGGCAGCCAGGCAATTGGCGGTACAGTTGGGATTTAAGGCTCGAATTCTCACTTGGCCATCCGATGTTGGCCGGGGTGATCATCTATCTCAGGTTGTTTACGATGAGCCCAAGGAGATAAAAAAGAAACTGGCTTCAATGATCAGCCGCAGTCAATCCTTTTCCCCTTTTGAATCTTCTGAAAAAGAACAGCGCCGCCTTATGGATTTGTTTGAGAAGGAAAAAGGAAAGAATATTTTAGGGCTCGAAACAGGTTTCGGCAAACTTGACGGCGCTTTGGATGGATTGCGCGGCATAACTATTCTCGGCGGTCCCCCAAAAGCAGGTAAATCTTGTTTTTTTATGCAAATTTCTACCGAGGTCGCTCGCCGTAAAGTACCTGTAATTTACTATGATTTTGAAAACGGCCGCCAAAAAATCTACCTTCGGACCCTGGTTCGCCTGAGCAGTTTACCGGAAAAAAGAATTCGCAAAAGTCAATACGGTGACGACGAAGCCAACACCCTTAAACAGGCATGGGCCGAACTTGACAGCATGCTGCGTTATTTTCGCGTGGTGACGGATCGGGAGCTTACGCCGGAGATCATGTTAAGGCACATAGAATTTATTAAACATGAAACTCGCAATGATGATGTTCTGGTGGTTATAGACAGCCTTCACAAACTTCCCTTCAAAGATCTGAAGGAAAGGCGCACCGGCATTGACTCCTGGCTGCGCCAATTCGAATCCATCCGGGACAACCAACAAGTTTCTTTTCTTGTTATAAGTGAATTATCCCGCGGAAAAGAGGGAGGCTACAATGAAACGCCCGATTTAAGCTCGTTTAAAGAATCCGGAGATATAGAATACAGCGCTGACAACGCCATGATTTTAACTCCCTCATGGGACCCGTTTTCGCCAACAACGTCACAACAGCGCCAAAGCACATTATGGGTTGTAGCCAGCAGGGAAAACAGCCCTGGAAAAGTTGCGGAATATAAACTTGATTTTCCCTACTGGCGATTTAAAGAAATGTAAAAGCCTGTTTTGGAATTATTAAATCGGCTGCAAAAGCGCGAGAACGGCCCCAAATAAAGCAAATTTTCGACAAATAGACCGGCTATTGATTTCAAATTTGAGCCATTTTGGCCTGTCCTCGCACTTTTTCGCTAAATTTTCTATTTCCCAAACAAGCTTCTAAAGGCGCTAAAGATTTTTAAACCGGGGCTGATAATATTATTAAGGGGCGTGGTATATTGGTATCTTCCAATACCCTAAGAACCACCACACGGACTGTTTATGAACATCAAACTTCTCATATTCCTGACGTGGCTTTTTTATCTGGCCCGCCAACACTCGCAAGACGCGCTATGGCATTTTTGCATGCTATACAGCGCGGTATTAACCTTTTGTGTTTTTTTCCATAGTTTAACTAATCGTAAGAAAATATTTAAAAAGAAAGTAAAAGGAAAGTAAATTAGCTATAGCGCTGCTTACAGCGCAAGGGGCAATCTATCCATCGGAAAAATAAATTAAATCCGAGAATTCAGGCAGTTAAGCACGGCCCCTGTTGTGATGCGGCGGGTGGCTAAAAGGTGCTCACCCAATTGACGGCCGTCTAAGTAATCTCCAACATAAAATTTGCTTCCATCACGTTTTACCAGCACACCCCCGGCAGATTGCAAAATAACCAGTACGGCAGCCAGGTCTTTAAATGACTCATTTGAGGTAATCGCGGCATCGGCCCGGCCCATGGCCACATAACAGATGTGGGTGCCGGTACTTCCGAAATCGCGAATTTTACCTGGAAAATTCAATTGGAAAAATTGGTGGAATCTTGAAAAAGTCAATAAAAGGCTTTCCTGGCTCAAGGTTACGCGATCAGTGACCTTTATGGGCCGGTCATTGCGGTATGCGTCAAATCCGGCTCTGGCGTGAAACATATCTTTAGTGACCGGCATGAAAAACACTCCCAGCAACGGCCAATAATTATCATACAATGCCAGTGACATCCCCCAAATTGGAATCCCGGACTGGAAATTATCAACGCCGTCCAATGGGTCGAAAACCCATAAATAGCGTTTTCCCTCGTGGGAATATCCATCACCCAAGTGATCTTGTCCGAAAAGCAGGTGTTCTGGATAGCACCTTTTCAACTCGGACTGGAAGGATGCTGTCAAATGCAGTTCGGCCTTGGTGACCAGTACCGCATCAAAAGGCGGGCTTGAAGTTCCTTTGCCATAAAATTTCAGGGATTCATTGCCCATTTTTTGAATAGTTTCGATCGCAAATAAATACAGTTCATCGAAATCCGATTTACCTGCTATTATTGCCATCATCTCTCCTTGGCCGTATGAGGTTTGTGCATAATGAGATAAAAGCCTGGAATGAAGATGAAAAAATTTGATCGGATTGGGCAAGTCGCCGGCCTTTTAAATAAGGCGCCTTACAAATTTAAATACTACTGTTACCTATTAGAAACTTAGGCCTGCCGAAAAAACGGAAAATGTTTTTAATCAATTTCAATCCCATTCATTGTTCTCGATAGGCAAGGCACGGCCGTTTTGTTAGAATGCCCATCAGCAAATGGCATCCTTCGGCTCAGATCTTAAATCGTTAACGCTTCGCAAGCATAACTTTTCTTGATCAGAAGCCAAAACCCGCCATTTCCGGATGAGCATTACCAAATTTTTACAAAGTCCGATATCTGTTTTCAGATATCAGGTCTTTTTAGACGCATAACCATCAGCGTACCAGCCACCCCCTTTTAATTCGAAGGTGCATGAGGACATAATTTTTTTCGCCATTTTCTTGCATTGTGAACACTCATGCTGCTTAGTGTCCATTTTTACAAGGCATTCAAACTCAGCTCCGCAATTGCATTTAAATTCATATACCGGCATTGATTCAAAACTCCTTTAACAACCATGTTTTTATAATACTTTATTGATCACACGTAGTTGTGTCAAGAAAATATCTAATATCCTTACGCAAACAACCGATTTTCCAGTTATTTCGCTGTACTCGAAATTTTTTACCGCACTATCAGATATATGCCTGCTGAAAAATTTTGCGCACACCTTAATATCGGCCAAGTTAGCCTATTACTGAAACGGCCGGCTGGAAAACCTGGTTCTCCAGCCGGCCGTTTTATGAATGCAGGGTAATGATAAATGTTTTCGCGGCTACTTAGGGGGTTATTTTAATGGCCTTAAGGCCTTCATTTCGGCGCAATACCAACATGATAATCGATGAACCTTTTTTAGCCTTGTCCATAATCTTGTTATAGTCTTTTAATTTATTGATCTTTTTACGATTAATGCCTTTGATGATATCACCGGTTGCCAATCCGGCTTTATGCGCGGGGCTGTTTCTTTTCACGTCAACCACCAATATACCTTTATCTGCTGCGTCCAAACCAAACTGTTGGGCTCTTTCAGGCGATATTTCAGCGACTTGCAAGCCCAGACCGTCATTATTTTCTTTCTTGCTGGACACGAGCTGCTCATCATCCGGTCTTTTTGATACAGTGGCTGTAAGCATCATTTTCTTTTCACCACGCAGCAAGGTTATTTTGGTTTTTCCGCCCACGGGCGTATTGGCGATGATACCGGAAAGTTCGCGTCCTGTGCGTACATTCTGACCGTCAATGGAAATAATGACATCATTGGCTTTAATGCCGGCCTTGGCAGCGGGATCGTTCTCAAAAACCTGCGTAATCAAGACTCCTTTACGGTTTTTCAAACCGTAATATTCAGCCAGCTCAGAGGTAAGATCCTGAATACCTATGCCAAGCCATCCACGAACGACCTTACCTTTTTCTTTTAACTGATCAATAATGGTCATGGCCAAATTTGCCGGAATCGCGAATCCGATGCCTTGGCCGCTGGCTACAATGGCAGTATTTATTCCAATAACACGGCCTTTCATATCCAGAAGCGGACCGCCGCTGTTGCCGGGGTTGATTGAAGCGTCTGTTTGAATAAAATCATCATAGGGTCCGGCCCCTATAATTCGGCCCTTCGCGCTAACGATACCGGCGGTAACGGTTTGCTCCAAACCAAAAGGGCTTCCTATGGCAACCACCCAGGTTCCGATGTCCAATGTTTCGGAATCTCCAATGGGTAAGGCTTTAAGGTTCTTGGCCCCGTCTATTTTAATTAGTGCAAGATCGGTTTTCGGGTCACGGCCGATAATTTTTGCATCGTATTCACGCTCATCAGCCAATTTGACTTTGATCTGATCAGCCTCGGCCACAACGTGATTGTTAGTGACGATAAAGCCTTTCTCATCAAGAATAAAACCTGATCCCAGACTCTTTTGTTTAAAATCGCGTTTAGGTTCCTGGGAAAACGGCCCAAAAAATTCTTCAAACGGATTCCTTTTTTTGCCAAAAGGATCTCCGAAAAAATGACGGAAAACCCGGCCGCCGTCTTTCATGGTCCGAAGCGTGCTGATATTCACAACGCCTGGCTTGGCGATTCTTGCCAGCGAAGTAAAATTGGCCGGCACCATGGGAATCTCTTTGTCCTTGGAAAAACCGACTCCGCAACCAGCGAAAAAAACCGCAAGACTATAAATTAAAATTGATAAAAGCAGCGATAATTTACGCATAGATGATTTCCTTTCACTTGATGTTCAAGTTTTTCCGTCACTACGTGTAACAATATCAATATTAATATTGATAATTAACAGGTAATTTTCAGATCTTATAAATCCAGGCACTTAGCAAAAAACTCGAACACCGATTTTCAAAGTAGTTACAAATAATGCTTAGTTCCTCAAGTGTTTTATACTATCCGAAGATGACCAAAAGATGATTCTATGATTACCAATTGGTCATATTCTAAGCCCTTTAAAAAAACAAAAGGCTCTTTCCGGTTTCCGGGACTTTATAATTTTAAACATTATAACAGATTGAATTTATAATAAATAACATATGCAAAACCCGGCCCAGCTATATGCAAACCAATGGCCGGACAAACTATTTTTCTCTGAAAAGTCAAGGAGTTGGCGTTGAGCTGCCTTTTTGTCGTAAACCCTTGAATTTATAATTGTTATCATACAACTGAACCAGTGCCGGCTGGATATGATAGCGACTAAAGGCCGCTTAGAAGCCCTCTTTTTCGTGTAACGAAGGTGGGGGAGCAGTCACCTCTACCGGTTCACTAAACAGGAAGTTTCACTGAAAACGCACTGCCGGCTTGCAGATCGCTTTTCACCTTTATTTGCCCTCCATGACTGTAAGCAATAGCGCGGGCCAGGCTCAACCCAAGGCCTGCGCCACTTTGCGAGCGGCTCTGATCGCAACGGTAAAAACGATTGAAAATTTTGGGCTGCTCTTCAATAGGTATCCCTATTCCCGTGTCCGAAACAGTCAGCACAACCGCGTTAGCATTATCTTCGGCTTCAAGCACGACGGTAACTGCGCCATCGCAAGGAGTATATTTTATGGCATTGTCAATCAGGTTCGCCACCATGCGCTGCAACATTGCCTTGTTTCCCTTTATAGGAGCTACATCTTCCAATTGGTGTGCCAGCATAACACCCTTGTCTTCAGCCAAAGGTTGGAACAACTCACAGGCATCCCAGACAAGGGCCTTGAAGTCCAGATCTTCAAGAATGCCAAGGCCGATGCCGGCCTCAGTACGGGAAATCGTCAGCATCGTATTGATCATTGAAAGCAGACGGTCGCACTCTTCAATAGTTCCAGCCGTCATCTGGCGGTATTCTTCCAGATTACCGGCATTGATCATTGTAACTTCGGCCAACCCTCGTATCCTGGTAATTGGGCTGCGCAGGTCGTGAGCAATATTGTCGTTCATCTGGAGGGTGCCGGCAACAAGTTTTTGGATACGGTCAAGCATTTGATTGAACGTCAATGCCAACTGGTCAATTTCATTATGCCGGTGCAGTAACGGCACCCGGGTTTTCAGGTCACTTTCAGAAATACGCCGGGCCGTTCGGGTAACCGAGGCCACACCTGACAAGGCCCTCCTGGCCATAAACCAGCCCACGGCCACGGCCACGGCGCCCAAAACCGACATGGTGACCGTAAAAGTCCGCTGAAAGGATAACAGCAAGCTATACTCACTTTCCAAAGAGTATCCCAATTGCAGGATGACAAAATCACTGACACGCGAATAAAGAATACGTACGGTGTGTTTGCCGTTTTTTGCGATAGGGGTTGTATAAACCCTTTTTTCACCCCGCATAATGGAATCTACAGCTTTACGGCTGATTCCGATGGTTTTCCAATAGGACATGTTTGAAGAAGAAAATACAACACCGCTGGGGTAAAAAAAACGGAAAAACATTTTTTTTTCACCAGCGGCCTGGGCCTGTATAGAGGCCGCGCGTTGAAGCATTTCAGGCCCCTGGAGGGTAAGAATCGTCTCAAATTCATTCGATTGAATGAACAGATCCTCATCAACCCGGTCACGTATAGATGATCGGAGCGAAAAATAAATCATTACATATGCGATACTGGCGGATAAAACAAAAATAGCCGCATACCAGAGGGTCAGCCGAAAGGCCAGCAGGTGGCGAAGTTTAGCGATCCTCTCGAAGAACATAACCGACTCCGCGGACCGTTTGTATCATTTTATGGTTATAGCCTTTGTCAACCTTGTCCCTGAGACGGCATATTCTTGCTTCGACAACATTGGTTTGTGGATCGAAGTTATAATGCCAGACGTGTTCCATGATCATGGTTTTGGAAACAACACGTTGTGCATTACGCATCAGATAGGCCAACAGCGAATATTCAAGGGGCTGAAGATCGATGGACTTTTCTGCCCTGGTCACTTCCCGCGAAATTAGATCCAGTTTCAAATCCCCCACCCTCAGACAGCTGGATTCGATTGTACCGCTCGCCCTGCGCATAAGAGCTTGAACGCGTGCCAGAAGCTCGGCAAATGCAAATGGTTTTGGCAGATAATCGTCTCCTCCGGTTTGAAGCCCTTTAACACGATCATCAACAGTGTCTTTGGCGCTAAGTATAAGCAAAGGTGTTTTTATACCTTCGTTCCGAAGCTGCTCAATCACTGACAAACCGTCTAATTTAGGCAGCATCAAATCTACAATGATAACATCATAGGGCTCTACTAACCCTAAATCCAGTCCCTGCTGCCCGTCAAGGGCATAATCCACGGCAAACCCAGCGGATTTAAGACCTTTAATGATAAATGATGCTATTTTTTCGTCGTCTTCAATTAGTAGCAGGCGCATCGTTTCTTTGCCTTTATGATAAAATTCTTTCGCATTAGAGTATTGGAAATTGCAAATCGCCTGTAATAGACCCGTTTTTGAGTTTAGAGCTGTTTTCAAGGCGCGGCAATAGGTGTATACCCATTTTCCGGCCCACCGACGCAACAAATAAAAGCGGATTCAAAGACAAGCAAGACTGTATGATATGCAGCTTTCATAGCCCTTTAACAAGATCTGCTTAAAAAAATTTCCAAGGTGACCCCAGGTTTGGTCCCCCCCCTTGCCTTTTCCGAACGTTTCAAGATATATCTAAAAAAATCCGGTAAAACAAGCCGGTTGTGACGCACACCTAACGTCAGGGTGAAATTTGAGGCGATTTTTTCAAAGAATATACCACCTTGCTTGTCTTTTTTTGCGTCTCCTTAAGGCGGCCAAAGCTGCGAATACGTCAAGTATGTAAACTTTGCCATGCCTTGAAGACGAAAAAAAAATCTAAGCGCAATATGGTATCTGTTGAAATGTTATATTCTTTTGCGCCAATCGCCTGATTGCGGAAAAAACGGTTTTTACCTCGATGTCGTAAAGATAATTGAACATATATCGGCGAATATCTATTTCAGGAGAGCAAAAAATGAGACTTCAAGAAAAAATCAAGGCGGATCTTATTGTCGCCATGAAAGCTAAAAACGAAGAAAAAAAGAACGTTTTGCGCGTTATATTAGGTGAATTCGGCAGGCTTGAGCAAAAAGAAATCAGCGACGCCGAGACAATAAAAATAATAAAAAAACTAGTTAAATCCGAAAAAGAAGTCCTGAGCCAACGCGGTTCCAAGTCAACCAACGATTTTATTAAAATCGCAGAAACCTACCTGCCGCAAATGGCCGGAGAAGATGAAATACGCTCCTACATTGAAAGTAATATTGATTTTTCACAGTTTAAAAATAAAATGCAAGCCATGGGATCTATCATGAAGCATTTCGGATCATCCGCGGATGGAAACCTGGTAAAAAAGGTCCTGCAAAGCATGTAATCGTTTGTCCACAGCCCCCGTTAGTCTGGAGGTTGTGGAGACTATTGTTTTCCTGGGCTCATATCGGGTTTAAGGGCCCCGGAAAAAATGTTTTATCCCAACTGACTTGTCTATCAACTCGTCTTCTGCGTTGCGCAAAGCTGCGAATATCTCGATATGCACGGCTTCCCGCGCCTTGAATACGAGCCCATATCCTGCGCCAATCGCCTTATTTAAGATAAACGGTTGATTTAAGGGTCGTGGGAAATGCGAATGCACCACTTATGCTTGCCCTTGAATTTGTTTTCGTTACGTTGCGTCAATGTGCACAGACAATGAGTATGCACCCATTGACGCGCCTTGAAAACTAATCCAAATCCGGCGCAATAACGTCTATATTGGCATCTTCCAAGACCCAAATATTGTTTTTAGCCAAGACTCAGTATTTTTCCAAAGATAATATCTAAAGTAAATACAAATAGTTAACACTCTTGAAATATCAAGGCCCGGAATCCGGCATGGGTCTTTTCCTATTGTTGAAAACCCTATTGATTCAATAGTATGCCCTGGTGTCCTTGCTCACTCGCAGCGCCGCAAATCGTCTGCCCTATTTGTATTCGGCCTTCTTCCTGTTAATTATTTGTCTGATTATTTGGTTCATTACCTGTTTCCTAATTGGGGTTTGTATCTTGGATTAAATAATCGGACCCATTTCCTGAAATACCGAAAGTTCCGGCATTTGATATTTGTGAATTACATTCAGATAAAGAATCGGCCATTGAGGTATTGGCGTTTAAAACTTTTTCAAACCAGCATTTAAAAACTTTTTCAGAAGGACCGATGTAAAGATTGGTCTTGCCGCCAATATATTTTTGTGTGCCTGCACCTACAACGGCAGGCTCGAGTGGAGAATTATGTACCTGGCAGGAATTAAAAAACAAGACTTTGTTTTCCAGTTCCGAAGAAGAAAGATCTTCGAAATACCTGTTATTGACAACACCATCATCAACCATGATGCCACTTTTGGAACCGTGACCGATTCGGCCAAATAGCATAAGGTTCTCGCAACTTAACCAATCATAAACGGCCTGTTTATCCTCATCTGAACCAAAAAGGGTTTTTACATTATATCCTTGATCTGTTGCCGTTTTTTCTAAGCTTTCCACACCATCAACGGCCGTTGGGATACCTGTTTCACATGTAGCGAAAACCATGTCTACAGACTCATCCGGACATGAAGCATAACTTTGTTTCATATCATCGCGCACCAAGTCTTGCTCTTTAAGTTCATAGTTCATGATTATGTCTTTGACTGAAAGATCCTCCGCCAAATCGATACGCGCGGTTTCAAAAGTATAATATTTCTTATTCAAAAGATAAATCAGAAGATGTTCCGGACTTTCCGCCTGATCATATACAATCTCAATTTTTACCTTTGAATATGGACCGTTGTCATCGTTGATATCAAAATTTTCACGTATGATTTTGTGTACTTTTTGAACATCAAGACTTTTGGCGCCCTCTTGAGCATCTGGTAAAATTTCAATGGGGACCTGGGCAAGCACCGGTGAACCAGCGAAAAAACTAACGAGAACCGCAAATAGTAGTATAAATTTAGCAAACAGCGGGTAATAACACCTTTTTTTCATGACAGAACCTCCTCTTGCGCATCGTGATTAGTATAAGCATTCAGATTTATAACAACTAAGTCAAAAATTAAAAAAACGGTCAAAATGTATTAAGGCGATTTGCAGTTAAAGAATATACCATCTTGTATGTCTTTTTTCTCATTTTCTTAAGTTATGCCAAAGGTGCGAATACGTTAAGTATGCAAACTGATCAGCAAAACTTTGGCGCGCCTTGAAGACAAATAAAAATCGAAGCTCAATCTGGTATATTCTTTTCCGCCAATCGCCTAACCTGATATTATGCAGGTAATAATAAAAAACTAAATCGCATTTTTTCCTATAAATAACATAGTTTATTTTAAGGCTGCCGAGCCCGGAGAGTAGGTTTGCGTCAATGCTGGTGAGTGTTAGCCGCACCGCTCTGGCCACAAGGACCGGTAATAAAGATGGCCCCGGAACAAATGGAGGCGTCCTTTTATAGAGCATTTTCTGTTTCATCGCCAAAAAGGTAATCTGAGCCATTTCCAGAAATAGCATATGTGCCTGCATTTGGTGTTTGTGAATTGCATCTGGATATAGAATCAGTCATACTGGCATCATTGTATGTAACATCTTCAAACCAGCACTGTAGAACTTGAGCCGCCACACCAACCGTGAGGTTTGTCTTCCCGCCGGCAAATTTTTGCGCGCCAGCTCCAATGATTGCCGGTTCAAGAGGCGAATTGAGCACCTGGCAGGAATTAAAAAAAAGTACTTTATTGTTTAAGGCTGACGAAGAAAGGTTTTCAAAATACTTATAGCTGACAATACCATCATCTACCAAAATGCCTTGTGACGAGCCGTGACCAATTCGGATAAACAGTTTCAGGTTATCGCAGCTCAACCAATCGTAAACGGCCTGCTCGTTTTCATCAGCACCCATAAGAGTTTCCACATTATATCCTTGCTCAGAGGCAATATCCGACATGTTTTGTATGGTTTGAACTGCTGTCGGGATACCAGTTTCACAAGTGGCGAAAACCATATCCGCAGATTCATCAGGGCAGGAAGCATACATTGGATTCGCAACCTTTTGCTCCATGTCTTCGTCTTGAAGTTTATAGTCCTGAATTACATTTTTCGCAAAAGGCTCATCTGCTAAATCGATGCGTGCGATTTCAAACGTATAATATTTTTTATCCAACAAGTAAATCACGAGATGATCCGGACTTGCATATTTATTATACACAATCTTAATTTTGGCTTTGGAATACGGACTGCTGTCATCGTTAAGATCGAAGTTATCACGGATGATTTGGCGTATCGCCTTAACATCAAGGTTTTTAGCCGCCAAATGACTACTTGGAAGAATAACAATAGGAGGTTGACAAAATGCCGATGAGTAAAAAATAAGCAAAATAAATAGCGCACTGGAAAACTGATTGATCAATTTTAACTTTTTTTTCATTTTTTACTCTTCCTATTCAGGATAGTTGCCCTCAAATGGCGGCTTGCCGGGAATCGGACTTTAATTTATTTTTTGATCATTGAAAATTTGAAGCTCCGTTATCAGGGCCATAACTTTTAAAAAAAATCATGCATACAGGTAGGTTTAAACTTTGATATGATAAGTTTTCGATAGAATGCGTAAAGCATAAACGAAGTTCAATTACGATGAATTAAAAAAAACTATAGCCAAAGATTTTGTGAAGATAAACAATTCTTATTAGGTCTCACAGTTCTTGCCTTTTAGCACTAAGAGCACTAGCACTAAGGATTTGTATGCATAAAATATACCAGTCCAAATGGCAATTTTTGTCCACAGGAAATCAAAAAATCTTATAATTTCTGTTATTAAATTTTTTTCCATATTGCGCGCATGCAATATTCATATAAGATGCTGTTCTTATGCAGATGTGGCCGGATTTGATACTGATTTCTTATTGCACCACGCTGAAAACCGTGTTTTTCTTATTTATTGGTATGTTGCAAATAATTTTGAACATCCGGGCCATTAAACAGTCACTTTTCACATCTGACTATTCATAAATTATACGTAGAGGCGAAATAAACTGAAATGGAAAATTTTTTCACTTTTCAAGAGACTAAAAGCGAAAATTTTTGTACACAACGTTACATTAATCTGGCAAAAGCTAAAACATGCTAAAATAAGCTATTAAATTCGATAAAATAGCATTTTTTACAAAATTCATGCGGGTTAGATGGTAATGCTATAAAACTATTTTTCAATGACCAATACAGCTATCCGTTATGATTATACCGATTGCCAGTCTAACAGGGCATGTTGGGGGAGCTAACTTGTCAAGGGATTACCTGGTGCGTAACGTTTAGGAAATCAGAACGGAAAAGGCGAATAGCAAATATTCCTTGATATTCCCCTATAGTCTTTATCATTTTGCTCAGGCTGTTGCCGCGCTGTCTTTATACCGGTAAAAAGAAGCTCACTGGGCATCGGTTTTTTTTGCACGAAACCATCACTTTGGCTAACCACGTTCTATCGGTAAAGGATTAAAAGAAACGTAGCTGTTTTGTTCAGCTTAGCGCCATAGGCGGCTACAGATTGTTGCCTGAATCTTAATTAATGTGCCTAATATAAGACATTATTCCAGTATATCAGAACCATCTCCTGAAATACCATAAGAGCCGGCACTTGGTTGCGCACTGCTGCACGATTTTATGGCTGAAGACATAGCATCACCAGCTAACACCTCGTCAAGCCAGCATTCAAAAACCTTTTCCGAAGAACCGATACCAAGGCTATTATCCCCGCCGATAAATTTTTGCACACCTGCGCCAACAATCGCTGGTTCAAGGGGGGGATTATGCACATCACAGGAATTGAAAAAAAGCACTTTATTTTCTAATTCTGTAGAAGATAGTCCACTGAAATACTGAGATTTCACAACACCATCAGATACCATAATACCGCTTTGAGAGCCGTGACCGATACGGCCATATAGTTTCAGGTCGCTGCAACTTAACCAATCTTTAACGGCTTGCGTATTTTCTTCTTTGCCTGTTAAGGTTTCTACATTATATCCTTGATCAGAAGCCATATCGGCCAAATTTTCCACGGCGGAAATGGCGGACGGGAGATCATCTTCAGAAGTAGCAAAAACCATTTCTACTGTGTCATCCGGACATGAACCGGAAGATGAACCGCCTCCACCGCCAGTGTCTCCACCGCCAGTGCCTCCACCGCAGTTGCCCCTACGTCTGCACCTACGTCTATAATCAGACTCCGTGTCCAATCCGGCCGGCAGTTCTTGCGAATATTCCATCTTATAGTTTTTGATCACTTTTTTGACAGTCAAATCATCTTTCAAATCAACACGCGAGGTTTTAAACGATAGTGTTCCTTACTCAGCAAATAGACCACTAAATGATCCGGTTTTCCACTTTCATCACGCACAACCTTCGCTTTTGCTTTCAAAATGGGGCTGTTCTTTTTTTCGAGATCAAAATTATCCCGGACAATTGTGCGTAGTTCTTCATTATCAGGATCTTCATACGTTGAATAATTATCGGAAAGAATGTCAATGTCTGGCTGGCCAAATGCCGGTGCGCAGAAAATGAGCAAAGCCATGAGTATACTGCATAGATGAATGGTTAATAAAAATCGGATAGTTTTTCTCATGTTTTTCTTCTTTTAATTACTTTTTTATTGATCTTTTAAAACTACGGCCTTTGAATAAAAATCTGTACTCCATATGCAGGAATGGCATTGACCATATTGATTATACAGACTATTCAATTATTTTAATTTCAATTGGCCTTAAAAAAGTATAATTAAAATTAATTTTGGGTCTAATACAATTTTTCATTTTTCATTTTTCATTTTTCTATTGGTAACAAATTGCTACTTTTCGCCTGATTCAAAACAAATCGTGCCGACTGCAGGTTTTACGAAAACAAACAATCGTCAGGGATGCAGTCTATCAGGTCAGATAAAAGGCAAAGCGCCATATCTATAAATCTATAATATGTTCATTGCCCTATACGAAATAGCATCAAAAAATAATTGCATGAAATAAGTTTGTAACTTATTGCAAAATGATTGTTTTATATAGAGCGATATCCCTGTTTTGAGACCGGACTGTAACCGGTATTCAGGGATTATCAGGCGTCTAAGAACGGCGAGGTTTGCCAGAAGGAGAGATTTGCTCAATCTCAAAGTAATATAAGAAAGCCGCCTGTAATTAAACATTCGTATTTATTGAAATTATTTAACCAGCAGGTGACTTGACGCCTTGGTTTTCGAAAGGTAAATACTGCAGGTGTTTTGCAGCTTTATCCTTGTCGAGCCGCAGTTTTCAGATAACAGCCTACACAATCTATTCAATATAGGCAACCCTTTTTTGGGAGGGCTTATAATATTCAAAAACAATCACAAATCATCGTTGCCATGCAAGCAGATAATGCAGGCCTTGATATCATAGTTATTTTTGAAGGGCTATATAGGTTTTTCAGCAAAGCGGCAGTCTATTTTTCTTTTTCTGGATTTTTCTTGACAGATTCAACTACTTCATAGTTTTTATTAAGTAAAATACGAAAAGTTTCATACAAGTATATATTCTTATGTTGTATATAAACAGTTAATTGGTGATCATGACCGGAGCCGGGTGTTTCTATTTTTACTTTTGCCTTTAAATAGGGTGAATTTTCCTTAGTAAGATTAAAATGCCGGGCAACTGCTTCAATTATTTTTTCCTTATCAATAGCGGTGCGCGCACCAGCATCAGGATTTATAATAGTGACTGGAGCTTGAACGTATTTGTTTTTTTCCGCACACGCAATGCCTATAATCGCCAAAACGATTACCATTAAGTTTTTCATCATAATCTCCTCTCATACGGTTTATATTTTTTTCAAATTGTCGTTTACATTTTAGGCAATTAGCGCAAAAGAATTTAACATTTTAACAGATAACCATATTGCACTTAATTTTTTTTCGTCTTCACGGCATGCTAAAGTTTGCATATTTGACGTTTTCGCAGCTTTGGCGCGACCCTAATCAGGAACAAAAATCACTTTAACATTATTGCATAATAAAAATAAAAAAATTTCAACCCCCCCATTAATTGTCAAAAATTTTGAATTACTTTACGATGGCCCGAAAAACACCAGCAATCATCCGCCTTGGGAATTATTAAATGGGCTGCAAAAGCACGAGAGCGGTCCAAAATGGCGTAAATTTTCGACAAATAGACCGGCTATTCATCTCAAATTTAAGACATTTTGGCCTCGCCCTCGCACTTTTTCGCTCAATCTTCAATTTCCCAAACAAGCTCTGAGTCAATATTTACTGTCTGGGCCCATCGACGCAACAGAGGAAAACGAATTCAAAAGATCATATGAATAAAAGGTTATATGAATAAAGACAAGCAGCAGTGGGATATTTACAGCTTCCAAGATCCTTAATTGATTTAATAACGATTTGATTTTAATGGGTTGCTATCAAACTGACGTCCGAAAAATCCCTATATCCACGAATTCCAATATACCATAGCCCGGTATTCGGGTTGCTAAATTCGCATGTTTCGTCATTATCGGCGTTATAAGGACGGCAGTCATAGGTGGTTGTGGTTGGCACGGCCCCGTATCGTACATACAAATCAGCATCACCGGTGCCGCCAGACATTTTCACTGTTAAACTTGATACACTGTCCGGAACATTTATCCAATAATGTTGCCAGCTTCCCCGGTCTCCGGACAAATTTGAAACAGTCTGCCCATTGATAAGCTCTTTGCCTTCCGGTTCGGGACTTGGCCCGCTTGTTAAATAGTCAGACCCGTTGCCTGATATACCGAAAGTACCGGCAGAAGGAATCGCAGAGTTGCAATCTTCTATGGTGGATGTAATGGCAGCGCCATTTACAACATCTTCAAACCAGCACTGAAAAACCCTTTCCGAGGGACCGATGTAAAGATTAGTGATACCTCCGATATATTTTTGCACCCCGGCGCCAACAATCGCAGGCTCAAGCGGTGAGTTATGCACCTGGCAAGAATTGAAAAAGAGCACTTTATCTTCCAGGGCGGTAGATGATAATTCTTCAAAATAGGTATAGGACAGCGTACCGTCATCCAACATAATTCCGGTGGTCGATCCATGCCCCACACGGCCAAACAGCTTTAAACCATCGCAGCTTAACCAGTCTTCATATGCCTCGATATTTTCATCTTCACCATAAAGTTCAACCACCTTATACCCCATTGCTTCCGCCATATAGGCCAAATTTTCAACACAAGAAACCGCTGTGGCGATACCCGTTTCACAGGTAGCAAAAACCATATCCACCGTATCATCCGGACACGAAGCATAGTTTGTTTTTACACTATCGGGTGTCTGGTCCTCAGGTTGCTCGTCATAGTTTCTGAGCACAGCTTTAACGCGATAGTCTTTGCCCAGGTTTATACGCACCGTTTCAAAAGCATAGGTATCTTTGCTCAACAAATAAACCACCAAATGAACGGGAAAACCATTTTTACCATAGATAACTTTTGCTTTCACTTTATAATACGGGCTATTGTCATCTGCAACATCAAAAGTGCTACGAATGATCTGGTGTATTGCATTAATTTTATGTCCGGATGAGGCCCGATGGCTGCTTGGAAGAATATTAATTTCAGGTTGGGCAAATACGCTCGTACTAAAAAATACCGAAAGTAAAAGCACGAAACCGGCAAAGCTTACTATACAATGGTAATTACACTTTTTGAACATACTTTCTCCTTTTTTTAAATAAAAGTTAAATGCCAATTAACAGGTGGTATACCCACCAAATGATAGCAATATTAGGCATTAAAAGCGGAGTAGTAGTTTATCTGTGCAAGTAAAGTATCAATTGCCGGTATCAAGGTTTGAAAGGCGCGACTTATTCACGCCTCTTAGAAATAGTAAAAAACCCAATATAAACATAGCTCTTCGAAAAAAAGTAAAATTTATTTTTGGTCGATGTGTAAAATCCGATAGACCCAGATAAGTTTTACAGGTTGGAGTGTTTCGATACTGTGTAAGCGCCTTTTCCTTATTGCCAGATGCAATATCGGAAAAATGGATGCGATCGGCACTGTTTCAATATCTTTTCGCGGGGCACACAAAGATCTGGGAGACAATGAATAATCATTGCTTTAAATTTGGATCTACATTTCAAAAATTGTATTGAATAGAAAATTCCTAAACGATATAAGACGAAAAATCAAGACATATATTGAAAAAAAATTAAACTAAGCGGTCATGAAAGATGAAAAAATGGGATGAAAATGGAAATTACCCCCTAAGGGCCGTCCGGTTCGTTCGATAGGTTAATGTCTGACCATAACAGGCCAATTTGCCCGATACCTTCGTTGTGCTAAAAAAATTTATCCTCGCAATACCAACCCTTGATCATATCAATCAGATGCTTGTGGCAGAAATTTTTCGCACGCCTTGATCTCGAACAAATTTTCCTGTTTCACCGATTACCGCTGATCATAGAAAGTTTTACACCTAATCCGTGACTTCGGCTTCCACAGCGTCAACCTTTCTAAATCCCCTGGGCAGCACCCTGCCCCTCCTGGCCCGGTCGCCCATGAAATCCTGGAGATCTCCCGGCGTCATGGTAAAAGAGCGTTTTCCGGAATGAATGACTAAAGCCCTAAGATCCGGCAGCAAGACTGCAAATTTGAGGTAATCCGTGCCCTCTTTTATATCTCTGGGCATTATCTGTATTATTTTATTTCCCTTTCCTTTTGGAATCTCCGGGAGTTGATCGAAAGGAAACACCAACAATCGGCCGGCTTCGGTAAAGGCAGCCAGGAACAGCAAATCAATATTGTGATCGATAAAAATCGGCGCAAGCGGCTTGGCGCCTTGGGAAAGAGTCAAAAAGCCCTTTCCTTTTTGATTGCGGGTAATCAGATTCTCCAATTTCGTTATAAACCCGAAACCGGCGTTGCTCGCTACAAAGATTTTACGATCGGGTTCGCCCATCAGCGCTGATACGAAATGGGCTTTTGGCGGGATGGAAAATAAACCGGTCAGCGGCGTTCCATAGCTGCGGGCCGAAGGATATTTTGTAGCGTCGCCGGTATATGCTCTGCCGGTGGAATCCAAAAAAATAACAGGTTGATTGTTTTTGCCCTGGGTCGAGGCCAGATAGTTATCACCGGATTTGTAATTGAGTTCAGCAGGATTAATTTCATGGCCCTTAGCCGTGCGCACCCAGCCCATTTTAGACACAACAACCGTTACCGGCTCAACCGGTACTAACTGTGAAGTTGATATGGCTCTGGCTTCCTCACGCTGTAAAATAGCGCTGCGCCGGTCATCGCCAAAAGTTTTAGCATCGGCCAGAAGTTCATTTTTTATCAGGGTTTTTAATCGGGCTTGTGAAGATAACAATTTTACAAGAGCCGCTTTTTCATTCGCCAGTTCTTTTTGTTCCGCTTTTAATTTAATCTCTTCCAGTTTTGCCAAATAGCGCAAACGCAACTGCAAAATGGCCTCCGCCTGGTGCTTGCTCAGCTTAAAGGCTTTGATCAGGGCCGGTTTGGGCTCATCGCTGGTTCTGATAATTTTGATGACCTTATTCAGGTTCAAAAAAACAATAAGCAGCCCTTCTAAGATATGCAGCCTTTCTTCAACCTGATCCAGACGGTATTGCAATCGCAGCCGAACCGTTTGAAGGCGGTAGCTGAGCCATTCCGATAAAATCTGTACCAGACCGGATACTTTAGGCTTACGGTCCAGGCCGATGGTATTGAGATTAACACGATAAGTACGCTCAAGATCGGTGGTGGCGAATAAATGAAGCATCAAATCATTCTGGTCAATACGGCTGGAGCGGGGGATAATCACAATTCGTACGGGATTTTCATGGTCGCCTTCATCACGAACATCGGCAACCAGCGGCAGCTTCTTGGCATTCATCTGTTCAGCGATTTGCTCGATGATCTTATCGGGTGAAACCTGGTAGGGAAGCTGGTTAATGACGATATCTCCGTTTTCCGGCCCCCATACGGCCCGCATTCGAATTGTGCCGTACCCGCTGCGGTAGATTTCCATGAGTTCCTTGCGGGTCGTTATGATTTCTGCGCCGGTTGGATAGTCCGGCCCTTGGATATGCTCAAACAATTCTTCTATGGACGCCTTGGGATTCTTAAGAAGGGCCACGCTGGCCGCAACAATTTCCTTAAGGTTATGGGGCGGAATATTGGTAGCCATACCTACCGCAATACCAATGGCGCCGTTAAGCAAAAGGTTCGGTAATCTGGCGGGCAGGGTCATGGGCTCTTTGAGCGAGCCGTCGTAATTGGGCTCCCAGTTGACAGTGCCCATGCCAAGCTCTGATAAAAGCGCTTCAGCGTATGCCGAAAGTCTCGCCTCGGTGTATCGCATGGCGGCAAAGCTTTTGGGATCATCAACAGAGCCAATATTTCCCTGCCCTTCGATCAGTGGATAGCGAAAAGAAAAAGGCTGGGCCATCAACACCATCGCCTCATAGCAAGCAGTATCGCCGTGGGGATGGAATTTACCCAATACATCACCAACAGTGCGGGCCGATTTTTTGAACTTGGACGTTGATTTAAGCCCCAGTTCGGACATAGCGTAAACGATGCGGCGTTGAACGGGTTTTAATCCGTCTCCTACAAAGGGCAAAGCCCTTTGCATAATGACATACATGGCATAATCGCGAAACGCGTCCTTTGCAAATTCATGAATTGGTGTGGTTTCTACATTATTCGTCAGCTCATCTTTGGCCATGGTATAGTGTTTCCTTGAGATCCTTATTGGTGTCCATCCATAAACGGGTAATTTTCCAAGTATTTTCGTTATGTGTGAAAAATTTTATCCCTGAAATATCGCCCCCTGGGCATATAAATCAGATGCCTTTGGTAAAATCTTTCGTGCGCCTTGATATCAAACAAATTTTCCTGCTTCGCTGATAGACGCTTATTAGCTTATTTCAGCCAGATTGCCTTCCTCTTCCAGCCATTTTTTTCGCGCATCGGATTGTTTCTTGGCCAGCAGCATGTTCATAACCGTTTCAATTTGATCATTATCATGCCCGTACGTTTCCAGGCGCATGAGCCGGCGTGTTTCCGGCGCCATAGTCGTTTCACGCAGCTGCGCGGGATTCATTTCGCCCAGCCCCTTAAAACGCTGAATATTGGGTTTCGCATTTTTTTTTCCATATCGATGAAGGATATCAACTTTTTCATCATCATCTAAGGCGTAATAGACCTTTTTGCCAATATCAATACGGTAAAGAGGAGGCAGGGCCACATAAATATGCCCGGCATCGGCCAAAGGGCGATAGTGCCTTAGGAAATGGCCGATTAAAAGTGTGGCAATATGCAAACCGTCCGAATCCGCATCAGCCAGAATACATATTTTATGGTAACGTAACCCGGCGATGCTGGAAGTATTGGGGTCTATGCCAATGGCCACGGCAATATCGTGGACCTCCTTGTTGGAAAACAATTTATCCGATTGCACTTCCCACGTGTTTAAAATCTTGCCCCTTAAAGGCATGATCGCTTGAAACTGCCTGTCGCGGGCTTGTTTTGCAGAACCGCCGGCCGAATCGCCTTCAACTAGAAAAAGTTCGCATTGTCCGGAATCCTGGCTGATGCAATCAGCCAATTTGCCGGGCAGCATGGGACCTGCTCCAACCTTTTTGCGTTCTATTTTTTTTGTCGCATTTAAACGCTTACGGGCGCTGTTGATAACAATCTCGGCGATGCTTTCTCCCAGATCCACATGATGATTAAGCCAAATGCTAAAAGCGTCTTTCAATACGCCCTGGACAAAATTTGTGCATTGACGCGAGGCCAGGCGGTCTTTCGTCTGCCCCGAAAAGCGTGGTTCTTGAAGTTTGACCGAAAGTACATAGGAGCAATTGTCCCAGATGTCATCGGGGCTTAGCTTTACTCCTCTTGGAAGCAATTTGCGGATATCGCAAAATTCCCGTAAAGCGGCCAGGAGCCCTGCGCGAAAGCCTGATACGTGAGTGCCGCCCTGAACCGTTGGGATCAGATTACAATAGCTCTCGGAAACCTGTTGCCCACTATTTTCCGTTGACCAGGTTACTGCCCAGGAAACCTGTTCCTGCTCACCTTCGAAATCACCAGTAAAGGAGGGATAGGGAACAATTTCCAAATCGGTCAAATTCTCTTGCAGGTATTCTGACAAACCGGACTTGAACTGCCATACACTCTTTTCACCGGAATTCATGTCATTGAATGAAACGATCAATCCCCGGCACAACACGGCTTTTGCACGCAGCACATGCTTTAAACGGGATAAGGAAAATTTTGACGAATCAAAATACTGTGGGTCAGGCCAAAATTTGACCATGCTTCCCGTATTCCTTTGGCCCACTTTGCCGATGACCTTTAACGGTTCGATAACCTTACCGTTTTCGAAAGCGATGCTGTAGAGTTTGCCGTCGCGCCGGATTTCAACCTCCAGCCGTTTGGACAAGGCGTTTACAACCGATACGCCAACCCCATGAAGGCCGCCGGAAAATCGGTAGTCTTTACCGGAAAACTTAGCACCGGCATGCAGCTTGGTCATAATGACTTCGACACCGGAAATTTTTTCCGTTGGATGTTTATCCACCGGCATACCCCGGCCGTCATCGATAACTTGCATTGAACCGTCGGTGTGTAAAATTACTTCTATTTTTTTTGCATAGCCCGAGATAGCCTCATCTGCAGCGTTATCGACCACTTCCTGAGCGATATGGTTTGGCCGCTGAGTGTCCGTATACATCGCAGGTCGGCGTTTTACCGGCTCGAGCCCTTGAAGAACCTCGACCGATGCCGCAGTGTAATCCGATGATTCGCTGTTAAATATCGTTTCTCTTTTCATTCAAAGTCCTTTAGGATCAGTACTTTTTTACAATTTTTATTTTTATCTTTATTTTTACAATCATTTATAATGATACGCCACCGATGATTCCTACTATCGCGCCTGTCATGCAAGTGGCCAAGGTGCCCGCCAAAATCGAGCGCAAACCTAATGAAACAATGTCATCTCGCCTCTCTGGGGCCATGGTGCCAAGCCCGCCTATTAAAATCCCCAGAGAACCCGGGTTTGCAAAACCGCAAAGGGCATAAGTCATGATAACCATGCTATGAGTGCTCAACGCTCCCGGTTCAAGACGGCTCATGTCCAGGTATGCGACAAATTCATTCAAAATTGTTTTAGTGCCCATAAGGCTGCCTGCGGTGAACGCTTCCGCCCATGGAACACCCATCAACCATACAATGGGGGCCATAAGCCCCCCCAAAAGACGCTGCAAGGTAATCGGCCCGGATCCAAAGCCGGGCAACATACCCAATAAACTGTTAATTATATGAACCAGGGCAATCAAAACCACCAGCATGGCGCAGATATTGATCAATAATTGAACTCCCTGCATCGTGCCTTGTGTAATGGCATCCATGCAGTTCATAGCGCCGCTTTTAAGTTCAAGCCTTTCACTGCCAGTTATTTGTCCGGTTTCTGGTATCATAACTTTAGCAATGGTAACCGCTGCCGGTACGCTGATAACCGAAGCCGTCAGGATATGTCCCATAACACCTGCCATTACATGGTTCAACATGGATGCATACACCACCATAACTGTTCCTGCAATGGTGGCCATACCCGCCACCATCAAAGTGAACAGTTCGCTGCGGGTCAGTTGGCTCAAATAAGGCCTGATAAATAAAGGTGATTCCACCATGCCCAAAAAAACGTTGGCCGCTAACCCCAAACCTTCCGCTGCACCGATGGGCATGACTTTGGTCAATGCCCAGGCCATGGCTTTGACGATTTTGGGAAGAATTTTAAGATAAAATAAAAGCGAGGAAATTGCACTGAAAATCACCACCAGAGGCAACGCTTGAAACGCCAGAATAAAGGAATTTTCTGGGCTGGTTTGTTTAAACGGCGGCGGGCCTCCTCCCAAATAGCCAAAAACCATACTTGTACCCGCTTTTGTCGAATTCTCTAAGGCCAGTACAAGTTTATTCAATCCAAAAAGCAAATTTTGAAACAAGGGCAGCTTTAATAATACCAAAGCCACCAGCAGTTGGATAAACACCCCGCTGACAATCAATTTAATTGATACACGCCGGCGATTTTCGCTAAATAGCCATGCCACCAGCGTAAAAGCAAGCAAACCAGCAACGCTTTGAAACATAGTCATCATTATCCCTGCCTGTAGGTAAGCAAAGGAAAAAAGTATGGGTGACTATTCAAGGTAAATTAGCAAGCATCCTTTAATAGCGACCGGGCCAAAGACAAATCATATGTTGTTTTTGGATCAAAGCCGCCGCCTTTATACATGGACATTGCCTGTTCAATGGCCGCGTATGGCGCCCAGCCGTGCTGTTCCCACATTCCGGGATCATCCTGGTTCCAAAGGCGGAACTCTATATCATCATGCCCGTTCCGGACATATACACGAACTTTTTTATTAGAGATAAAAGGGTAATAATATAATCCTTTGTTATCTTTCATCTGTTATCCTTTATCAAAATCAACGTCTATCCTTTATCAAAATCAACGTCTATCCTTTATCAAAATCAACGTCTATCCTTTATCAAAATCAACGTCTATCCTTTATCAAAATCAACGTCTGCGCCTTTTTTGAGGCCTTGCCGGAATGTGAATTCAATTAAATGAACCATTGAGCTGAAGGCTTAGGCGATTTGTGTTAAATAATATACCATCTTGCATGTCTTTTTTCCCGTCTTGTGCGTTATGCCAAAGGTGCGAATACGTTAAGTATGCAAACTTTGGCATGCCTTGAAGACGAAAAAAAATCGAAGCCCAATATGGTATATTCTTTTCCGCCAATCGCCTTATGTAAAAAAGGCTAAAAATTATCCGGTCTGATCATGAATCCATTTTAGAAAAGCGGGGTCGCCGTCATCGATGGTAAAGCACAACACACAAGGGCATTGATAACTGTGCATCGATCTAACCGTTTGCATTGCCGCCGCTTTTTTTGCCTTGCTGGTTTTTGCTATTAATACCGCCTCATTAGAATCCCTGAATTCACCTTTCCAGTAATACATAGAATTCATGTGATCGATAATATTTACACCGGCCGCAAGCCGGTTTTGAACCAAATAGCGCCCAATGCGGCGGGCCTCATCTTTATCCGAAGCGGTAACGTAAATCAGATAATATTTCATCGGTTCGCGTCCCCCAAAAGTCCGCTTTCCATCAACCGGGTCATAGCTTGTTGCCCGATGCGATTAACCTGGCTTAAAGCTTGTGTAAAGTGATGGGTTGCTTCCCATGGGACACCGGAATCAATCATAACACGGGCATTGTTCAACTTTTTGTCCACTTCCAGCCATATCATGTCGCCGGATACCTGGTTTGCCAGGTGAATCTCATTGGTGATTTGACCCAACATGGCCTGAAGCAATCGAATCGCACCGGCCTGCTGCTCCGGCTGCAAGTGCTCAATGATCTGAGCACTTTGGGAGCAACAAATCAAGGCGCTTTTTACTTTTTCACTCTGGGAAAAAGACAAAATGGCTTGTTTGGTTTGCATGGTTTCTCATCCACCTAAGTTGTTATTACCAGAGTCCTGTGCATTATTGAATGAGCGACAGAGTCGCACAAATCCGAAAATTAGTAAAGCACCACACCCTAAGTGAGCGGCCACTCATTTTTTTTATCTAAATGATGGTGAATTATTGACATCCGCACAAATATGTCCCATTGTGAGGCAAATCAGGAATAGGAATTCGTTTTTATTCCTTAAAAAGCGCGCCCATTTTAAATTCACGCCTCTCATCGTGCTCACGGTATATATATCTGTCTAACGCTTTTTTATTTGGGAATAAAGTATGGATTTAGCAAAACTTCAATCCATGGCCTAAGGCGATTTCTGTTAAAGAATATACCATCTTGTATGTCTTTTTTCCCGTTTTCTGCGTTATGCCAAAGGTGCGAATACGTTAAGTATGCAAACTGATCAACACACTTTGGCGCGCCTTGAATACGAAAAAAAATCGAAGCTCAATCTGGTATATTCTTTTCCGCCAATCGCCTAATTAGTGTCCATCAAAAAATAGGAAATTTTGCTTGAAGTCAAGGTGTCCGAAAAATTTTACCACAGGCGCCTTATTGGTATGGCCAGAGAGCGATATTGCGAGGAGAAAATTTTTCGAATACAACTAAGATATTATACAAATCAGCCATTTATGGATGGGCGCTAATTAGGAAACGTCCCATATAAAACGTCCCATATAAATAGAATAATAAGACAGCCTGTTCACCGGAGGAAGGCGTCAAATGACCTTACATGATCCGGAATCCTTGGCCAACGCATGGTCCCGCCTTAAAGACTATCTGCGAAAAGGCGCGGGAGCTGTTCGGCTGGGTTTCGAAAATATCAACTTTTTGCATCAAATGCTTGAGGAAAACAAAGTGCTTTTTAATGCAATGGTCGATGCCTTCGAGGCAAAGATTTATATCTGTTCCTCCAATTATCGGATCGAATATCTCAACGAGCGTATGATCCGGCATTTGGGTTATGATGCAACGGGTGAATTTTGCTATGAGGCATTCGGACGCCAGAGCGTTTGCCCCTGGTGTATCAACAACCGTATCCTCAAAGGCGAGACTGTAAAGAGGGAATTTATCAGTCCCAAAGACAAGCATTGGTACTATGTGGTTAACGCGCCCATTCGTCATGCCGATGGCAGCACATCAAAGTATGCTATGATGATGGATATTCATCACCGCAAACTCAATGAACATGAACTTAAAAAACACCGGACCCACCTTGAAGAATTGGTCAAAGCGCGAACCGCGGAACTAACCTTTACCAATGCCCAGCTCAGGTTGGAAATTGAAGAACGCAAAGAGGCAGAAGACGCCTTGCGGCGCAGCGAAGCAAAATACCGCGAGCTGGTGGAAAACGCCAACAGCATGATCATTCGGTTTGACACCCAGGGCCGGCTGACGTTTTTCAACGAATATGCCCAAAAATTTTTTGGTTGCTCCGAATCTGAAATTTTAGGCCGCAATATCCTTGATACGATTTTGTCTGAAGTGGATACAAACATGGAGAATACCAGGGAAAAAATGGAAAATTTTTTAGCTAGTCCTGAAAAATACGAAAACACCATACTTGAGAATATATCCACGAACGGAGACCGGGCATGGGTTGCCTGGACCAATCGGCCTATCCGCGACAAAAATGATTATATAGTCGAATTCCTATGCGTGGGCGTCGATATTACAGAGCGCAAACAGGCTCGTCAGAAAATACAAAACCTGACCCATGAATTGCTCAAAGCCCAGGAAAATGAACGATACAAAATTTCCCGGGATCTTCACGATCATATCGCCCAGGATTTATCCAGTTTAAAAATCGGGTTGCAGACCCTTTTTGAAAATGATGAGCCGGTCCGGACCAGCCACCGGAAACGTGTGGATAATCTTGTGCAGGTATTGCAACGCTCGATAACTGAAGTGCGTAATATTGCCTATGGGTTGCGTCCTCCCGGCCTGGACCAGTTGGGCCTGGCAAGCACACTTTTTATCTACTGTGAAGACTTTGGAAAAAACAACGACCTTAAAATCGACTTCATGGCCGCAGGCCTGGATGACCTTGTTTTAGATGAAGATACTCAAATCAACATATATCGCCTGACCCAGGAGGCGCTACATAATGTCAATAAACATTCAAAAGCCAAAAAAGTTGTTATCCGCCTGGTAGCTTCTTCACCGCACCTGATGCTGCGTATCATTGATGACGGGGAAGGATTCGATGTGAAGCACTGGCGATCCGGCCCTAACATGGATAAAAAAATGGGGCTCAGCAGTATGGAAGAGCGCGTTGGTTTACTCGACGGTTTAATTGACATCCGCTCGCGCCCCGGAAAAGGAACGGCCATTTTCATTACCATTCCCACAAAGGATTTACATCGTGACTCAAAAAAAGAAAATTTTAATCATCGACGATCATCCATTGTTTCGTGAGGGAATCAAGACCATCATTAACCGTGATGGCAGTTTTGAAGTCGTGGCTGAGGCAGGAACGGGCCGTGAAGGCATCGCAAAGGCTTGTGAACTTAAACCGGATGTGGTCCTGGTCGATATTTCCCTTCCGGATGAAAATGGAATCGAAGTTACCCGTAAAATTCACAGGCATTTAGGCAAGGTGAAGCTGATGATCTTAAGCATGCATTCGAAGATTGATTATATTGTAGAAGCCTTTCAAGCCGGAGCAACAGGCTACGTCGTAAAAGAATCCGCCGCAGACCGGCTGGCCCAAGGCATTGGAGCAGTAGCCTCGGGAGAATATTTCCTCGATAGCTCCATTTCCCATGAAGTGGTCGCTAAGCTAATGCAGTCTCCTGTCAAGGAAGCCAAGGTAAGTGATTCGGGCTATGGCAAGCTCACCAGCCGGGAACAGCAAATCATGCGCCTGCTGGCTGAAGGATCATCCAAATCCGATATTGCCGATCAGCTTTGTATTAGCATCAAAACTGTAGAAAATCACCGCAGCAACATCATGCGCAAACTAAATATTCATAATGCCATGGAGCTGGTTCGTTATGCCGCCAGGCTTGGGCTTATTGATGTTGACTTGTGGAAAGAGTAAATAATCCCGGCTCTGGTTTCATCCCAAAACGGGAATTTATCCCGCCAGCGTCCCGTTTTCCCTAAAAAATAAGCAAGTTGCTTCATAGACAGGTCAAACAGCATTCGATATAGTTTTTTATATAACCCAGAGTCACAGTTTAAAGTTCAATATTTACAGACAGTTAATTTTAAAAAGAAAAAGGAGTATAACGTATGATTTCATCTCCCTGCAAGAACTGTCACAAAAAGAACTTTCCCAAAGATGAATGTTTGAAAAACTGTCAACTTATTCAGAATATACAAGGTATACAGCTATCAAGAAGGGAAAGTAATGTATACACAGCGGTTGATTTTACGGAAGACAGCCGCTTTCAAGTCGCTTCACCATTTGCAAGCTCTTTGAATGTTTGCTAAAGCTAATAGCATCTGCTGGAAAAATTAGGCTTCACCTTATTATATTTAAAAAAATTTAGGCATTCGCATGCATAAAAATGAAAGCGTTTCTCCTTTACCCTGGGATTTTTTCCCATGTAACCGGGAAAATAAACGATTGAGTCATATGCATAGCGCTTTGGCCAGCGCAACTGATATCTCCTGCACCGGCTTAACGGCCACTAAGACACGCAAGGAATGGACCGATACCATGCCAAAGGACTCTAAAATAAACCTAAACCATTCGGCAAGGGCAAATGGATCTTTACGATCCGTAAATCGCATTGTTAATTCGAAAGAGACTGCCGATAAAAGAAGTCACATTAACATTACGGCCATGATTCGCAGCCTGCAAAGAACCGAAGGCTATACTGACTGTTTTCGCCGTGGAAATGTCAAGTGTGGCGAATTGAGCTGCTCCTGGCGGCAATACTGCTTAGATCAGTCCGAAGATACGGTTTGATGGTTTAGCGCAAACAGTGCTAACTTTAAACTAACCCCCCCCTTTTTTTTCCTCAGTGCAACTTTAAAAAGGTACTGGTCGTTTGTTCATGCCCGTCATTTTTTTAACTCATTGAAATAATAAGAATCTGGCATAAAAAGTAACGAAATTATCCGCCCCGGCCAATGAATGAATATCATTTAATAAATAAAGATAGGCAATCCTAAAAAACTACCTTCCGTACATGCCAATGGGCAGGCAGCAAAAGCTTATAATCGGTCTGGCCATAACGCTGGTCAATTAAAAGCACCACGCCTTTATCCTGTTCGGACCTGATAACCCGCCCGGCTGCTTGCAGTACCCGTATCATACCGGGAAAACGATATGCGAAGTCAAATCCGGCGCCATCCTCGCGCTCATAGTAATCCTTGATCAGTTCTCTTTCAAGGCTGATACCCGGCAGCCCAACACCCACAATCACTGCGCCGGTCAAACGTTCGCCTTTCAAGTCTATCCCTTCGCCGAAAACACCTCCCATGACCGCAAATCCAACCAGGGAGTCTTGGGCAGTGTCTTGAAAAAGGTTTATAAATGTCTCTCTTTGCTTTTCAGACATGGCCGGGGTTTGGACAATGGTTTCAATGCCTTGATTATCAGCGCAAAAGCGATCATAAATCAAATTCATGTATGCATAAGAGGGAAAAAACAGCAGATAATTTCCCCTGCGCTTGAGCACCAGATCTGAAATAGTTCTGCTGAGCCGGTTGCATGATTTTTTGCGCTGATGATAAAAGGTTGAAATCCGTGTAGCCGCCAAAACGGACAGGTTTTCTGGTGGAAACGGTGAAGGTAAATTGAGTTTGCGTATTTGCCGGGTACATCCAAAAACGGATTGAAAATAAGTTGCAGGAGCCAATGTCGCTGAAAAAAAAACAGATGCGCGGCATCTTTGCCAAATTTGCCTCAATTGCCTTGCCGGATCTAAACAAAAAAGTTTCACCGTAAAATCATCATCGCTTATTTCGTAAATGGCGGCATAACTTTGGTCAAATTGTTCTGCGGCCCGCAAAAACTCCAGACAATCAAAAAAGAACCTGGCAAGCTCATCCCTGAAGAACGACTTTATATTTGTTCTTAACCAGTTTTCCGATAAGCGGGTAAATTCCTGAAGCTGTTCAATAAAATTATCCGGAAGATGATGTTCAACAAGGCTGCCGCCGGCTTGACGGCAGCGGTTTTCGGCTGTGGATAGCCATTTGTTCAAACGCCTTGACTGACGATGTAACCCTGGCAAATCGTCCTTTATCAGACGTGTCAATGCAAGCAAGGATTGTTTTTTCAAAACCGCGGAAAACATTTCTCTGGCCCGATCAACCAGGTTATGAGCTTCATCCACAAGAACGGCCTGGGTTTGGCCAGACTCCAGGAAAAGCCGCTTGATGGTTACCGTCGGATCGAAGGCATAATTGTAATCACCAATTAAACAATCCACCCAGGTGATTAATTCCAAAGACAACTCAAAAGGGCAAACCGAATGTTTCCTTGCAACAGCCTCAAGCACCTCGCGGGTACAGGCCTTATGTGAAAATGCAGTGGAAACAGCTTGGTTGATACGATCATAAAACCCTTTGGAAAATTCACATTCTTCGGGAAGACAAGCCGATTCGGGATTAAAGCAGATTTTATCTTTAGCGGTAAGGGTTAGCGCCTTGAGCGCGGCCCCGCGGGCCCTGAGCTCATCTAAGGCTTTCTCGGCCGCTATACGGCCGGTGGTTCGCGCCGTAAGAAAAATCACCTTGGGAATCAATTGCTCGCCAAGCGCTTTTACTGACGGAAAAAGGGCCGCCATTGTTTTGCCAATACCAGTGGGCGCCTGTACAAACAATTGCACCTTGTCCCGAAAGGCTCGATAAACTTCAACAGCCATGCTCCTTTGACCGGACCGGTAATTAACGTAAGGAAATCCTAAATTCGAAATGGTGTTGTTCCTGAGCTCACGCCACTGATAAACGGTACGCAGCCAGATTAAGTAATTGGAAAGCACATCGTTAAAAAATTCAGAAAGTTCGGATAATGTAACGTGACGTGTCAGCTCATGGGTGCGATAGTTTTTCGGGTCCACGTAGGTAAGCTGAACATCGAGGTGGTCAAGGTTTTCCTGCAAAGCCCACAGATACGCATAGCATTGAGCTTGACCCCAGTGCACCGGATTCGGATTGGCTTCAAGGTCCTGAACTGAGCGGCGCGATGTTTTGATCTCTTCAATCACGGTGCGCTCATCGCGCGTATATATGCCGTCAACCCGTCCGCTGACAATTACTGTGCAGTCCGAATATTTTTTTTTAAAACAAACCGCAACCTCAGCCTGATACGTATCCGGGCGCTGCTGCTGTGTCTTTTGGTGAGCCCGTATCCCTTCAACGGCAGAAACCGTGCTGAAAAAGTCTGTGCGTAAATCTCCTGCCCTTAACTCATATTCAACCAAAGCGCGAACAGATATGTTGAACTCAGTTTTCACGTCAGTATCAACCTTTTTGAGGACCTTGCAAGCTGTAAATATAACAAAGGATCATATAGAAGGATCATATAAATGGAATGCTAAAATTTGCCAACTCTCAAAATTGGTGTCTATTATATTCTTTAACAGAAATCGCCTTAGGCTTATTTTTTTTCACATCGAAACGCTTGGGCCGAAGCAGACTGAGGCGCTTTATGAAGCCAAACGATATGTGTAGCCCCGAGTTTTACAGCCCGTGCTTTGATTTTGTGTTGCATGTGCCAGACAGCGTAAGTGGTAATCGGGTTATTCGCGTCCGCCATTTCCGAAATAACTCCCAGGCTGGCACAGCTTTTAACCATCGGAGCTTCGGCATCAATTAATTCCGGGTAGGTGTCAGGCATCAAAGATGCACACCCCGGAATTGCTAACACCATCGCTGCAATAATTGCCCGGCATTTCATTGAGGCCCTCCGGTGACTGCTCCCGGCAATGAATTGCCGGGGATTGCCGTTAAAAAACACTAAAATTTAGTATGGCGCCATTTTTTACTTTTTACCATACAAACAATTGGAGGCTTGGCAAAGGCTCTAAACGCAACCGCCCCGGAAGCCATAGCCTCCGGGGCGGTAGTGTTTTTCATTTTAGAAAACCCTTATAACAAGTTTCCGGTGCTGTTTATTTGGGTCCAATTCTTACTCTGGCTGATTTGTCAACAGATTGGTCTGCGTGAATGCCTTTCAGATTTAGCCAAAAATTGCCTTGATCATTTGTTTTGTTTTTAGTGTTTTGACGGGATTGAACAAAAATTTTCCCTAAACCGATAGCTTCGAGTTTTGATAAATTTAAAGCATTATTTAACTCGGCGCCAACTGTATTATCCGGGATAATTTTATTTTGAGTTATACTAAAAGTAACCATGCCGCGCATAATTTTTTCCTCTTTAAAAACAAATGGATACTATTTAAGCCATTCTGAATAGTTCCCGGTATTCTTCATCATGCGATAACGAACAAATCCATTCAGGCAACACATAGCTTGGCTGGCTGATAAAAAGGTTGGCACGCCGCCTTCTTCAAGAACTTGGCCGAACCGGTTGTAAACCACATCAGCTCCTGCCGTGATACATATGGAAACCACAACCGGTTTGCGATGTTTACGCACTTGCCGGACGATTCGAAAGGCGACGTTTTCCGGATCATCGGCCATTTCTTCATCCGTGGTATTTAATGCAGGCGTATGGGGTACAATGGAGATAAAAAGACAGTCGACCTTATTGGAGCTTAATACTGTGTCTATGCTGCGTTCAAACAAACTGTCATCAGCCATTGGCGTTAAATCCAGCAAGGGGTCCACAGATACAAACGGCGGTATAATATCAGACAGCGCCTGATTAGTGGCTTCGTCAAAAACTGCGACCTCAAGACCGCCCAGGTTATCAGCGGCATAGGTTTTTTCATATCCGGCATTGGCGATAATGCCCACACGATTACCGGTAACTGAAAAATCATTAAACAGGGCAAAGGTCTTTATCAAGTCCTTATGCTCCATAACAGTTTCGGCAACCACCAAGCCTGCCTGCTTCATTGTAGCCTTGGCAACGGCATATTCTCCGGCCATACTGGCAGTATGAGATTGGGTCGCTTTTTGACCTGCTTCGGTACGGCCTGCTTTATAAACAATCACCGGTTTGGGGCAACGGCTGGCTTCATTGTAAAACCGTGCTCCCGCGCCCGGTTTAAAGCCTTCTATGTAACAGCCGATAACGTCAACCTGATCCGAATTACCGAAATAGGCAATTAGATCGGATGGATCGATATCCAGTTGATTACCATAACTGACAATGGCCCGAGGCGATATGCTATGGCGCAAATTGTGCAGCTCCGTCAGACCTAAAGCACCGCTTTGACTAATAAGCGCAACCCGGCGGTTTTGTCCCGAAGTCAGTTTGAGTTTCTTCTCGGGTATAAAAAAGGTATTAATTCCCGGTGCTTCCTCGTTTCCAAGATAGACAACTCCCAGACAATTGGGCCCTAAAAGACGCATATCGTTTTTTCTGGCAATTGCCAGAATCTCATGTTCCACATCTTCGCCATGACTGTTACCGGTTTCGCTGAATCCGCCGGGAATCAGGATAATCGCCTTGACAGCTTTACGGGCGCAATCGTTGACAACATCTAAAACAAACTTGGCCGGAACGCTAATCACCGCCAGTTCAATGTGCGCAGGAATCTGGTCTACAGCCGGATAAATGGGCAGAACTTTTTCCTCCAGCCGGATTTCATTTCCTTTTGGATTGACACAATAAACATCATCTCTTCCAAGAGCCACGAGATTGTTGGCGATAATGGTTCCCGGAGCCTCTTGATTTTGAGTGCTCACTCCCACGACTGCAACACCTTCCGGATTGAAAATTGTCTCCACAGAAGCGGGCGCAAATTCCAACCGGTTGTCATAGGTTGTGTGACGCGGCTCGAATACCGCATAACCATCCAGGGCCAGAAACCGGCCTTGGGGGTCGAAAATAAAAGGGTTAACTTCAAATTCCTTAATCACAAAGCGAGAACCGCTGTCAAAAAACTTTGAAAAAGAAACCGCCAGATCACTGAATTTCAAGCCCGCCTCTATGGCTTTGGCAGTATAGTCCTTTTTGCCTTCTTGGGCATATTTTTCCTGAATACGCGTAGAGTATAGCAAGGCTTCGGCCCATTTCCGATCAATAGGGGCCCGGATCAAATTGGGAGGTGAAAAGCTTTTAGCAAAATGCTCGGCGTCACTGCCCCCCTTTGAAAAGGAAATCACCGGCCCGAAGGCGTCGCTTTCCCGGAAACCCAAAAGAATTTCATTACCAAGATCCTTGGAATATTCTACAAATTCCACCAGCAAAATACCCTCTACACGGTGACCTGCATCTTCAAGCCTTTTTTTCATCCGGTCAAAGCAAAACTTTATAAAATCGAGATCTTTTACTGCAATCTCAACGGCTCCGGCCTTTTGCTTATGGGCGATATCAGGAGCAACCGCTTTTAAAACCAGCTTATCGCTTTTATAGCCTGATAGCAGCTGCGGTGTTATTTGCAACGCTTGTGTTACTAAGTGATGTGTGGGCACATTAAGTCTTAAATTCATCAATATGGCATAAACTTCATGCTCGTAAAGCATTGTGCGCCCCTGCCCATGGGCATTTTCAAGTATCTGCGCCACGGCTGCGGCGGACTTACTATTTAAAGGGGACTCCGGCATAAAACCTCCGTAATCAGATCATGTTGTATTTGGTTCTGCAATTAGCCCAACTCGCAGCCTTTTTCAAAAGCCACCAGGTTTAGGTCCCTGAACTTCTGGGGGACCGCGCCACTAATCACTTTTTTCCAATTTTCTTTCGGCAGGTTTAAATAATTGGAAATAACACCGAGCATAATTGTGTTCACCAGTTTGGTGTTGCCCAAGTCTCCGGCTATTTTTTGGGCATCGGTGATGACCGCATCCCGGGCTTGTTCAATAATTAATTTTTCCGGGTTGCCGGGATAATCCGCAGCGCCCATTGTCACTATCGGCGGCACGATACGCTGGTTGCTGACCGCTGCTTTTCCACCCGGCGCCAGATATGGCAGCCATCGTACGGCCTCTGCAAGTTCAAATGAAAGCAGGATATCGGCATCTCCGGCCATAATCGTTGGAGAGGCGACCTTGTTGCCAAACCTCACATGACTAGATACGACTCCTCCGCGTTGAGACATACCGTGTATTTCACTTTTCTTTGCATCAAACCCGCTCTCAACGGCCACATAGGAAAGAATTTCACTGGCCAGCACGACACCCTGTCCGCCGGTTCCCACGATCAATATATTCGTTGTTTTTTTATTTTTTGTCATGGTTGCTACTCCTTGGGATATGAGCTTTTAACACTAATGGCCTTAGACTTACACACTTGCGCGCACATGGTGCAGCCCCGGCACAAAACCGGATCTATGCAAGCATAGTGTATGGGTTTTTTGCCGTCTTTATTTGAAATTACGTCACCCTGACTGATGGCGGGACAGCCAAGCCTCAAACACAACGTACAGCCGATACAATCAGTTTCATTTACCTGGTGAACCGGATTAAGATTGGCTTTTGTCATTTGTACGCAAGGTCCCCGGGAAATCATCACCGATGGCCCCTCGATGGCTGCCTCTTCCTTTAAAATCTCTATTGTGCCTTTAATGTCATACGGGTCCAGCGCACGTACCCGTTCAACCCCCAGAGAGCGGACCAGCTTTTCAAGATCAATGGCCGCAGTGGGCTCACCCTGAAGGGTAACGCCTGAGCCGGGATTTACCTGAGCGCCAGTCATTGCCGTAATACGGTTATCCAGAATCACTACATTGACATTGCTTTGGTTAAAGACCACATCCGTCAGACTGTTGATGCCGGAATGAAAAAACGTAGAATCGCCAATGGTGGCGAAAATGGGGCGCTGATCGTCAATTCCGGCTGCAGCCTTTGCCTTGGCCATACCATGGGCCATACTGATACTGGCTCCCATGCACAGGCAGGTTTCAATGGATTTAAGCGGTGGCATAACACTTAAGGTATAACAGCCAATATCCCCATGAACGATGGCCTTGAGTTTGTTCAATGCAAAATAAAGACCTCTGTGAGGACATGCGGCGCACATTAACGGAGGCCGGGGCATTTGGACGTCCGCGGAAAGGGGGCGCAAAGAGGGCAGTTTTTCAGTCAACACGCCGGCTTTTTCAAAACCTTTACCGACACTTTCCGGGCTTAATTCTCCGATTCGGGAAAAAAATTTCTTTCCGGCAACTTCAATACCGTATTCACGCAACTTTGCTTCCAGGTAAGGCTCCAATTCTTCCACCACAAAAAGTTTGGTCACCTGCTTGGCGAAATCCCTGATTTTTTGCTCAGGCAGCGGGTACGTAAAACCCAGTTTCAAAATGGAAACATCAGGCAAAACTTCTTTCACATACTGATAAGAAATGCCGCTGGTAATCACTCCTACCGAACGATCCGCCCATTCGATAAAATTGAGATCAGATTTTTCTGAAATTTTTTGGAGCGCTTGTTCCCGCTCCAACAATTTGGGATGACGGGCCCTGGCATGGGCCGGAATCATCACGAACTTTTTCAAATCACTTTCAAACCCGTAACGTTCGGATGTATCGCTTACCTTACTATCAGATGTATCAACTACGCCCTTGGAATGAGAAATCCGGGTCGTCAGCCGCATCAAAACCGGTGTATCAAATTTTTCTGAAACCTCATACGCCAAAGGCATCATATCCCGCGCCTCCTGGCTGTCACAGGGTTCAAACATGGGAATCTGAGCAAAACGGGCATAAAAGCGGTTATCCTGTTCATTTTGAGAGCTGTGCATACCGGGGTCATCGGCGCAGGCAATAACCAATCCGCCTTTTATGCCGATATAGGTCAATGTCATTAACGGATCCGCCGCAACATTGAGCCCGACATGCTTTAAACTCGTAAGGGCGCGAACCCCTGCCATGCTAGAGCCGACAACGACTTCCATGGCGACTTTTTCATTTGGGGCCCACTCGGCGTATACGCCTTCGTAGCGGGCAAAATTTTCCATAATTTCAGTGCTTGGTGTTCCAGGATAAGCACTGGCGACTTTGACGCCACTTTCAAAAGCGCCTAAAGCAACTGCTTCGTTGCCGGATAGAAGTTTTTTCATCGTAAATTGCTCCTTATATAAATTACAATCGGCGATTGAGTAGAAAACGCGGTCCTGTTAAAGACAAATTATGCAACGCGCTGGCAAGCGGTTCTGAAGCCGGGAATAGATCGCGTTATGGTGTCGTCTTTTACACAAAACGCCAGCCGGAAAAATCCAGGACAACCAAAAGCGCTGCCCGGTACGGCAATAATGCGCTCTTCCTGTAAGGCCTCTACAAATGCGAGATCATCTTTAATAGGAGACTTGGCAAACACGTAAAATGTTCCGGCCGGAGGTAAAAATTCGTAGCCGCAAGAGGACAATCCCTGGCAAAGCAAATCACGCTTGCGGGTATAAGCTTGCATATCTACGCTTGCATTAAGGCACAAGGGTAAAACCCGCTGCATCAGCGCCGGTGCGTTTACAAAGCCAAGGGTTCGATTCGACAAAGCCATGGCGTTTAAAACGTCCTGCCTATAGGTAAGATCCGGATTTGTGGCAATATAGCCGATACGCTCTCCGGGGATTGAAAGATCCTTTGAAAAAGACGTTGTAAATATGCTGTCTTTATAGAAGGAAAAAATACTGGGAACTTCCACACCCTGATAGGCGATCCGCCGATAAGGCTCATCTGAAACCAGGTAAATGGTTTTATTAAATTCCCTGCTGGCTTTTTCGAGCAGATTTCCAAGCCTCTTTAGACTTTCCGCCGAATAAACCTGGCCGGTGGGATTATTGGGCGAATTGATCAAAACAATTTTGGTCTTGGGATTAAGGGCTGACTCTATGCCGGAAATGGAAAGCGAAAAATCCGCCTTGGCAGGCGCCTTTTTCAAAACAGCATTAGCGTTGGCGGCATAGAAATCATACTCAACAAAGTAAGGTGAAGGAACGATCACCTCTTCGCCTGGATTGAGCAATGATCTGAAAATAACATTCAGGCCTCCGGCCGCACCGCAGGTCATAATGATGTCATCCGGGCAAAGCTCAACGCCCTGATCACGATTAACAAAATCCGCCACGGCCTGCCGGGTTTCAAGATAACCGGTATTAGGCATGTACCCATGAACGCCCTGGTCATGGATTGCCGCTACCTTGGTCAACCCTTCTAAAAAGGCCGCAGGAGGCGGTAAATTGGGATTTCCAATACTAAAATCGTATACATTTTCAGGACCATGCTGCTGTTTGAGCCTGGCTCCTTTTTCAAACATTTCACGGATAAGCGACGACTTGGACATAATAGCTTTTAAATTATCGGCAATGCTCACAAAAACTCCTCCGCTGGTTAATAATTGATACTTTTACAGGTAACGCTCATAATATAAAACTGTATATTATATTATTAACCTTTATGTCAATAAAAACATATATTATTCCAAAAAATGAGACGTAACTTAATTTTATTAATTTTTGGCTGATAAAAATCTAACTCGCCGGCCTAATTGTACCTGTGGGAAATGCAAAGTATCGTTGTTCTAAAAATATCCGGTATTATAGGCAAGATGCGATAGATTATAGTGTTGAACCATGAAAGTTTTCCAGCAATTGCCTGAGAGCGGTTTGCCGTAGGCTGGTGTCTTGATTCTTGACGGCCATGGCCAGAGCTTTTCGCGTTCCAACCAGAACTGCAAATTTGCGTGCCCTTGTCAAACCCGTATAGATCAGGTTTCGGAAAAGCATCTTAAAATGTTGGGTAAGCACCGGAATGATTACGGCCTCAAACTCACTGCCCTGTGATTTATGAATGGTGATGGCATAAGCCAGATCCAGCTCCATGATATCACTGCGCTTGTAGAGAACCTTTCTTTGATCAGAAAAAAAAGATACCATGCACGTCATTTGTTCATTATCAATTTGATCGATGACCCCGATATCGCCATTAAAAACGCCAAGATCATAATTGTTCCTGCGATGTATCACCCGATCACCTTTTCTGAAAATTTTTTCTCCGGCTTTAAGTTGACGTTTGCCTTGCGCAAAAGGATTGGCTGCCGCCTGAATCATGGCATTCAAGCTCAAAGTGCCGAGACTGCCTTTTGTCATGGGCGCCAGCACTTGAATTTCACAATTGGCGCCCAAATATTTAGGTATCCAATCCAGATAAAGCTTTCTGATAATATCGGTGGCGCTCAGCCCATAATGCAGTGATGACCACGGGTGCACCTGCTTTATCACCGCCATTAATTCATCGGTCCGGGTGTCTGCGTTATAGACTGCATCAAGGCTCACATGCTTGAATTTTTCAGGAATGACAAGCTCTGTTTCATAAGGCTCGACTGGTTCATTTGCTCGAAATTCATAAAGACTTGCTTCTTGTGCAGGCGTCTGTGTTTCAGCGGAGGCATTTAAAGGAGTGTAGAACCTTTTGACTTTTGACACAAACTTGAGCTGTTCTTGTGTTGCTTGCTCAGAATCAATAAAAATGCAATCATTTCCGTTTTGCCATATTTGCGGTTTTTTAAAGGGAGAGTCTATGTAAGGCATATCCCCGCGATTGATCTGATGAGCATATTTGACAATCAGTGATTGTTCCGCCTGCCTGAAAATTTGGGTTAACCTGAAACAGGCAACTCTTTTGGAAGCAATCAGATCCTTTAAAACATTGCCCGCGCCTACGGAGGCTAGTTGATCGGCATCTCCGATGAACACTATCCGGCAGTGTCCGGGCGCCGCCCTGAGCAACGAAGCCGTAAGATTGATATCGAGCATGGAGCATTCATCGACTATCAGAAAATCGGCATCGAGGCGCGCATCTTCATTTTTCTTGAATCTGCCCAACTTCCATTCCAATAACCGATGAATCGTTTTTGATTCCCTGCCGATGACATCGCTCATGCGTTGCGCAGCCCGGCCTGTGGGAGCAGCAAGCAGCACTTTGAGCCCCATCGCTTCAACCAGCTTAACCAGCACGAGCGTTGTGGTGGTTTTTCCTACTCCGGGCCCGCCTGTGAGAATAGAAA
This sequence comes from Desulfobacteraceae bacterium, assembly GCA_024230435.1. Taxonomy (GTDB): domain Bacteria; phylum Desulfobacterota; class Desulfobacteria; order Desulfobacterales; family Desulfosarcinaceae; genus UBA2230. The sequence goes on from JAAERL010001005.1 coordinate 87,198, forward strand.
ACTTTTCAGTGACAATACCATAGATAGCGGCCGCCTGCTGTTCGCTGAGCCGGATGTTCTTTGCTTTGCAATACCTGCTGATCCAATGCTCAACCCGATCCTGGTCAACAGCAGGGGCCCGGCCCATGCTTGCAATTTTTTTGGCCGCATACAATTCATCGAAATAGAGCGATTTGCTGTAATAACAATGTTCTGTCAGACCTTGGCAGGTCATGTTAATGCGAACCATGAGATGACCGTCATGCTCCATTTGCCTGAGCAGTTTATTGAACTTTTCGCCCGGGTCTAATTCCAAAAGATCATTTACCTGCGTATAAATCTGCGCCTGTGTAAGGTAACAATGCCCCAATTGACTGCCGGCGGCCAATACATGTTTTATCGCGGCAATGAACCTTTGGGAGCTATCGGGCTCAAGACCAATGCTCAGCGCCACCTTATCGGCTGAAAAAAAACCGATACCGTAAAAATCATTGGAAAGCCGGTAAGGGTCCTGCATGACATAGTCAATGGCATTGTCCCCATATTCTTTATAAATACGAACAGCAAACAAGGTGCTAATGCCATGGGATTGCAGGAACATCATGACTTCACGAATTGCCCGATGATTAGTCCAGGCATCTGTGATCATAGTCAGTTTCTTATGCGCGATGCCGGGGACCTCGGTCAGCCGTGAAATTTCATTTTCAAATATTTCAAGGGTTTCTTTGCCGAAATGCTTTACAATCTTTCTCGCAGTTTTGGGCCCAACTCCTTTAATGAGTCCCGATCCGAGATATTTTTCCAGTGCGGCGCTGCTTGCCGGTTTTTTCTCCAAGGCTTCCGCGGCCTGGAATTGCCGGCCATGTTTAGGATGCATGGTCCAGGCGCCGCGAAATTCCATGGTTGCACCGGCAAATACCTTTGTTTGATGGACAATGACGGTTTCGTGCTGGCCGGGACTGTTAAATGGGCAAACACGCAGCACAGACCATCCGTTATCCGGATTGTGATAAGTAACTCTGTCTACAATCCCGCGAACGGTTTCAGTGATCAAGCCGGTTTTAGTCATTGTTAATGGGCGCATTGCAAAATTGGCAGCTAAAATACTAACAAAAATAGCACAAGCCGATAGCTATCACATATAATAAGACATTGCCAGCACCGGATTCTGGGTGTAAAAAACAGCTGATTAAAATGAAAATAAATCCATCACGGCAACCACCAAGAATGTGGTTTTTGAGATAGACTTTTTTTTGGAATGGATATTGTTCTTGATCCATTTGTTTTTATTAAATTAGTCTTAAAAACAAAAATGCCGTTTTTATTAAACAGAAATAATCATCACTAATTTTAGAGGATTATATATGAAACTGGACGCTATAGATCTCAAAATTATTCGCATCCTTCAGACTCAAGGCCGCATAACAAACGCCAATTTAGCCAAAAATATAGGCATCAGCCCACCGGCTATGTTAGAACGTGTCAAACGATTGGAATCATCCGGCGTCATCACACAATATGTAGCATTGTTAAACCCCGACTTGATCGGAGTCGGAGTAATCGCATTTATTCGGGTTTCCCTGACAGCTCATCAGTTACAGTATGTGGATAAATTCTCGACTAAAATTTTGCAGATGCAAGAGGTTTTGGAATGCCATCAAGTTAGCGGTGCGGATGATTATATTCTCAAGGTGGCTTTAAAAAGCGTAAAGGATTACAGGGAGTTCACCTTTAAAAAACTTGCTTGTCTTGAGGGAATCCAAAGTATTAACTCGTCTTTTGTTTTGGGTACGTTAAAATACCAAACGGCATTGCCGGTGCAGGAGCCATAAACCCGGAAGCATTCTGTTGATTATATATTTACCGTAAAACTCATTCTGAAATACAAAATTATAACCTAAATTACCCAGTAAAACTTTTTTTATTCAATAATTATGTAAAAAAAAACCCATTTTTGACTCTATTTTGTAACATTTCGAATGTTGACGCGCTATTTGCTCTGGCACAATATTTGCAAAATAAAGATTGTCTGGTTTTGAACTGCATAAAATAATGGGGGTATGCATATGAGAGTATTTGGATTCTTCAGAATCGGAAAAAAACAAAAAAAAGATACATTTAACCAAATCAAAGACCTTCAAAGGTGCCCTTTCTGCAAAAAGGTACTCTTTAAAAAACGCAATGGCACAATGAGCTGCCCCAATGAGTGCGATCAATTAAACCAACGGACCGCTTTTAATACGGTAACCGAGCCATTTATTGATCGGCGCGAAGACGGGAAAACTTACTTTGATCCATGGAAAGAAGTAAAATACTGAGCGTTATCAGGAGCATAAATAGCCGTTACCTGAAGACTTGAATATAGCTGTAAATTTTTCAGACTTGCTATTCGGAAAATGGGCGTTACTTGTTTGAATAATAGCGCCGATACATCGCTGCCGTATCAGGCACTCCTATGAAGCGATTTATCAGGTACCTGGTAAACAACGATAAAATCAGTAAAATCCGTTTCCATCTGAATTTACGCCATTTACGCGATGAAATTGACGAGCAGCCGAACAGGTAGGTTTGGCGCCCGATTTTAGAAAGCCTCAAACTAAGTTCTACATCCTCCATAAGCGGTAAATTAGGATACAGATTCAAAAACGTTACGGGTTTTTTTCGAAAAAACTGCACTTGATCTCCAAAACTGATTCCTAAAAAAACCGCCCTTGCGTCGTTTAAAAATTCCAAAACCCTGAATTTCCAGCCTGTTGTGTCAAATGTGCCTCCCACAGCGCCTCCTGTTATAAAAGGTTGACGTGCAAGAATAATCAACATGGCGTCAATGTCCTTGTGCTGCAATAGCGTATCCGCATGCAGTACAACAATTACATCACCTGTGGCGGCCTGAACCCCAGCCGCGATTTGTCCTCCCCTGCCTCCGCCGGCTTGAGCGGGCATGCTATGATGAATAACTCTGGCGCCGGCGCGTATAGCCGCTTGCCGGGTTCGATCATTTGACCCTCCATCGATAACAATTGTTTCTGCAACCGCCTCATGGCCAATGACAGAATCAATACACGTGGCAATGATCTCGTGTTCATTGTATGCGGGAATAAGGACTGAAACGGTTTTTGGAGAACTCAAATCAAAAGGCGCCCGGATTGCCGATACCCGGCGCCCGCCTTGAAAAATGATTAACACCCAAACAGGAAGCCATTCCAGCAGTTGATAAACCAGTGGCAGATGCCAACGGCCCGTGTGATGCAAATATCCATTTGCAACAAAATAAAACCCGATGCTCAAACAAAGCAACATCCAGGCAACCGAGAACCGCAACGCGATGAAAGGCGCAATCCATGAAAGATACCAAAAATGAACGGTCGGCATGGTTAGCAATAAAACCCCCGTTGCAAAGAAAAAACCGGATACCGGTTCATCCTTGAATTTTTTATTTAATTCAGGATGATAATATCCATATCCAAAACACAGCACAGCCACGGCTACAGCGATACAGGCATAGGTCGCGGGTGCAATTGAGCCAAATACTACTCTGAAAAGGCCATGCAAGCTGCCATTAAAAGCAAACCCGGTACCGAACGTTAATAAACTGCCGGTAGAAAATTCACCCCGGATCAAAAATGGAAGATACGGCAATACCATGGATAGAAACATCACCGGGCAGTATCGCCAGTTATCTTTTCGCAAAAGAAATGGAAGAAAAATGACTGCAATGTATTTTATCTGAACTGCCCACCCGGCAAACAAAAACATCCAGAACCACTTGCGGCGATCATAAAAAAAAATTACGCAGAGGATAAAAAAAATTTGTATGGCGTCCAGATGAGCTTGCCCGCTGAAACTATACAAAACAACAGGATTAAAAGCGTAAAGGATCGCCCATCGCCGGCGATAGCCACGATGGCGCAGCAAGGCCAGCAATAAAACCAGCGCCCCCATATCAAACGCTATCATGAGAATCTTCACGGCCAAGGGATGATAACATATATGAACGATGGCAGAGAATAGATAAAGTACTCCCGGGGGGTAGACTGCCGGCAACTGCGGATGATTAATTAATGAGTGGTAGATATCATCCCGGGCAAAGATCAATAAAGAAGTGTCACAAGGCGGCTTCAGGTATGGATTCACCCCTGATGCCAGCATTCGCCCTTCCCAAAGATAACGGTAGATATCATCGGAAACCGGATGGGGAATCAATAACAATCGAACGATCAGGGCCGTACAAATGATCAGGTACGCAGCCGATTTCGAGTCGATTTTACGGGGGAAAAAAAATAGCAATAAGATAGAAATAAACCAAGTACAAGCATAGGATAAAATAAAACGCCCGGCGGGTATAACGACATGGCTTTGTCCATCATGCCAATCAAACAAAGCTAGCTGATGCTCGCCGATTGGCCCAATAACAACACTATATCCAACATTGAGCAACAGCAATAGAAAGACTGCCCAAAAAGCCCCCCATGTTTTCAAGTATTCATTTTTACTTAAACTCAGAAGCAACATCAACTCCCCAAAACGTTTAGAAATGGGAAATCAAAAAGCCCCCATTCTTAGGCGATTGGCGGAAAAGAATATACCAGATTGAGCTTCGATTTTTTTTCGTATTCAAGGCGCGCCAAAGATTGATGATCAGTTTGCATACTTAACGTATTCGCACCTTTGGCATAACGCAGAAGACGGGAAAAAAGACATA